>DATIER010000233.1:0-5120 GCA_035455605.1 Gaiellaceae bacterium
GGCGGCGTCTCCCAGACCTCGTCGACGAGCCGCTCGAGCGGAACCGTGTCGCCGGCGTGCAAGAGCAGCGAGCCGAGCACCGTCTGCTGCCGTCCACCCCCGAGCGGAAGCGGGTGCCCACTGTCGTCGAGCACCTCGAGCGACCCCAGGACCCGGTACTCCATCGCTCCTCCCGACCGCTTCCCTGCGGCGACCGTAGCACCGAAAACAGGCTGCTTCCAGGATGGGCGGCTCTACACTTCGGCCTATGCCGAACGGCCGCAACGGGGACTTCACGATCGCGCAGATCTCCGACATCCACTGCGGCGGGCCCGACTTCGTGCCGAACCTGATGGAGCGCGCGGTCGCGGAGATCAACGAGCTCGACCCGGACATCGTCATCTGCTCGGGCGACCTGACGACGTTCGGCTTCAAGCACGAGTACGCGATGGCGAAGGAGTACCTCGACCGGATCGAGTGCGACGCGTTCGTCGTGATCCCCGGCAACCACGACTCGCGCAACGTCGGCTACGTGCACTTCGAGGAGCTGTTCGGCGAGCGCAACTCCGTCCTGCGCAAGGGCGGCGTCACCGTGGTCGCGGTCGACTCGACGGAGCCGGACCTCGACCACGGCCAGATCGGCCGCGGCCGCTACCGCTGGATCGAGGAGCAGTTCTCGGGCGAGGCCGAGCTGAGGATCTTCGTGCTCCACCACCATCTGCTGCCGGTCCCGGGCACCGGGCGCGAGCGCAACGTCGTCTACGACGCGGGCGACTGCATCGAGTGCCTGCAGCGCGCCGGGGTCGACCTCGTCCTCTCGGGGCACAAGCACGTGCCGTACGCGTGGCGGCTGGAGAACCTGTTCGTGGTCAACGCCGGGACCGTTTCCTCGCAGCGCCTGCGCGGCAAGACGAGACCTTGTTACAACGTGATCGAGGTCAGCGACCGCCACGTCGACGTGTGGCGAAAGTACCCGTTCCACGGGCAGGAGCGGATCATCCAGTTCTCGACGGAGACGCGCGCGTTCGAGAAGTACACGTCGCGGATCGAGGACGAGGTCACGACGAGGACCTGATGCGCGTCCTGGCGATCTGCGACGGGGAGCACTACGCGCCCGTGGTGCGCGACGCGCTGGCGGGCCTGCCGCACGACGTGGTCGGGCTGTGGCTCGCCGGCGGCAGCGAGAAGCTGCGTGGCGGCGAGGATTACGGCGTACCGGTCGTCGACTCGCTCGAGGCCGCGGCCGTGGAGCTCGAGCCCGAGCTCGTGGTCGACCTCTCCGACGAGCCCGTGCTCGGGCCGCGCGAGCGGTTCCGCGTCGCGAGCCGCGTGCTGGCGCTCGGGCTGCCGTACGAGGGGACGGACTTTCGCTTCGATCCGCCGGAGCTCGCTCCGTTCCCGCTGCCGGCGCTGTCGGTCGTCGGCACCGGCAAGCGCGTCGGCAAGACCGCCGTCACCGGCCACGTGGCGCGGCTGCTCTCGCGCGAGCGCGACGTGGTCGTCGTCGCCATGGGCCGCGGTGGGCCGCCCGACCCCGAGGTCGCGGAGGCGCAGCCGACGGTCGAGGCGCTGGTCGAGCTCTCCCGCGCCGGACGGCACGCGGCGTCCGACTACCTCGAGACTGCCGCGCTCGCCGGCGTCGTCACGATCGGCTGCCGGCGCTGCGGCGGCGGCCTCGCGGGAACGCCGGGCGAGTCGAACGTGCTCGCCGGAGCGGCGCTCGCCGCCGAGCTCGACCCGGAGCTCGTCGTCTTCGACGGCAGCGGCGCGGCGATCCCTCCCGTCGAGACCGACGCCCGGATCCTCGTCACGAGCACCTCGCAGCGGGACGTGGCGGCCGAGTACCTGAACGCGTACCGGATCCTCGTCTCCGACCTCGTGATCGTCACCGGCGGCCTGGACGAGGAGCTCGTCGAGGCGATTCGCGCCGTCAAGGAGGTGCCGGTCGTGCCCGTCGAGCTGCGGCCGCGGCCGGTCTCGCCGGTGCTCGGCAGGCGGGTCGCGTACTTCTCGACCGCGCCGGCCGCGGCGCACGGGGCGATCGAGCGCCACCTGCGCGAGGAGCTCGGTGCCGACGTCGTGCTCGTCAGCGGCAACCTCGCGCGGCGCGAGGCGCTGCGGGACGAGCTCGCGCGCGTCGACGCCGACCTCTACCTCGTCGAGATCAAGGCGGCCGCGATCGACGTCGTCGCCGAGGCCGCGCTCGAGCGCGGGGTCGAGGTGGTGTTCGCCGACAACGACCTCGTCCCGGCGGGCGTGCTCGACCTCGACACCGAGCTGATCAGGCTGGCCGACCAGGCGATCGCCCGGGAGGCGCTGATCCCGTGACGGATCGTCGGCACCGCAGGCCGCTGCCGCTCGGCGGCGAGGACGGCCTGCCCTTCTCGAAGGGGCTGATGGCGCGGGCGCTGATGGGCGCCGGCATCTCGACCGATCGCGCCTACGAGATCGCGCTGGCCGCCGAGCACGACATCGGCGCGAGCGGCCGCGAGTCGATCTCGCTCGAGCGCCTCGAGGAGATCGCGCAGGGCGCGCTCGGGGAGGAGGACGGCCGCAGCGCGATGCGCCGCCTGCGCCGCTTCCAGGATCTCTACGAGCTCGACCTCCCGATCATCCTCCTGATCGGCGGCGCGACCGGCACGGGCAAGTCGACCGTCGCCACGGATGTCGCCTACCGGCTCGGGATCACGCGCGTCACGTCGACCGACTTCGTCCGGCAGACGATGCGCGCCTTCTTCTCGCGCGAGTTCATGCCGGCGATCCACTTCTCGAGCTTCGAGGCCGGGCGCGCGATGGCGGACGAGGACGCCGACCCGAGCGAGGCCGTGCTGGACGGTTTCCTCGAGCAGACGCGCGACGTGCTCGTCGGCGTCACCGCCGCGATCGACCGGGCGCTGCAGGAGGGCTGGTCGATGGTGCTCGAGGGCGTCCACCTCGTGCCGGGCATGCTGCCGCCGATCGAGAACGCGCTCGTCGTCCAGTGTGTGCTCGCGATCAACGACGGCGAGGCGCACGCCAGCCACTTCTGGATCCGCGACACCGACTCCGACGGCGTGCGGCCGTACGAGAAGTACCTCGACTCGTTCGACGACATCCGACTCGTGCAGGCGTACATCCTGGGCCGCGCGAGGAAGAACGAGGTGCCGGTGATCGAGAACGGCAGCATCGAGGACGCGATCGCCGAGGTGATGGAGCTCGTCCTCACCGCGGCCGAGCCGCTGCAGGTGCAGTCGTGACCGAGACCGAGGTCGCGGCCGGGCGCACGGGCGAGACGGTGCAGGACCGCTTCTGCCTCTGCGAGAGCTACGCCCGGGTGACCGAGCGGGCCGCGCTCGCCGGCGCGCGCTGGCTCGGCCGCGCCGAGCAGGACACGGCCGAGGAGGACGCGGCGACCGCGATGAAGCTCGCGCTCGAGCAACTGCCGATCGACGGCCACGTCGTGATCGGCGCCGGCGACGAGGGCGCCCAGCTCGCCGGCGGCACCCGCGTCGGAGCGGGCGGGGTGGAGGTCGACCTCGCGCTCGACCCGCTCGAGGGTCGCGGCGTCGTCGCGCGCGGCGGCTACGGCGCGATGTCGATGGTCGCGGTCGGCGATCCGGGCTCGTTCCAGCGCCTGCCCGACATGTACATGCGCAAGATGGCGGTCGGCCCCAAGGCCCGCGGCTCGATCGACCTGAAGCAGCCGGTCGGCGACAACATCCGCGCGATCGCGGACGCGTTCGGGCGGATGGTCAACGACGTCACGACGATCGTGCTCGACCGGCCGCGCCATCACGACCTGATCGAGGAGATCCGCGCCGCCGGCGCCCGCATCAAGCTGATCCAGGACGGCGACGTGACCGCCTCGATCTCGGCCGCGATCCGCGGCACGAACGACCACCTCGCGATCGGGATCGGCGGCACGCGCCAGGCCGCGCTGACGGCGGCGGCGCTGCGCTGCCTCGGCGGGGAGCTCCAGGCTCAGCTCTGGCCGACCTCGCGCCGCGAGGTGGAGGCGGCGCGCGAGGCCGGCGTGGACGACCTCGAGCGGCTGTTCACGATCGACGACCTCGCGCCCGGCGACGTGATCGTCGTCGCGACCGGCGTCTCGAACGGCGACCTGCTGCGCGGCGTCCGCTTCCTCGCCGACAGCGCGCGCACCCACTCGCTCGTGATGTGCACGCGCTGCAACTGGGTGCGGTTCGTCGACGGGATCCACTTCTTCGCGCGGGAGCGGCGCGAGGAAGTGCGCCTGCCGGGCTACTGACGCGGCGGCGCGTCGCCGACCGGGCCGCGGCTAGACTCGGCCGGGATGACTCGCGACGACGTGATCGAGGCACTCCGCTCCGTCGAGGACCCGGAGCTCGGGATGGACATCGTCGAGCTCGGCCTGCTCTACGACGTCGAGGTGCAGGGCCCGCGGGTGAAGGCGATCTACAGCCTGACCTCGATGGGCTGCCCGGCCGGCCCGCTGATCCAGCAGAACATCGAGGAGGTCCTGCGTGCGCTGCCCGAGATCGAGGACGTCGAGACGGAGCTGACGTGGGACCCGCCGTGGACGCCGGAGAAGATGTCCGACGACGCGAAGTTCATCCTCGGCTTCGGCTGAGCTCGGCGTCTTGACGAGCGGCTTCCTCGGCCGGAGAGGAGCCGCGGCTCGAAGTCGGAACTTTGCCGCCGAGTGGGGCCGGGCGGGCTCCGTGAGACTCGACTTTCGGCCAGTCGAATTCGAAATCCGGGGTGCTACGTTCGACGCCTGCGACTGCGGTGAAGTGAAAGGGGCCGCCCCCCTTGGCGTCAATCACGAGTGCCTCGTTTGCCCGCCTGCGGCGGGCCTCGAATAGGAAGCACGCCCTGCCCCTGTTCGCGATCGGGTTGGTCGGCTTCGGCCTCGCGTATCTGCCCGCTACGGGGTCGAGTGCGCCTCCCACCACGCTCCCGAAACCGGACCCCTACCCGGGACCCGCCCACAGCGCGCCGCCGCCACCGCCGGTGACGACGTACGTGCCCGCGCCAGCGCCCCCACCTCCGCCGCCCACGACCGCCTCGGCCCCAGCCCCGCCACCGCCGCCGCGTCGAGCCGCGCGAGCGCGCGCCAAGCCTCTGCGTCACGCCGTCACCCCTAGGCGAGCGGAGCCGAGGGCCTTCACTGCGTGGCACGT
>DATIER010000234.1:0-2032 GCA_035455605.1 Gaiellaceae bacterium
AGGACCTGCGCGAGCTCCGCCTGCACGTCGAGGTCGAGCGTCGAGAAGCGGTCGGGGTCGAGGCTCTCGACGTACTCGTCCAGCGCGTCGACGAAGACGGAGAACGGCAGCTCGCGCTCGAGTTCGGAGGCCGACCCCGCCAGCACCAGGTGGCCGCGGCGCTCCGCGCGAGCCGCCAGCTCCGCCAGCAGGCGCGTCTTGCCGATCCCGAGCTCGCCCACCAGCTCGATCGCGGCCGGCGGGCCACGCTCGAGCCCGCCCAGCACCCGCTCGAGCAGATCCAGCTCCTCGCCGCGCCCGACGAAGAAGTGCTGCTCGCTCGTCTCTCGTAATCCGAGCACGTGCGCCATCGCGCCTCCTCCGGAGGTAGGCAATCGCTGCACGGCGCCGCCGCCCCTCCATCCGCGAAAACACGGTTCGCGGCTCAGTGGTTTCTACGGATGCCAGGCGATCAGGGCGCAGGTTCAGGGTGCCCGCCCGATGTCGCCGCCGCTCCGGCGCGCCAAGCTCGAGGCGTGTCTCGTTACCTGCTCGAGCACCGGCACGAGCCGCGGGAGTGCGGCGTCGTGTTCGCGTCGTTCAAGGGACATCCGAGCCCGCTCCGTCACCGCCCGACGCTCGCCTCGTGCCGCTCCGGCGGCCACGTCATCTGGTGGACGCTCGACGCCGAGAGCGAGGAGGACGCGCTCGGCTCGCTGCCTCCGTACGTCGCCGAGCGCACCACCGTCACCCGCGTGAGCGAGGTCGAGATCCCGTGACTCGCGGCGGGCGGTCGGATCAGGGTGCGAGATCAGGGTGTCCGCCCGATGTCGCGCCGGCCGAGCACCGTCAAGCTGGCCTCATGTCCAGCGAGCCCCGAGTCGCACCACAAGCGCCGCCGGTCGCGGCAACGGGCGGCAGCCGCTCGCGCTGGACGGCCGGCCGGATCACGGCGCTCGGCGGCGGGACGCTGCTGGTGGTGCTGTCGCTGGCGCTTCTCGGCGGCGGCGGGACGGGCCTCTGGGCCGATCTCACGCAGCGCGACGCCGGCTACGTCACGACCGGTCGCCATTCGTTCTCGACGTCCGGAGCGGCGCTCGCGACCGAGCACACGCGGCTCGGATCGGCCGGAGTCGGGTGGCTGTACTCGCCTGGCCTGCTCGGCAGGATCCGGGTCCGCGTCACGCCCACGAGTGGAGACCGGCCGCTGTTCGTCGGGATCGGCCGCTCGGGCGACGTCGATCGCTACCTGGCCGGCGTCGACCACACCGTGATCTCGGACTTCTTCGGCAACAGGGTCGAGGCGATCCCGGGCGGCACGCCCCGTTCCGCTCCCGGCAGCCGGCGTTTCTGGGTCGCGTCCTCGGCCGGCGTCGGAGCCCGGACGCTGGAGTGGAAGCCGAAGGGCGGCACGTGGACGGTCGTCGTGATGAATGCGGACGCCCGACGCGGCGTCGACGTGCGGGCCGACCTCGGCGCGCGCCTGTCGGCGGTGCGCTGGATCGCGGTCGGAGCGCTGATCGCGGGCGCGATCCTCCTCGCCTGCGGAGGACTGCTGATCGCCGGCGCCATCCGCCGCCCCGGGCCCGGCACCAACCACGAGAGGAGGAGTCATGCCCAGCATTGACGAGGCCGCGTCCGCGTTCCTGGCCCACAAGCGGGTTGCCGTCACCGGCGTCTCGCGCAGGCCCAAACAGCACGGCAGCAACACCGTCTACAAGCGCCTGCGCGAGCGCGGCTACGACGTCTTCGCCGTCAACCCGAACGCCGGGCGCGTCGAGGGAGACCGTGCCTATCCCGACCTGCGCTCGATCCCCGGCGGCGTCGAGGCGGTCGTCATCGGCACGCGGCCCGAACGGGCCGACGAGACGATGCGCGAGTGCGCCGAGCTCGGGATCGCGCACGTCTGGATGCATCGCAGCTACGGGTCGGGCAGCGTCTCGGGCAGCGCGACGGCCTACGGGCGCGAGCACGGCATCACCGTGATCGACGGCGGCTGCCCGTGCATGTTCGAGCCCACTGCGGACTTCGGGCACAAGCTGATGCGCCGCGT
>DATIER010000235.1:0-6732 GCA_035455605.1 Gaiellaceae bacterium
CCTCGTCGAGCGCGCACACCTCGCCGTCGACGACGCAGTCGGGCGTCTTCAGCGTCTTGACGAGCTCCTTCGCGACGTTGGCGAAGCGCTGCGTGTAGTCCTGGTCCTTGCGCGAGCGCAGCACCGCCTCGCCGCCGGCGACGCGCGCGACGATGCGGTAGCCGTCCCACTTGATCTCGAACTCCCAGCCGCCGGCGCGCGGCATCTGCTTGGGCTCGGAGAGCGTGGCCAGCATCGGCGCGTAGTCCAGCTGCTCGCGCCTCGCGACGGTCTCGTCGCGCTTGCGGACGATCAGCCAGTTCTGCTCCTTGCCGTCGAGGTGCGCCGGGATCAGCGTCCACGTGCCGTCGAGCTTCTCGCCGTGGAGCCGCACCGTGAGACCGCCGTCGCGCTTCTCCTCGACGAGCTCGTAGGTGCCGTTGTCCCAGATCTCGACCGAGCCGGCGCCGTACTGGCCCTTCGGGATCTCGCCCTCGAAGGTCGCGTAGTCGAGCGGATGGTCCTCGACGTGGACGGCGAGGTGCTGCTGGCCCGGCTCGAGCGGGACGCCCTTCGGCACCGCCCAGCTCGCGAGCGCGCCGTCGCGCTCGAGGCGGAAGTCGTAGTGGAGCCGCCGCGCGTCGTGGCGCTGCACGACGAAGATCGGCCGCCTGCCCTGGCGCCGGCCGCTGAACGGCTCCGGCGTCTGCTTGCGGTCGCGCTTGCGCTCGTACTCGCGAAGGCTCAAGACGCCTTTTTAGCGCGTGAGCGCTTGCGCGTCTTCTGCGTCCGCTCGACCGACTCCCGCAGCGCCGTCATCAGGTCGACGACCTCGCCCTCCGGCTCCTCCTCCGGCGCCGGCAGCTCCGTCCCTTTCGCCTTCGCCCGCAGCAGGTCGAGCAGCTCCTTGCGGTAGGTGTCGTCGTACTTGGCCGGGTCGAACTCGGCGCTCAGATTCTCGACCAGCGACTTCGCCATCTCGACCTCGGGCTTGCGCAGCTCGCTGCCGCCGTCCGCCCGCTCGGGCTGTCGCACCTCGTCGGCGTAGTACATCGTCTCCAGCACGAGCGTCCCGTTCCACGGGCGCAGCGCCGCCAGGTGCTGCTTGTTCCGGATCACGATCTTGGAGATCGCGACCTTGCCCGTCTCCTCGAGCGCCCGCGCGAGCAGCTGGTACGGCTTCTCCGCGCCGTCCTGCGGCTGCAGGTAGTAGCCCTTGCGGAAGTAGAGCGGGTCGATCTCGTCGAGGTCGACGAAGTCGCAGATGTCGATCGTCTTCGTCAGCTCCACGTCGAGCCGGTCGAGGTCCTCGTCCTCGAGCGGCACGTAGCGGCCCTTCTCGACCTCGAACCCACGCACGATGTCGTCGTTGTCGACGTGCTCGCCGGTGTCGCGCCGCACCTTGTCGTAGGCGATCGGCTGCAGGTCGTGCCTGTCGAGGAAGTGGAAGCGGAGCTCCTTCGACTCCGTCGCGCTGAACATGCGCACGGGCACGCTGACGAGGCCGAAGGAGATCGTGCCGGTCCACAGCGAGCGGGCAGCCATGTCGACCCTGTACCCGCTGCTGCGCGTTTGCATCCCCGGGCCGCAGGCAATACCCTTCTCAATCCGGGGTCGTACTTCTTAAAAGGCTTCTCCACCTAACGGGGGGTTAGTGTCGGGGCCGGCTACAAGCCGGCCTCGACTTGTGTGTAGTCGGGGGATAAGCCTGTGGAAGATGTGGAAAAGCGCTGCTGGAGCCGCGCTTCCTAGCGGGTTGCGGACACCACGCCGATCGTGCGGAATCGCACACGTCGCTGGCGCCGGAGCTCGTCGCCGGACACGCCGTCGAGCAGCTCGAGCGACTCCTGCAGTGCGTCGCCGAGCAGCCGCGCCGCCGCCTCGTGGTCGGTGTGGGCAGCCGGCTCGGGCTCCGGGACGATCGCATCGATCACGCCCAGCTCCAGGCAGTGCGCCGCGTCCGGCTTGAAGGCCGCTGCCGCCTTCCGCGCCTCGCCTGCGTCGCGCCACAGGATCGCCGCGCAGCCCTCGGGCGAGATGACCGTGTAGATCGCGTTCTCCTGCATCAGCACGCGGTCGGCGAGCGCCGTCGCGATCGCCCCGCCCGACCCGCCCTCGCCGATCACGCAGGTCACGACCGGCACGTGCAGCCGGGAGAGGAGCGCCTGCGAGCGCGCGATCGCCCCGCCCTGGCCGTGCTGCTCCGCGGTCACGCCCGGGTACGCGCCGGGAATGTCGACGAGACTCAGCAGCGGGAAGCCGTGCCGTTCGGCGAGCTCCATCGCCCGCATCGCCTTGCCGTAGCCCTCGGGGTACGCCATGCCGAAGTTGCGGCGGGTCCGCTCCTTCACGTCGCGGCCCTTCTGGTTGCCGACGAGCACGACCGTCCGCCCGCGGAAGCGCCCGAGGCCGGCGACGAGCGCCGCGTCGTCGCCGTGGTGGTGGTCGCCGTGCAGCTCGAACCAGTCGTCCAGCAGCCGCTCGACGTAGTCGAGCGTGTACGGGCGCTGCGGGTGCCGCGCCAGCTCGACGGAGCGCCAGATCTCCTCGTCGCTCGACTCCGAGACGATCCGGTCGAGCTGCTTCTGCAGCCGCTCCAGCTCGCCGGAGAGCTTCGCGCCCCGGAGCAGCGGAAGGCTCCGCAGCCGGCTCAGCTGCGAGCGCATCCGCAGCTCGGCCTCACCGGCCATCGGCGAAAAGCCTCAGGAGCCGGGCCACCGTCGCGCGGAGCTCGGGTCGGGGGACGATCGCGTCGACGTGGCCGTGCCGGTAGTTGGACTCGGCGAGACCGAAGTCCTCGGGCAGCTTCTCGCGCGTCGTCTGCTGCACGACGCGCGGGCCGGTGAACGAGAGCAGGGCGCCGGGCTCGGCGACCAGCACGTCGCCGAGGCTCGCGAAGCTCGCGAGCACGCCCGCCGTCGTCGGGTGGGCCATCACGCTGATCAGCGTCCCGCCGGCGTCGTGGAGATCCTCGACCGCGCAGACGGTCTTCGGCAGCTGCATCAGCGAGAGGATCCCTTCCTGCATGCGCGCGCCGCCGGTCGTCGTGACCGAGACGAGCGGGACGCCGCGCTCCGCCGCTCCCTCGCAGGCGCGCACGAACTTCTCGCCGACGACGCGGCCCATCGAGCCGCCCATGAAGGCGAACTCCATCACCGCGAGCTGGCACGGCTCGTCCTCGATCGCGGCCCGCCCGATCACCATCGCCTCGCCGAGCCCGGTCGCGAGCTCCGCCTCGGCCAGGCGCTCCGGGTACGGGCGCAGGTCGAAGAAGCCGAGCGGGTCGTCGGAGCGGAGGTCGGCGGCCTCCTCGACGAACGATCCCTCGTCGGCGAGCTGCGCGATCCGGTCGCGGGCGTGGACGGCGAAGTGGTGGCCGCACTGCGGGCAGACGTTGAGGTGCTCCGCGAGCTCGTCGTCGCGGTAGTGCGACCCGCAGTGGGGGCACGTGTTCGGATGCGGCCGCCCGTTCTCTGGCGGCGCGTGCTTGTGCTCGATGGAGACGTCGATCCGCTCGGACACGGCTTCGCGAGTTTAGACCCGCCACCCCCGCCGGGAGTTACAGCCCGAGCGCAAGCGCCAGGCGGGTGAGCGGCTCGACGTTTCGCGGATCGGCGGCGACGCCGCTGAAGCCCGCCCCGAGCACCGGCACGCGCTCGCGGACTCGTTGCAGCAGCTGCTCGACCTCGGCGAGCGTCAGCCCGCCGGGCTCCGGCATGAACGGGTGCAGCTCGCCCGGCTCGAGCGCGTCGACGTCGAGCGCGACGTAGGCGCCCTCGGTCCCCTCGAGCGCCTGCTCGAGCTCGGCCGCGTCGGTGCGGAGTCCGATCGCCGCGACGTACTCGGCCTCCGGCGGGTCGAGGTTGCGTGCGCCGAGCAGGATCGCGTCCCGCGGGTCGACCGCGCCGGCGTCGAGGATCATCCGGAACGGCATGCCCCACAGATCGCCGGAGGGCGAGGTCTCGGGCGTGTTCAGGTCGCCGTGCGCGTCGAGCCAGACGACGGAGATGCGCTCGTTGCGAGCGGCGAGCGACTCGACGGCGCCGATGTGCGCGCAGCAGCAGCCGCCGAGCACGAGCGGCCGCTCGGGCAGGTCGATCGCGACCGCGAGCGTCTGCTCGTCGAGCGTCTGCTCCTCGACCACCGACGCCTCCGGGAACGGCAGCGGCAGCCGCGCGGCCTCCGCCATCGACTCGCCACCCTCGCCCCAGGCCTGCGGCACGCGCACGAGGCCGGCGCCGAACTCGCGGCCACAGGCGTGGCATTCGTAGCCGGGCCCGATCGCGACGCACGTGAGCGTCCGGCACTCAGGGCAGCGAGCGCGGAGGCGGCTCACAGCCGCTTCTCGTAGATGTCGTTGCGCCTGACGACGCGCATCCCGACGCGCTCGTAGAGCCGCACCGCACCCGTCGTGTTCTCCGCGTCGACGCCGAGGCCGACGCGCGTGGCGCCGCGCGCCCGGAAGTCCCGAAACGAATGGCGCAGAAGCGCAGCGCCGAGCCCACGCCTGCGCCAGGGCGGCCGCACGCCGAGCACCTCGATCCAGCCGGACTGCGGATCGCCGGAGAAGTGCCAGCGGTTCAGCGACAGCGCCGCCAGCTCGTCGCCGTCCACGACGAGCCACCACAGCGACGGGTCGAAGTCGGTGCGGTCGATCGTGAAGGAGCGCCATTGCTCGAACGGCTGCGGGTGGAACTCCCAGTGGTCGGCGAATGCGTCCATGTGCGCCTCGTGGATGCGCTCCGCCTCGTCCGCTCTCGCGTCCCTGACCTCGAGCCCCTCCGGCCAGACCGGCTCCGGAAGCTCGTCGTCCAGATCGATCAGCATCCGGAAGGAGCTGCGCACGAGCCGCCAGCCGTCGTCCTCGTACACGCCGCGGACGAGGTCGTCGTCCCCCTGCGCGACGCCGCGCAGGACCTGCGGCAGGCCGCCGTTCGACTCCCGGACGTGCGCCTGCGCCTCGGCGAGCAGGGCCTCGGCCGTCGGGCGGTCGAGCCCGCGCGCGTCGACGTCGGAGTGGCTCTCGTCCTCACGGAAGACGTCGAGGTAGCCCGTGATGCGCCCGTCCCGCTCCGCCACCCGCGTCCAGAGGTGCGGAACCGCGAGCCACTCGCGGAGCTCGGCCTCGCTCGTCTCGGTCTCGCCGAGCACGCGCATTGCGTGCTCCTCCATCATCGCGGCCAGCGCCGGCACCTCCTCGCGGCGCGGCTCCCGGACCTCGACGCTCACGCGAGCTCGTCCAGCGTCTCGCCCAGCCGCGCGAGGTCCGGCAGCTCGCGTGTCGGTTCGGGCCCGGGCGTCTCGCCGAGGCGGTTGATCCAGACCGACGGCAGGCCGAGCTCGCTCGCGGGGCCGACGTCGTGGAAGAGGCTCGCGGCGACGTGGGCGTCCGGCAGGCGGCCGACCCGCTCCTCGAACGCGCGCCAGTGGCCGAGCGCCGGCTTGTACGAGCCGATCTCGGACGCGACGATCGCGAGCTCGAAGCCGTCGCCGAGCCGGCGCAGCGACGCGTCGATGTAGTCGCGGTCGGTGTTCGACAGGATCGCGAGCTTCCAGCCACGGCCGCGCGCCTCCTCGAGCGCCGCCGGCACCTCGGGGAACGGCTGCCAGCCGGGCAGCGAATCCGCCAGCGCCGACTCCTCACCGGCGGGCGCGCCGAGTCGCCGCATCGCCTCGGTCAGCACCTCGCGGTAGCTGAGCGTGCCGTCGGCCTCGAGCTGCGGCTCGAGCTCGTGGTAGCGCTGCAGCAGCTCGTCCGCCCGCTGCTCGCCGAAGACGCGGGCGAGCTGCACGCGGATCCCGCCGTTCCAGTCGATCAGCGTGCCGTAGCAGTCGAAGGTCGCCCACCGGTCCCTCGCCACGTGTGCGAGCTTACCCGCGCGGCAACGGAGCGCCTGCGGCTAGTCCTCGAAGCGGCGGAGCACGATCGTGGCGTTGTGCCCGCCGAAGCCGAAGGAGTTCGAGACGGCGGTGCGGACATCCGCCTCGCGCGACTCGTTGGGGATGTAGTCGAGATCGCACTCCGGGTCGGGGTGCTCGTAGTTGATCGTCGGCGGCAGCACGCCGCGGTCGACCGCGAGCACCGAGAACATCGCCTCCACCGCGCCGGCGGCGCCGAGGCAGTGACCGGTCGCGCCCTTCGTCGACGAGACCGGCGTCTTGCGCGCGTTCTCCTCGCCGAGCGCGAGCTTGATCACACGCGTCTCGGCCGCGTCGCCGAGCGGCGTCGAGGTGCCGTGGGCGTTGATGTAGTCGATCTCGCCCGGATCGACGCCCGCGTCGCGGAACGCCATCGTCATCGCGCGCGCCGGGTTCTCGCCGGACGGGTCGGGCTCGGTGATGTGCTGCGCGTCGGACGAGAGCCCGTAGCCGAGCAGCTCCGCGTAGATCTTCGCGCCGCGCGCCCGCGCGTGCTCGAGCTCCTCCAGCACGACCATCGCGCCGGCCTCGCCCATCACGAAGCCGTCGCGGCCGGTGTCGAACGGCCGACTCGCCTTCTCCGGCGCGTCGTTCCGGCGCGAGAGCGCGCGCATCGCGCTGAAGCCGGCGATGCCGACCTCCGTGATCGGCGCCTCGGTGCCGCCGCAGAGCATCACGTCCGCGCGGCCGAGACGGATCGAGTCGAGGCCGTCGCCGATCGCCATGTTCGAGGCGGCGCAGGCCGTGCACTGCGAGCTCAGCGGCCCCTTCGTCCCGAGCTGCATCGACACCCAGGCCGCGCCCATGTTCGGGATGATCTCCGGGATCGAGAAC
>DATIER010000236.1:0-2534 GCA_035455605.1 Gaiellaceae bacterium
TGGTGATCGTCTTCGCCGCGGTGACGCGCGGCATCACCTGGAGCGTGCGCCAGAGGATGTAGACCATCAGGACGAGCAGGACCGCGAAGAAGAGCGGCAGCCAGGCCGCGATCCCGTCACGGAAGAACACCAGCCAGTCGCCCATGCCCTGTCTCTCGTTATCGCCTGCTTTGGCAGCGGAGTCAACTGCCTAGACTGGCCCCGTGCTGCCGGTACCACGCCATTTCGACCCCGATGCCGTCGGCCAGGTCTGGCGGGTCGAGTACGAGGAGCGCGCCCAGGAGGCGGAGGAGTGGGCGCGCGACCACGAGCTGCGCCGTGCCGCCCACGACGCGTTCCGCATCTGCCTCGTCGCCGTCGACGTCCAGAACACGTTCTGCATCCCCGGCTTCGAGCTCTTCGTCGGTGGCCGATCGGGCACCGGGGCGGTGGACGACAACCGCCGGCTCTGCGAGTTCGTCTACCGCAACCTCGACGCGATCTCGCAGATCGTGCCGACGCTCGACACGCACTACGCGATGCAGGTCTTCCACGCGATCTGGCTCGTCGACGAGGACGGCCGGCACCCGGACCCGTACACGCTCGTCTCCGCCGAGGACGTCGAGCGGGGACGCTGGCGCGTCGACCCGGCCGTTCCCGAGGCGCTCGGCCTCGACCTCGACTACGCCGCCCGGCACCTGCGCCACTACACGCGCGCGCTGGAGGCCGGCGGCAAGTACGAGCTGACGATCTGGCCGTACCACGCGATGCTCGGCGGGATCGGCCACGCGCTCGTGCCGGCGGTCGAGGAGGCGATCTTCTTCCACTCCATCGCGCGCCACTCCCAGCCGCTCGTCCGCGTCAAGGGCGACTCGCCCCTGACCGAGCACTACTCGGTGCTCGGGCCCGAGGTCACGGAAGGCCCGGACGGCGACCGGCTCGGCCGACACGACGAAGAGCTCGTCGAGACGCTGCTCGCCTTCGACGCCGTCGTGATCGCCGGGCAGGCGAAGAGCCACTGCGTCGCCTGGACGATCGACGACCTGCTCCGCTCGCCCGTGCTCGGCGAGCGCGAGCTGGCGGCGAAGACGTACCTGCTCGAGGACTGCACCTCGCCGGTCGTCGTTCCCGGAGCGGCCGACTACACGGAGGAGGCCGACGCCGCCTTCGCGCGCTTCGCCGAGGCAGGCATGCACGTGGTGCGCTCGACCGACCCGATCGCGTCCTGGCCCGGGCTCGGCGTGCAGCTCGCGCGGTCCTAGTCGACGAGCTCGAGCCGCGGGTTCTCGCGGTAGCGGCGGCCGACCTTCGCGGACGGGCGGCCGTCGGTCATCACGATGTCGGCGGTGAAGTCGTTCTCGCCCCGGATCAGCGCCGAGCCGACACCGTAGGAGTCGACCGGGACGCCGCGCTCCTCGAAGGTGCGGATCCGCTCGGCGGTGAAGCCGCCGGAGGCGACGATCTTCACGTGCTCGAAGCCGTCGCGGTCGAGCGCGTCGCGCACCTTGTGGACGAGCCGCTCGTTCACGCCGCGCGGGTCGAAGTCGCCCATCTCGTCCCAGAGGGCGCGGTCGACGAGCTTCTCCGAGGTGTCGAGGCGGACGCCCCAGAGCCGTGGGCCGAGTGCGCGCGCCACCGCGAGCGCCGTCCCGACCGAGTCGTTCTCGAAGTCGACGAGGACGGTCACGTTGATCTCGGGGTCGGCGCCCTCGACGAACTTCGTCGCCGCGAGCACCGTGTTGCCGCCGTACGACGCGATCAGCGCGTGAGGCACGGTGCCGATCCCGCGGCCGCCCCACCACGACGCCTGCGCGTCGGAGGTGACGCCGATCTCGGTGCCGACGATCTGCCCGGCGACGTAGGCGGCGTACCCGTCGCCGGTCTGGACGCGGTGGTGGTCGTGCCGGGCCGGCATGAAGATGATCGGCTTGCGGTTGGCCGCCTCGAGCACGTGGACGACGTTCGTCGTGATCAGCGTGCGCCGGCCGAGCACGCCGAGGTAGACCGTCTCGAGGTGCGCGAAGCCGGTGTAGTCGCCCTCGATCGTCAGCACCGGCTCGTAGGGCTCGATCGCGTCGCCGTCGTAGAGCGCGTGGACGACGAGGTCGTCCCAGTCCTCGGCGCAGAGCTTGAGCACCGCGATCGCCTCGTCGACGCCGCCGAGGTACGACTGCTTCTTCTGGAAGACCTGCATCAGCACGCGCGGGTGGCGACCGTCGTCGAGCAGCACCTGGCGCGTGTGGTTGAAGTAGGCGTCGGTGTAGTAGCCCTCCCGCATCTTCTCGACCGGGAGCTCGAAGATCTCGGGCGGAAGCCGCTTAGTCGTGACTCGCTGCTGCTGCATGCTCGAGCTCGAGACAGGCGGCGAGGGCGGCTTCGGCGACCTCCAGCTGCTCCTCGCTCGGCTCGGCGGTCGCCAGCCGGTGCTGCAGCTCGTGGCCGGGCCAGGCGAGCGCGCGTGAGACCGGGTTGGCCGGGTTGCGGGTCATCCAGCCGAAGACCTCGGTCGAGACGGCGAGTGCGCCGACCTGTGCCGTCAGGCGCGCGGGGCCGCG
>DATIER010000237.1:0-4473 GCA_035455605.1 Gaiellaceae bacterium
CGCGCGCACGACCACGAGCGCGAGGGCGCCGGCCGCTACTTGAGAGTCTTGAGGTAGGCGACCAGCGCCGCGAGGTCGGCGTCCGAGAGCACCCCGCCCCAGTGCGGCATGCTCACGATCGGCGCGCGCCCGATCACGCTGCCGCTGCGGATCACGTCCTCGATCTTCTTGTCCGTGTTGAACTCGGAGCGGAAGGCGGCGCCCGAGAGCGGCGGGATCGACTTGTCCGGCGACTGCGGGTTCGGCACGCCGCCGAGCCCGTTCGGGCCGTGGCAGTGGATGCAGCCGTCCCGGACGTACAGCGCCGCTCCGGCGACTGCCTTGCCCTGCCCGGACGGCACGGCCACCGGTGTCGCGTCCGGCACGCTCGGCAGGCCCGCGCGGATGTAGGCGACGAGCTCCGCGACCTGCCGCTTCGAGATCACCGCTCCCCAGACCGGCATGTACGGCTTGGTCGGGTTCGCGGACTCCCCGAGGCCGTGGTCGATGATCTGCGTCAGCTCGGCGACCGTCAGCGTCTTGCCCGCCGAGGTGAGGGCAGGCACGTCCGGCGAGACTCCGCCCTCGCCGTTCATCCCGTGGCACTGGGCGCACGCGAACTGGACGAACGCATGCGCGCCGCCGGCGACCTTGGGATCGACCGTCGACGCCGAGGCTGCCGCAGGCGTGGTCGTCGCGGCGCTCTCGGAGCGGGTGTAGTGGCCGGCGCCGAAGCCGACCAGCGCGGCGACGGCGATCAGCAGGAGCACGACCGCCCCGAGGACGGCCATCAGGTTCGGGCGGTTCATCGCTCCCGGGGAGTCTCGCACCTGAAGTGGACGCCCGCGAGGCCCTCGAGCGAGAACCCCTCCGCCGGCCCGCGGCCGACGTCGAGCACGAGCGGCGGGCGGTTCCAGCGCTCGTACTGCTCGCGGTCGCAGTAGAACGGGACGCCTTCGAGCTCCCCGAGCAGGACGTCGTCCTCGCGGATGAGGAGCTCGCCCTCCTGCAGGCAGATCGGGGAGCTGCCGTCGCAGCAGCCCCCCGACTGGATCAGGACCAGCGGGCCGAAGGTGGCGGTCAGGTGGCGGAGCACCGTGGCTGCGGCGTCCGTCGCGACGACCTGCTGTGTCACCTCGGCGGGCATCAGAAGAGCCCCACCGGCTTCGGGTCGTAGCTGACGAGCATGCACTTCGTCTGCGTGTAGTGGTCGAGCATCAGCTTGTGGTTCTCACGCCCGACGCCCGAGACCTTGTAGCCGCCGAAGGCGGCGTGGGCCGGGTAGAGGTGGTAGCAGTTCGTCCAGACGCGCCCGGCCTGGATGCCGCGCGCCATCCGGAACGCCCTGCTCTGGTCGCGGGTCCAGACGCCCGCGCCGAGGCCGTACATCGTGTCGTTCGCGATCGCGAGCGCCTCGGCCTCGTCCTTGAAGGTCGTCACCGCGAGCACCGGGCCGAAGATCTCCTCCTGGAAGATCCGCATGTCGTTCGTGCCCTTGAAGACGGTCGGCTCGAAGAAGTAGCCGTCCTCGAGCTCGCCGTCGAGGTCGGCCCGGGTTCCGCCGATCAGCAGCTCGGCACCTTCGGCGAGGCCGATCTGGACGTAGCTCTCGATCTTCTCGAGCTGCGCCACCGAGACCTGCGGGCCGATCATCGTCGCGGGGTCGAGCGGGTTGCCCTGGCGGATCTCGGCGATCCGCTTCAGGCACCGCGCCATGAACTCGTCGTAGATCGACTCCTGGATCAGCGCCCTGGACGGGCACGTGCAGACCTCGCCCTTGTTGAAGGCGTAGAGCACGAGGCCCTCGACCGCCTTGTCGAGGAAGTCGTCGTCCTCGGCCATCACGTCGGCGAAGAAGATGTTCGGCGACTTGCCGCCGAGCTCGGTCGTCGACGGGATGATGTTCTGGGCGGCGTACTGCATGATCAGCCGCCCGGTGACGGTCTCGCCGGTGAAGGCGATCTTGGCGATGCGCTTGTTCGAGGCGAGCGCCTTGCCGACCTCGGCGCCCGGGCCGTTGACGACGTTGATAACGCCCGGCGGGACGATCTCCTCGATCAGCTCCATCAGCTTGAGGATCGACCAGGGAGTCGGGCTCGCCGGCTTGAGGACGACGCAGTTGCCGGCCGCGAGCGCGGGCGCGAGCTTCCAGGCCGCCATCAGCAGCGGGAAGTTGAACGGGATGATCTGCCCGACGACGCCCAGCGGCTCCCTGAAGTGGTACGCGTAGGTGTCGTGGTCGATCTCGTCGATCGACCCCTCCTCGGCCCGGATCACCGAGCCGAAGTAGCGGAAGTGGTCGGCCGCGAGCGGAATGTCGGCGGCGAGCGTCTCGCGCACCGGCTTGCCGTTCTCCCAGCTCTCCGCGACGGCGAGCGGCTCGAGGTTCGCCTCGATCGCGTCCGCGATCGCATGAAGTACCTTCGAGCGCTCGGCGAGCGAGGTCGCGCCCCACTCGTCCTTCGCGGCATGGGCGGCGTCCAGCGCGAGCTCGACGTCCTCGGCCGTCGAGAGCGGCACCTCGGTGAACGGCCGGCCCGTGACCGGCGTCCGGTTCTCCGCGTAGCGGCCCTCGATCGGGGCGACCCAGTGGCCGCCGATGAAGTTCTCGTAGCGCGGCTTCAGCTCGACCGGGCTGCCGATCTCCCCGGGAGCCTCGTAGACCGCCGCCTTCTCGATCGTTGCCATCTCGTCTCCTTTCGAGAAGCGGGCCAGGCGGGGCTGCCTGACCTCCGACAGCGTCGCGCGCGCCCGCGCCGCCGCCATCGGGAGCGGCGCTGATCGGCGTTGCCGGAAAACCCGTAGCGCTACGAGTCTCGGGTCTCGACGTCGATCGACTCGAGCACGACGCCCTGTGCGTACGGCTCGGTCGGGTCGGTTCCCAGATGCGCCTCGACGGCCGCGCCCTCGGCGACCGTGCCGCGCGAGGCGTCGAGGAAGTGCTCGCGGAAGTGCGCCTCGGTGAAGTGCGACAGCGCGCCGAGCCGCACCCGCACGCGCGTGACGCGCGCCGCCCCCTCGGCCTGCGCCTCGGCCTCCAGCTTCCGGATCAGGTCGTCCATCAGCGCCTTCTCGTGCATCCGGCAACCTCCTCCGCGATCGCCTCGGCGACGCGCGCGGCCGCCTCCTGTACCACGGCGCTGAGCGTCTCGCCCGTGTCGAAGCTCCCGCCTTCGATCCCGTAGACGACGACGTGCCCGGGCAGCCGTCCGAGCGCCCGCGCGAGCTCGACCGCCTCGCCGAGCCCGAAGTGGTGGGTCGAGGTGTCGTAGAGCCGCGCCGGCAGCGGCTCGGAGCTCGCGTCGTGCCGGTGGACGGTTCCCGGGGCGGCGCCGGAGGAGACGGCGTCGGCGAGCCAGACCGCCTCCGCGCCCTCCCAGGCGTCGATCAGCGACGTCGGCTCGCCCTCGCGCTCCAGCACCTCGACGCCTGGAAGTCGCCTGTCCAGCAGGCGCGCGACCGCGAGCCCGGCGCCGTCGTCGTTGCGCCAGGCGTTCCCGACCCCGATTACGACCGCTCGACCTCGAGCCTCAGGAAGTGGGTCGCGCACGAGATGCAGGGGTCGTAGTTGCGGATCGTCTGCTCGCAGAGCAGCGCGAGCTGCTCGTCCGGCGCATCCAGGTTCCGCTCGACGACGCCGCGCAGGTCCTCCTCGATCGTCCGCTGGTTCTGGGAGGTGGGCGGCACGATCTTGGCCTCGAGGATCGTGCCCTCGTCGTCGAGCTCGTAGCGGTGGTAGAGGATCCCGCGAGGCGCCTCGGTGCAGCCGTGGCCGACGCCCGCGCGCGGCTCCAGCTCGACGGCCGGCGCGTCCGGCTCCTCGTAGTCGGCGATCAGGCGCAGCGCCTCGTCGGCGGCGTATACGAGCTCGACCGAGCGGACGACGATCGAGCGGAACGGGTTGCGCTCGCCCGGCTCGAGGCCGGCGTCGCGGGCGGCCTCGGCGGCGAGCGGCGAGAGTCGGTCGGCGCCGAGCGCGAACCGCGCGAGCGGCCCGCAGAGGTAGGAGCCGCGGCCGACGATCCGCGAGTGGAGCGCGTTCGACCACTCGACGTGCTCCTCGACGAAATGCTCGTCGTAGTCGTCGACCGCGATGTCGAGCCCGCGGTTGGAGACGATCCGCCCGCGGTCGATCGGGTACTCGGCCGGCTCGTCGAGCGCGACGAGCTCGTAGTCGTGGTCGTAGTCGGGGAAGTCGAGCCCGGCGGTGAAGCGAACGGTCTCGAGCGCGATCTCGCGCGCGCGCTCGAGCCGCTCGACGAGCGGCCGCAGCTCCGCCTTGCGCGGCGCGCGGTACCAGCCGCCGACGCGCACGTTGACCGGATGCACCTCGCGCCCGCCGACGACCGCCATCACCTCGTTGCCGACCTTCTTCAGCTCGAGCGCCTGCGCCACCGCGGCCGGGTTGTCCTTCGCGAGCTCGATCGCGCTCTCGTAGCCGAGGAAGTCGGGCAGGTGGAGCATGTAGACGTGGAGCGCGTGGCTCTCGATCCA
>DATIER010000238.1:0-4521 GCA_035455605.1 Gaiellaceae bacterium
GCCGACGCGGTCGAGGATCTCGGGGATCCGCTCCTTCGTCTCGTGCGGGCGCAGGCCGTAGAAGCGCGCGGCGTAGCTGAGGTTCTCGATCGCGCTCATCTTCTTGAAGAAGCTCGCCTCGACCGACACGCGGTTGACGAGGCGCCGCACGGAGCGCGTGTCCTTGAAGGCGTCGCGGCCGAAGACCGTCGCCGTGCCGCCGTCGGGCAGCAGCAGCGTCGAGAGCAGCCGCACGAGAGTCGACTTGCCCGAGCCGTTCGGGCCCAGGATCGCGACGCACTCGCCGCGCTCGATCTCGAAGTCGACGCCCTTCAACGCGGCCACGCGGCGCTTGCCGCGGCCGTCGCGGCGGGTGAACTCCTTGCGCAGGTTGTGAACTTCGAGGGCGTTCATGTGCTGCTCCAACTCGACGGGACACGGACAGGGCGCACGCGCCGCAAGGGACGGTGCGCGCAGAAACCGGAGTCAGCCGAGGAGCAACATCGCCGATCGAGGGTACCTGCGGCCTCCTCTAACGGCAAGTAACGGAGCCGCCGATAGAAAGGTGAGAGCCGCCGTGACCTACGACGAGACCTGGGACGACAGCCCCGCGCGCCGACTGCCGCTCGCGCCGCTTGCGGTCGTGCTCGCGCTGGCCGCGCTCGTCGCCTCCCTCTACGTCCTCTACCGCCAGTCGACCGTCGTGCGCTCGGAGCGCTCAGCGCGTCAGGCCGAGATCGGGCGCCTGCAAAAGCAGGTGACGCTGCTCCAGTCGCGCGACGCCGCGCTCAGCGGGCGGCTCGGCTCGGCCGAGAAGACGCTGAAGCGCCGCGACGGCGGGATCGCCCCGCTCGCCTCGCGCTTGCTCAAGAGCGTCTTCACGGTCGAGACCGACCGCGGGCTCGGCAGCGGCTTCGTCGCCTGGCGCGACGCGAACGGCAGCTACCTGCTGACGGCGAACCACGTGGTCGAGGGCCAGGTGAGCGGAGCCGTGACCGTCTCGCGCAAGGGCGGCTCGTGGAGCGGCGAGATCGAGGCGGTCGACCCCAAGCACGACCTGGCGGTGATCCGCATCAGCGCGAAGCCGGCGGGTGCGCGGCCGCTCTGGCAGTCGGCGCGGACGCAGCTGCCGCGCGCCGGCGACCAGCTGCTCCTCCTCGGCAGCCCGTACGGCCTGTACGGCACGGTCACGACCGGCGTCGTCAGCCGCGTCACGAACAGCGCGATCCAGACCGACGCGGCGGCGAACCCGGGCAACTCCGGCGGGCCGGCGCTCGACAAGAGCGGCAACGTCGTCGGCGTTCTCGTCGCCGGCGGCGGCGAGAACATCAACTTCGCCGTCCCGATTCGCCTCGCCTGCGCGAAGCTGCGGCGCTGCTAGACGACATCCGTCTCTTTCGCTAGGTTGCGGTCAGCGCTCGCCGGCGAAGGCGGGCGCGGAGGCATTGGGGCCTCAGGGCTGATCGGAGTCCTGGGCCCTTTTTTGTTGGTCCGCGACCAGGAGGAAGCACGATGAAGTACAAGCTCGAGTACATCTGGCTCGACGGCTACGAGCCCGTTCCGAACCTGCGCAGCAAGACGAAGATCGTCGACTTCGAGACGGAGCCGACGCTCGAGCAGCTGCCGCTCTGGAACTTCGACGGCAGCTCGACGCGCCAGGCCGAGGGCTCGAGCTCGGACTGCTTCCTCCAGCCGGTCGCGCTCTTCCCCGACCCCGGACGCAGCCACGCCCGACTCGTCATGTGCGAGGTGCTGCTGCCCGACGGGACGCCGCATCCGTCGAACAGCCGCGCCGAGATCGCGGACGACCCCGAGGCGTGGTTCGGGTTCGAGCAGGAGTACTTCCTCTACCGGGACGGCTCGCCGCTCGGCTTCCCGAAGGAGGGCTACCCGCCGCCGCAGGGCGAGTACTACACGGGCGTCGGCTTCAAGAACGTCGGCGACCTCGCGCGGGGCATCGTCGACGAGCACATCGACCTCTGCATCGAGGCCGGGATCGCGATCGAAGGCGTCAACGCGGAGGTCGCCAAGGGGCAGTGGGAGTTCCAGATCTTCGGCAAGGGCGCCAGGCGGGCCGCGGACGAGCTCTGGATCGCGCGCTACCTGATGCTCCGCCTCTGCGAGCGCTACGGCGTCGACGTCAACTTCCATCCCAAGCCGCTGGGCGCGGACGTCGACTGGAACGGCTCGGGCCTGCACACGAACTTCTCCACCAGGCACATGCGCGAGATCGGGGGCGAGGAGTACTTCACCGCGCTGATGAGCGCCTTCGCGGCGGCGCGCGACGAGCACATCGCGTGCTACGGCCCCGAGAACCACCTGCGGCTGACGGGCTTGCACGAGACGGCGGCGATCGACGACTTCACGCACGGCGTCGCCGACCGCGGCGCGTCGGTCCGCGTCCCGCACAGCTTCGTCAACGGCGGCCACCGGGGGTACCTCGAGGACCGCCGCCCGAACTCGATGGCCGATCCGTACCGCATCACCGGGCGGATCCTGCAGACGATCGAGTCCGTCACCGCGCAGGCGCTGATCGAGGACGCGTTCGCGGCGTGACGGTGCGTGGCCTCCGGTCCGCCGACTGGCAGGAGGTCGCACGCATCTACGCCGAGGGGATCCGGACGGGCAATGCGACCTTCGAGACCGAGGTGCCGTCGTGGGCGGCGTGGGACGACTCGCACCTGCCGGAGCACCGGCTCGTCGCCGAGCGTGACGGGCAGGTCGTCGGCTGGATCGCGCTGGCGCCCGTCTCGCGGCGGCCGTGCTACGCGGGCGTCGCGGAGACCAGCGTCTACGTCGCCGAGCGCGCCCGCGGCGACGGCGTCGGCTCGGAGCTGCTCGCCGCGCTCGTCGACAGCGCCGAGCGCGGCGGGATCTGGACGCTGCAGACGAGCGTCTTTCCCGACAACGAGGCGAGCCTCGCGCTGCTGCGCCGGTTCGGCTTCCGCACCGTCGGCACACGCGAGCGGATCGCGCAGCTGCACGGCGTCTGGCGCGACACCCTGTTGGTCGAACGGCGCAGTGAAGTCGTGCGGTGACACCGAGGGACTGTCCCCGGGACGCGGCCGAGCGAGCCGTGTCTCCGAGCCGAAACACGCTCCGGCGCCAACGATCTGGCGTGAGCGACCTGGCCGTTCCAGCCATGACCCGGGGACAGTCCCTCGGACGTGGCCGAAACGGCCGGTGGAGGTGGTGAGGTGACGAAGGTCGAGGCCGTCGTTCTGCGCGAGCGGGTCGAGATCGTGATCGATGCGGTCGAGGAGCGGACCGGCCACGTCGGCGTGACGGTGGTCGAGGCGGTCGGCCACGGGCGCGAGCGGGGGATCACGCACGAGTACCGCGGCCGCGTGTTCGAGTCGCGCTTCCTGCCGAAGGCGCTGCTCACGTTCGTCGTCGACGACGCGGTCGCTGGGCACGTTGCGGCCACGGTCGCCGACGCCGCGCGCAGCGGCAACGAGTCCGGTGACGGGCTCGTCTGGACGACCCCGGTCGCGAACGTCACGCATCACCGCACCGGCCGGGCGCTGGGCGAGGCCGCATGAGCAACGCGAACCTCCTGCTCGCCGCGAACACGATCTGGGTCGTCGTCGCGGCCGTGCTCGTGATGTTCATGCAGGCGGGCTTCGCGCTACTCGAGGCGGGCCTGACGCGGATGAAGAACGCGGCGCACGTCGCCGGCAAGAACGTGCTCGTCTTCGGCGTGTGCTCGCTCGTGTACTGGGCGGTCGGCTTCGGCATCGCCTTCGGCGACGGCAACCGCCTGACCGGGACGAGCGGCTTCGCGCCGTCGGTCGACTCGCTGCTCTCGGTCGGCAAGGCGCCGTACGCCTTCTTCACCACCGTGCCGGGCGCGGCGGGCTACCTGTTCGAGGTCGTCTTCGCCGGCGTCTCGCTCGCGATCGTCTGGGGAGCGATGGCCGAGCGCGCCAAGCTCTGGGTCTACTTCGTCTTCGGCGCGCTCTTCACGCTGATCTACTCGGTCACCTCGCACTGGGTCTGGGGCGGCGGCTGGCTGTTCGGGCTCGGGATGCAGGACTTCGCCGGCTCGACCGTCGTGCACTACCAGGGCGCGCTCGCCGCGCTCGCGGGCGCGCTGCTGCTCGGCCCGCGCATCGGCAAGTTCGAGGGTGGCCGCGGCAACGCGATCCCCGGGCACAACATCCCGTACGCCGTCCTGGGCACGATCATCCTCTGGTTCGGCTGGTTCGGCTTCAACCCCGGCTCGACGCTCGGCGTCGTCACCGGCGACCGGGTCGGCTTCTTCGCCTACGTCGCCCTGACGACGAACCTCGCGGCGGCCGCCGGCGCCGTCAGCGGTGCGGTCACGGCGTGGCTCGTGCTGCGCAAGCCGGACATCTCGATGATGCTGAACGGCGTCCTCGCCGCGCTGGTGGCGGTCACCGCCGCGAGCGGCTTCGTCGCGCCGTGGGCCGCGGTCGTGATCGGCCTCGTCTCCGGCGCGATCGCGGTCGTCGGCGTGCTCGCGGTCGAGCGGCTCGGGATCGACGACCCGATCGGCGCGGTCGCGGTCCACGGGATCTC
>DATIER010000239.1:0-3009 GCA_035455605.1 Gaiellaceae bacterium
GTGGTCGCGGCGTTCTTCAGCCTGCACCTGCCGAACGCCGACTACGGCGCCGCGCTCGTCGTCC
The DNA here is from genome assembly GCA_035455605.1 of Gaiellaceae bacterium. GTDB lineage: Bacteria > Actinomycetota > Thermoleophilia > Gaiellales > Gaiellaceae > AC-32. The sequence continues at coordinate 65 of DATIER010000239.1, forward strand.
TGATCGTCGCCTCGATCTCGTTCATCGGGATCGGGATGATGACCGCCGTCCTGCCGCTGATCTCGCCCGAGAAGGGCACGCAGCTCGGCTTCGTCGCCCAGGGGCTGCTGCTCGTCGTGTCGGGCGTCTACTACCCGGTCTCGGTGCTGCCGGGCTGGATGCAGGCGCTCTCCACGATCTCGCCGGCGACGTACGCGCTCCGCGGCTGCCGGGCCGCGATCATCCAGGGTGACGGCCTGACCTCGCTCTGGTCGGACATCTGGCCCCTGCTCGTGATCGGCGTCGTCGCGGTGCCGCTCGGGCTCTGGATCTTCCGCACGGGCGAGCGCTACGCGAAGAAGCACGGGAAGCTGAAGCGGTCGGGATGATCCGGCGGGCCGAGACGACCGACGACCTCGAGCGCTGCGCGGAGATCTCGCGCGCGGTCGATCCGGAGAGCCCCGTCTCGGTCGAGAGCTTGCGCGGCGCGGCGGCAGGGCGCTCCTGCTCGACGAGCGCGGCGGCTACGCGTACGTCTCCGCGTCGAGCGTTCCCGGGAGCACGTACGCGATGGTGCGGGTGCGACCCGAGTCGCGTCGCCGTGGCGTCGGGTCGGCACTGCTCGAAGCCGCCCGCGAGCGGACGCGGGAGCTCGGCTGCGACTCGCTCTGGGGCCGCGTCGCCGACGACGCGTCGCTCGAGTTCGTCGACCGGCGCGGCTTCCGCGAGGTCGCCCGCGACCTCGTCGTCCAGCGGACCGTCGAGCCCGGGGCGGGCGAGGTGGCGCCCGGCATCATCGAGCTCCGCGACGAGCACCTGCAAGGCGCGTACGAGGTCTCCGTCGAGGCGATCGCCGAGGTACACGCACCGCTGCCGGCGGAGGCGCGCCCGTTCGAAGAGTGGCTCGAGCACGAGTCGCGCGACCCCGCGATCGCGTTCGTCGCGCTGGACGGCGACGAGGTCGTCGGCTACGCGCGCCTGCACACCTGCGGCGTCGCGCACCGGCTCGAGCACGGCCTGACGGCAGTTCGCCGCAGCCATCGCCGCCGCGGGCTCGCCACGAAGCTCAAGCGCGCCGAGGTCAGGTGGGCCGCCGACCACGGCTACCGCGAGTTGCGCACCGACACCGTCGAGGGCAACGTCGGCATGCGGGCTGTCAACGAGCGGCTGGGCTACCGGCCGCTGCCGCCCGTCGTGATCGTGAGCGGCGCGGCGTGAAGCGGTTCCCGGCCACGACGGTCTACTACGGGCTCAGCTTCGGCGGCTCCATGCCCACCTGGGTGGTGATGTCGGTCTACCTCGTCCAGCAGCTCGGCCTCTCGCCGCTCCAGCTGGTGCTGATGGGGACCGCGATGGAGGCGGCGGTGTTCGTCTTCGAGGTGCCGACCGGCGTCGTCGCGGACACGTACAGCCGCCGGCTCTCGCTCGTGATCGGCTACCTCGGCATGGGCGTCGCCTGGGTCGCCGTCGGCGTCGTCTCGGCGCCGTGGCTGATCATCGCGCTCTGGGCGGCGTGGGGTCTCGCCTACACGTTCACGAGCGGCGCCGAGCAGGCCTGGCTCGCGGACGAGGTCGGCGCGGACAGGGTCGGGCCGATCTTCCTCCGCGGCGCGCGCTGGGGCCAGGCGGGCGCGGTCGTCGGGCTGCTGCTCCAGGTCGCGGTCGGCACCCAGTCGCTGCGCGCCGGCGTCATCCTGGGCGGCGCGTTCACGATCCTCTGCGGGATCGGGTGCATCCTCTTGATGCCGGAGACGGGGTTCCGGCGCCGCCCCCGCGCCGAGCGTGCGACCGCGATCGGCGAGATGCGGACGACCGCGCTCGCCGGGGCGCGCTTCGCCTGGGCCGCCCCGGTGATCGTGCTGCTCGCGGGCGTCGAGCTCTTCATGGGCGCCTCGAGCGAGGCGTTCGACCGCCTGAAGGAGGCGCACTTCCTCCGCGACCTCGGCCTCCCCGCCGTCGGCAGCCTCGACCCCGTCGTCTGGTTCGGGATCTTCTGGCTCGTCGGGATGCTGCTGAACATCGCCGCGATCGGCAGCCTGATCAGGAGCGTCGAGCGCGGCGGCCGCCGGACGGTCGCGTACTTCCTCTTCGGCTTCACCGCGATCGAGCTGATCGCGATGCTGGTGTTCGCCCTCACCGGCCACGTCTGGCTCGCGATCGCGGCGCTGCTCGGCGTCTTCTTCTGCCGGAACATGGCCGGCCCGCTCTACGACACCTGGCTGAACGAGCAGATCACCGACTCGAGCGTCCGCGCGACGGTGATCTCGTTGACCGGCCAGGCGAACGCGATCGGCCAGGCAGGCGGCGGGCCGGCGCTCGGCGCGATCGGCAACGTCTGGGGGATCCGCGCCGCCCTCGCCGCCGGCGCGCTCGCGATCGGGCCGGCGCTCGGCCTCTACACCCGCGCGATCGCGCATCACGGGCGCGAGCCGGAGCTCGACGAGCTCCCGGTCACGGCTGCTGTAGACTGAGCGCGTTCTTCGAGGCAACGGGGCCTCGGGCGCGGCCGGCGTCCGGGGCTTTCGTGTTTTCAGGGAAGGAGCGAGCGTGGCGCAGGTCGAGAGCAAGCCGAGGGCGACGAGCGATCCGGAGGCGCGCAGGCGCGTGCTGGCCCGGATCGAGGACGAGCGGATCGAGTTCCTGCTCCTCTGGTTCACCGACATCGAGGGTCATCTGAAGAGCTTCGCGGTCACGCCGAGCGAGATGGAGGCCGCGCTCGACGACGGGATGGGCTTCGACGGCTCGTCGATCACCGGCTTCAACGCGATCGAGGAGTCGGACATGGTCGCGATCCCCGATCCGGAGACGTTCACGCCGATGCCGTGGAAGGAGGGCGAGACGAAGGTCGCGCGGATGATCTGCGACGTCGTCACCCCGGACGGCGCGCCGTACGAGGGCGACCCCCGTTACGTCCTCCGCCGGGCCCTCGAGCGGATGGAGGGTTTGGGCTTCGACACCTTCAACGT
>DATIER010000240.1:0-5132 GCA_035455605.1 Gaiellaceae bacterium
CGGCCGCTCGCTGCGCGAGGTCGCGCGGGACGCCGGCGTGGACGAGGCCACGCTCGACGAGGCGCTCGACTACCGCAAGATGGCCAAGCCGCACGGCTGAGTTGCGGTTTCATCGGATCGCGATACCATCGTCGCGCTGAATCGGGCCCGACGGGCTGCTTCCCGGCGTCCCGTCGCGGAGGACCTACCCCGAAAGGGTGATGCAGGAGCGACGGTGTCGTGCCGACGCCCTGCAACAAGGTGAAGCGGCTCACCCTCCTCCTTGCGGTTTCCACGGTTGCGTGCACGTTCGCGGGCTCCGCCGCGGCAGCGGGCAACCCCTTCGGCGTCACCGTCGTCAGGTTCACGCCGCAGACGTCGCCGGCGCAGATGCGCGCGCAGGTAACGGCGGCCGGCGGCGTCGTGGTCGCCGACCTGAGCGCGATCGACGCGCTCGCGGTCGTGCCGCGGGCAAGCGGCTTCGACGGCCGGCTCTCCTCGAGCCGCTTCGTCACCGATCTCTTTCCGGACACGCTCTTCACGTCGAACCGCCTGGCGGACGGGCCCCGCGGCGGCGGCCAGGCCGGCGGGCCCGGCGACCGCGTGGTCTCCGACGCGGTCGCGGACCCGTGGCACTCGCTCTTCCAGTGGGACGACGACCGCATGAACGTGCAGCCGGCGTGGCGCCGCACGACGGGCGACCGCTCGATCGCCGTCGCCGTGCTCGACACGGGGGTCGACGCGAGCCATCGCGAACTGCGCGGCGTCGTCGACCCGCGACTCGGCGGCAACTTCATCCCGTGCTCCGACCTGGTCGCGCTGTTCGGCCTCGGCGTGGTCGACCGACAGGGCCTGCGCGACTGCCGCGACGGCGACTTCGAGGGCCACGGCACCTGGGTGGCGAGCCGGATCGCCGGGGCGCTGAACGGCTTCGCCTCGAACGGCGTCGCGCCCGGCGTGCGGATCGGCTCCTACAAGGTGATGGCCGCCGGCCTCGGCGGGCTCTCGACGTGGATTCTCTCGGGCCTGTTGGCGGCGTGCTCCGACCCGCGGATCGACCTCGTGAACATGTCGATCGAGGCTTACGCCGATCCGTCCGACCCTGCGCAGGTCGACGACTTCCTGCTCTTCACCGACGCCGTGAACTACTGCCTCTCGCACGGCGTGCCCGTCTTCGCGGCGGCCGGCAACGCGCACGTGCGCGTCGATCGCGTCGACCTCGCCCTCGGCGGGCGGCAGCTGCAGGACGTCGGGCAGGTCTCGCTCGGCCCGGAAGGCATCGCCACCGTCACCCCCGGGACGGACTCGCCGCAGGACTTCGACCTGCGTGGCGGCCTCGTCGTCCCGGGCGGCGTCCCCGGCGTGACGATGGTCTCCGCGACCGCGAACGCGATCGGCCAGGCCCCGGCCTCGGTGCCGCTGCGCTGGCGCTCGCACGTGGGCGCACGCGACCAGCTCGCCTACTACTCGAACTACGGCTCGCGCGTCGACCTCGCAGCTCCTGGCGGCGCCCGCGCCTACGAGATCCCTGGCTACGACGGCGGCGCGGGCGACGTCCTCGCCGGCCGGTGGGGCTCGTTCGGCGCGCTCGCGAAGAACGGCCTCATCTGCACCGACCCGTTCACGAGCTCGGCCTTCAACGCCGCCTGCTTCACCGCCCGCGGCGACGCGTACGGCTGGCTCCAGGGCACCTCGATGGCCGCGCCGAACGCAGCCGGTGTCGCGGCGCTCGTCCTCTCCGCGCAGCACGAGCTCGTGGGCCGGCCCGACGCGCTCGTGCAGCGCCTGGCGGACACCGCCGACCGTACGCCCGTCAACTTCATGGGCCCGAACGATCCGGCCAGCACCGCGCCCGCGCTCGACGGGACGCCGTGCCCGACCGCCTTCTGCCACGTCGATCAGAGCGACCCGATCGGGTTCTCGGACGCGTACGGCGCCGGGCTGGTCGACGCTGCCGCCGCAGTCGGCTGAGGCGACGGTTCTCGCTTGACAAGCTGATGTAGGGGCGCATATAACGCCGCGTCGGGCCGGCCCCGGTCGGCCCGTGGGGGACGGACAACTCCATTTCTTCGAGGCGGATTGGGGGATCTATGCCGAGTTCGATGACGAAGTCCCGCGTCGTCGTCGTCACGGGGGTGTTCCTCGTGGGCGCGACGCTGGCGCTGTTCCTGACGCTGCTGCTGGCGAAATCGTCCGGGACGACGATCTACACGCCGAAGGCCGCAGCGGCCGAGACGGAGTCGGCGGCCGACTCGCCCGGTCTCGGGCCGGCGACGGCCGAGGCGTATCAGTCGGCCATTCGCACCTACCCGGCGAACGCGATTCCGCCGGCGGTCGTCGCCCGCGCACGGGCGACCTTCGCGCGGATCGCCAAGCGCGACGCGCGGCTGCGTGCGCACGGCCGCTCCTTCGCGTGGAGCAACGGCCCGCAGTGGCACCAGTACGGACCGCAGGAGTACGCGGTCCAGCCCGGCGTGACGTCGTTCAGCGGCGCCACGAACCAGACCGCCAGCCGCATCACCACGCTCGTCGTGTCGCCGGACTGCGGCACGAAGGGCAACAGCAGCCAGTGCACCGTCTGGGCCGGCGTGTCCGGCGGCGGCATCTGGCGAACGGAGGACGCGCTCTCGGCGAGCCCGCGGTGGCGCCACGTCACGGACGCCCAGCTCGACCAGCACTCGGTCGGGGCCCTGACGCTCGACCCGACCGACCCGAAGCACAGGACGCTGTACCTGGGCACGGGCGAGGGCAACCACTGCTCGTCCGGCTGCGAATCGGGGGTCGGCGTCTACAAGTCGACGAACGCCGGCAACACCTGGACCAAGCTCGGCGACACGTGTGTCAGCAACGCCAAGTTCACCTGCATCACGCCGGGGACCGACGCCTTCCTGGGTCGCGGCATCAACTCGATCGCCGTCGATCCGACGAACCCGCAGCACATCCTCGTGGGCTCGGCGCAAGGCGTGCGCGGGCTCACGCACACCGTCGGCAACGGCGCGCAGGTGCGGCTCGAGCCCGGGGCGAACAACCCCGGCCTGTACGAGTCGAACGACGGCGGCGCGACGTTCACCGAGGTCTGGGACGGCGCCGCCGGAAACTCGTTCGGCGTCACGAAGATCGAGTTCGACCCGATGCACCCGACGACGGTGTATGCCGCAGCCTTCGACGAGGGCCTGTGGCGGCGCTCGCCGGCACTGGACGGCTCGGCGACGCCGTTCGACTTCCAGCAGGTGTTCAAGCAGCAGTTCGGGGTGCCCGACCGGACGATGTTCGACCTGACGGTCAAGAACGGGACCGTGCGCATCTACCTCACCGACGGCACGGCCAACCCGGGCAACTTCACGAATGCGGCCGCGTCGAACTTCTGGCGGACGGACAACGGGAACCAGCCGGCTGCGACGCTCCTCGCCTCGCAGGCGACCGGCGCCACGCCTCCGCCGGATGCGACCGTCTATCCGCAGACCTACAGCGGTTGGCAGAACCTGACGTCGAAGGCGACGACGAGTCCGTACTTCGCGACGGACGACTTCTGCACCGGCCAGTGCTGGTACGACGAGGACGTCTACACGCCCAAGGGCCTGCCGGACACGGTCTACGTGATCGGCTCGAACCAGTACGGCGAGCAGCCCTGCGACACCAAGGGCGTCGGCTGCGGGAACGGCCGGTCGAACGGCCGCGAGGTCATCTACTCGACGACCGCGGGCGACCCGGACGGAACGGCCAACAGCCGGACGTTCACCGACCTGTCGTACGACGCGACGCAGCAGCCCGCGCCGTGGTGCGCGTATGCGCCCTACTTCGACAACGGCTGCGTCTACTCGCCGAACGGGATCCATCCCGACCAGCACGCGATCGCGGTCAACCCGTCGAACCCGACCCAGATCTTCGAGGGCTCGGACGGCGGCATCATCCGCACGAGCGGGCAGTTCGCGGACACCCAGGCGCAGTGCGACGAGCCGCACCGCAACGGCGGGTCGCCTCTGCCCCCGTCGGGCAGCCTCACGACCTGTCACCGGCTGCTCTCGCGCGTGCCGACCGAGCTGAGCCACATCGACCAGGGGCTCGGCAGCACGATCCAGTTCTGGAACGTGGCGATCGACCCGTTCAGCACTTGCCGCGTGCTCGGCGGGACGCAGGACAACGGCACGTGGTCGACCGGGGCGAACTGCGACCGTGACACCTTCGACCAGGTGATCTACGGCGACGGCGGCGACGCCTTCTTCGACTCGACCCACCCGAACTGGCTGGGCAACGGGTTCACGAGCGGCTTCGGCGACGTCAACTTCGAGAACGGCGACCCGACGAAGTGGGTCATCTCGACCGGCAACATCCAGGCGGCAGGCGAGACGGCGACCTTCTACTGGCCGCAGATCGCCGACCCGAACCCGCCGGCCGGCACGCACCCGATCTTCCAGGGGTTCTGGCACGTCTGGCGCTCCTGGGCGTTCGGCGCCGGTCACGTCAGCGTTCCGCAGCAGACGACGCCGGACATCGCCGGCTACGAGGCGAACTGCCCCGAGTTCGTGACCTCCGGGGCGAACCCGGCCTGCGGCGACTACCAGCCGATGGGCGGTGCCGCCGGCCACAACACGCCGGGCGACCTGACCGGGACCGTGTACGGAGCCGACCGCACCGGCGGCAACGTCTCGTGGATCGCACGTGACGCCGCCGACCACGGCACGTTGTGGGCGGCGACCTCGGCCGGTCGCATCTTCGTGACGCACAACGCGGATGCGGTCGATCCGGCCATCGTCACCTGGCATCGCATCGACAGCTCGACGGCCGGCGGCTCGCCGACGCGCGTGCCGACGGCGATCTACGTCGACCCGGCCGATGCGGGGCACGCGTGGATCTCGTACTCCGGCTACAACGCGGCGACGCCGACGACGCCGGGCCACGTGTTCTCGGTCACGGAGAACGGCACGTTCACGAACCTGAACGTCGAGAGCGGCACGAGCGCGTTCCCGACCCCGACGAGCAGCGGCGACCTGCCGGTGGCCGACATCGTCCGCGACGACCAGACGAGGACGCTCTACGTCGCCACGGACTTCGGCGTGCTCGCCGGCAAGAACGACGGCACCAGCGGTTGGCATGTGACGCTGGGCATGCCGCGGTACGAGGTGACGCACCTCGAGCTGCAGCCGTCGAACCGC
>DATIER010000241.1:0-6608 GCA_035455605.1 Gaiellaceae bacterium
GGAAGCGAACGTCCTTCGCGTTCTGCTCGATGAACAGGCGGCGTGGCTCGACCTGGTCGCCCATCAGCATCGAGAAGACCTGGTCGGCGGCCGCGGCGTCCTCGACCTCGACCTTGATCAGCATCCGACGCGTCGGGTCCATCGTCGTCTGCGCGAGCTCCTCCGGGTCCATCTCGCCGAGGCCCTTGAACCGCCGCGGCTTGAGGCCTTCCTTCGCCAGCTCGAGCGCGTGGTCGCGGAGCTCCGTGAACGTCTCGGCCTCGGCGGTCTTGTTGCCGAGCCTGAGCGCGAACGGCGGCGAGCCGACGATCTCGACCAGCCGCGCATAGGTCTTGCGCAGCCCCGCGTACACCGGCGAGGCGAGCAGCTCGCCCGGCAGCACGACGTTCGCGGCGGCGCTCGTGTCCCGCTCGACGACGCGGATCTTGGCGCCGTCGTCGCCGACCTCGGCCAGCGACACCTCGTAGCCGTTCGGCGCGATCGTGCCGAGCGCGGCCTCGAGCTCGCCCAGCGAGCCGGCCTCGGTCTCGACCAGCCTGTGCGCCGTGACGAAGTTGGCCGGGCCGGCGCCGAAGTCGGCGCGCAGGCGCGAGACCCAGCCCTCGTACTCGTGCAGCGCCCGGCTGAAGCGCGCGTAGCGCGCCTCGGTCAGCTTCTGCGTGCCGCCCTCGCGGTCGGTCACCTCGGCGTCCTTGACACGCTCGCGGACGAGCAGGTCCTCGAAGTGCGCCTCCTTCTCGACGTACTGCTCGCGGCCGTTGATCTTCACGGCGTAGAGGGGCGGCACGGCGATGTAGACGTGGCCGCGGTCGACCAGCTCCGGCATCTGCCGGTAGAGGAAGGTGAGGATCAGCGTGCGGATGTGCGAGCCGTCGACGTCGGCGTCGGTCATCACGATCACGCGGTGGTAGCGCAGCTTGTCGATGTCGAACTCGTCGCCGATGCCGGTGCCGATCGCGGTGATCATCGACTGGATCTCGGCGTTGGAGAGCACCTTGTTGATGCGGTTCTTCTCGGAGTTGATCACCTTCCCGCGCAGCGGCAGGATCGCCTGGAAGGTCCGGTCGCGCGCGTCGACGGCCGAGCCGCCGGCGGAGTTGCCCTCGACCAGGAACAGCTCGGCAGAGGCCGGATCGGTGATCTGGCAGTCCGCGAGCTTGCCGGGCAGCGACGAGCTCTCGAGCGCACTCTTGCGGCGCGTCAGCTCGCGCGCCTTGCGTGCCGCCTGCCGGGCGCGCGAGGCCTGAACGGCCTTGTCGATCACGCGCTTCGCCTCGCTCGGGTTCTCCTCGAAGTACTCGGCGAGCCGCTGGTTGACCGTCTGCTCGACGAGGCCGCGCACCCACGGGTTGCCGAGCTTCGTCTTCGTCTGGCCCTCGAACTGCGGATCGCGCAGCTTGACCGAGAGCACGGCCGCGAGCCCCTCGCGGACGTCCTCGCCTTCGAGGTTGTCCTCCTTCTCCTTCAGCAGACCCTTCGCGCGCGCGTAGTCGTTGATCGTGCGCGTCAGGGCGCTCTTGAAGCCCGACAGGTGCGAGCCGCCCTCGGTCGTGTTGATGTTGTTGGCGAAGGTGAAGACGGACTCCTGGTACGAGGAGTTCCACTGCATCGCCACCTCGACGTCGCCCTGGTCGTTCTCGCCCTCGAAGTAGACGATGCTCTTGTGAACCGGGTCCTTGGCGCTGTTCACGTGCGCCACGAAGTCGCGGATGCCGCCCTCGTAGTGGAACTCGTGCTTGACGTCGCCCTCGCGCTCGTCGTAGAGGACGATGCGGAGGCCCTTCGTCAGGAAGGCGGTCTCGCGCAGGCGCTGGACGAGCGTGTCGGTCGACCAGTCGAGCTCCTCGAAGATGTCGCCGTCGGGGAAGAAGGTGATCGTCGTGCCGGTGTCCCTGGCGACGCCGGCCTTCTTCAGCTCGGTCGTCGGCTCGCCGCGGGCGAACTCCTGCCGCCAGAGCTTGCCGTCGCGCTTGACCTCCACCGTCAGCCACTCGGAGAGCGCGTTCACGACCGAGACCCCGACGCCGTGCAGGCCGCCGGAGACCTTGTAGCCCTCGCCGCCGAACTTGCCGCCGGCGTGGAGCTTCGTCAGGACGACCGTCACCGCCGGCAACCCCTGGTCGGGCATCGTGTCGACGGGGATGCCGGAGCCGTTGTCGGTGATCGTCACCGAGTCGTCCGGATGGATCGTCATCTCGATCGTGTCGGCGCGGCCGGCGAGGGCCTCGTCGACCGCGTTGTCGATCACCTCGTAGGCGAGCTGGTGGAGCCCGCGCGGGCCGGTCGAGCCGATGTACATGCCCGGTCGCAGGCGAACGGGCTCGAGGCCCTCGAGGACGGTGATGTCCTTGGCGGTATAGCTAGCTTTGGCCATGAAAAAAGCCCTGCAAAGTTACGCTTTCCGGGCTGCGGTAAGTCTAGCAGGCCGAGCGGTCGTCAGCGGCGCATGCGAGGCTCATCCGCGCAGCTTTTTCGACCGATTTGCGGAGATTCTCGGAGGCGATCCCCGCGGCGAGCTCGTGCGCCGCCCGCGCGTGCTCGAGCGTGGGCTCCGGCGGCGGCTTCCGGACTCCCTCCTCGGGCTCCGGCGAAGCCTCCGGGAGCGGGCCCGGCGCGAAGCGCAGACGCCTCGGCCCGGCGTCTCCGAGCGCCGCCTGCAGCCGGCTCGCGATCTCGGCCTCCAGCTGCTGGAGCTCGAACGCCCAGGTCGACGAGGAGGCGTTCACGTGCAATGTCCCGTCGCGCGCGATCCGCGCGGGCCACGCGTTCGCGGCGACGGTCTCGCCGACCGCGCCCGGCCAGGCGGCGACCACGTCGGTCATCGCCCCGGCCGAGCCGAAGCGGCCGAGCTCGCGCCTGACCTCGTCTCCGATCCGGTCCATCAGGCCGGCCGCACCTCGCTCGTGCCGTCGGCGCGCTGAGCGACCTCGAGCGTCTGCGAGGGGTCGCCGGGGAGCGCGCCCCGGCTCGCGCTGGTGACGAGCGTCTGGCCCGAGCCGCGCACGTGCTCGGCCAGGATCTGCCGCCTGCCCGAGTCGAGCTCGGAGAGGACGTCGTCGAGTAGGAGCAGCGGGCGCACCCCGCGCCGCTCCTCCAGCAGCTCGGCCTCGCCCAGCAGCAGCGCGAGCACCGCCAGCCGCTGCTCGCCCTGCGACCCGAACGTCCGCAGGTCGCGCCCCGCGGAGAGCACGCCCAGGTCGTCGAGATGCGGCCCGACGCCGGTGGCGCCGCGGTCGAGGTCGCGGTCGAGCCTCGCCTCGAGCTCGTCGGCGCTCGGCGGCTCGCCGTCGTACCGCAGCTCCGCCTGCGGCAGGCCGAGCTCGCCCGCGCGCTCGGCGAAGCGCGGCTGGAGCGCTGCCACCGTCTCGTGCCGTCCCGCGACCAGCTCTGTGCCGAGCCGTGCGACCTGCTCGTTCCACGGGGCGAGCGCCTCGCGCGACGAGAGACCTTGCGCGACTCGCCGCAGCGCCGCGTTGCGCTGCCCGACGGCTGCGCCGTACTCGGCTGACAGCCCCGCACGCGAGGGCGCGAGGCGCCCGAGCACGCGATCGAAGTACGCACGGCGCGCAGCCGGCCCGCCCTTCACGACGACGAGCCGGTCCGGCGTGAACACGAGCGTCGTCACCTCGCCGCGCAGCTGCTCCGCCGCTCGCAGGCGCGCGCCGTTCACGGTCGCGCGCTTGCCGCTGCCGAGCTCGAGCGTGACCTCGACGTCGAGCGGGACGCCCGCACGCCGACCACGCAACGCGATGCGCGCCGCGTCACGCCCGAAGCGCACGAGCTGCGCGTCCGCGCGCGTCCGCGGCGAGAACCCCTGCGTTCCGACGTGCAGCGACTCGAGCAGGTTGGTCTTGCCTGCGCCGTTCGCGCCCGTCACGAGGATCAGTCCGGGCGCGAGCTCCAGCTCGAGCTTCTCGTAGGAGCGGTAGTCCCGGAGGGCGAGAGCGCTGACGATCAGCCGGCCAGACGGATCGGCATGATCAGGTAGAGGAACGAGTCGTCCTCGCCCTGCAGCACCGCCGGTCGCAGCGGGCTGATCAGCTTCAGGCGCAGCTGCTCGCCGCTGACCGACTCGATCCCGTCGCGCAGGAACTCGGCGTTGAACCCGATCTCGAGCGGCTCGCCGCTGAACGGGACCGGCAGCGACTCACGCGCCTCGCCGACGTCCTGCGTCTGCGCCGACACGGTCAGCTCGCCGTCCGCGAAGCGCAGCCGCAGCGGCGAGTTGCGCTGGGCCATCACCGCGACACGGCGGACGACCTCGAGCAGCTCCTCGCGCGGCAGCCCGAGCTCGTGCTCGAACGCCTCCGGCACGAGCTGCTTGTAGTTCGGGAACTGGCCGTCGATGCGGCGTGTCGTCAGCAGCGCGTCGCCGGTCGAGAAGACGACCTGGTTCTCGTGTACACCCAGCTCGATTCGCTCGCCGGCCTGGGCGATCCGCGCCAACTCCTGGAGCGCGCGCGCCGGGACGATCGCCTCGAGCTCCGGCACGTCGCCCTCGATTCCCGTCTCCTTCACCGACAGGCGGTAGGAGTCGGTCGCAGCCATCACGAGGTGGCCTGGCTCGAAACGCATCAGCACGCCGGTGAGGACCGGCCGCGACTCGTCGCGCGAGGCGGAGCGGCTCACACGCGAGACCGTCTCGAGCAGCCTCTCGCGGTCGACTTCGTGGCGCTCGGCGGTCTGGGCGTCCGGTAGCCGCGGGAAGTCCTCGGCGTTGTACGTGTGCAGCCGGTAGACCGCCGATCCGGAGCGAACCTCGACGGCCGCCTCCTCGAGCTTGTGCTCGACCGTCACGTCGGCGTCGGGGAGCAGCCGCGCGAGCTCGAGCAGCAGCCGCCCGGGCACCACCACCGAGCCTTCGCCCTGGACCGCGGCCTCGAACGACGTCCGCAGCGAGAGCTCCATGTCGGTCGCGGCGAGCTCCAGGCGCCCGCCAGAGGCCTGGAGCAGGATGCCGGCGAGGATCTGGACGGACGTGCGCGTCGAGACGCCGCGCGAGACGATTCCGAGGGCACGGGCCAACTCGTCGCGAGGGCAGGTGATCTTCAGCGTTCCCTGTGCAACCACAGCTTCGGTTTCCATCATTTATGAAATTCCTTTGTCGTAGTCATAGGGAGTGTGGAGCACGGGGATGACGCCGCGTTTCCGCTCCTGAAGCCGGGTTGCGCTGTGTGCGGCGGCTGGGGACGAACCGGCCTTGTCGACAGGGGCGTCGCCCGCCGCGCGAAGCGTCCACAGGCTCACTGGACTTGCTTGATCCGCTTGGTCAGCTCTTGCACCAGGTTGTACACATCCCGGTCCTCGCGGATCTTGCCGGCGATCTTCGTCGTCGCGTGGATGACCGTGGTGTGGTCGCGGCCGCCGAACTGACGCCCGATCTTCGGCAGCGACGCGTCGGTCAGCTCGCGTGAGAGGTACATGGCGACCTGGCGCGGGAAGACGATGTTCTGTGAGCGTTTCTCCCCGCAGAGCTCGTCGAGCGTGACGCCGAAGCGGTCTGAGACGAGCTCCTGGATCCGCTCGATCGTGACCTGCTGGACCTCGCCCTGCGGGAAGACGTCCTTGAGCACGTCCTGGGCCAGGTCCTCCGTCATCGGACGGCCGGTCAGCGACGAGAACGCGACGACACGCGTGAGCGCGCCCTCGAGCTCCCGGATGTTCGACGAGATCCGCCCGGCGATGAACTCGAGCACCTTCGGGTCGGGCACGTGGATGCGGTCGGTCTTGACCTTCTTCCGCAGGATGGCGATCCGCGTCTCGAGGTCAGGCGGCTGGATGTCGGTGATCAGGCCCCATTCGAAGCGTGAGCGCAGCCGCTCCTCGAGCGTCGAGATCTCGCGCGGGGGCCGGTCGGACGAGATCACGATCTGGCCGCCGGCCTCGTAGATCGAGTTGAAGGTGTGGAAGAACTCCTCCTGGATCCGCTCCTTGTGCTCGAAGAACTGGATGTCGTCGATCAGGAGCAGGTCGTAGGCGCGGTAGCGCTGCTTGAAGCCTTCGATCCGCTTGTCGCGCAGCGCGTTGATGAAGTCGTTCATGAAGGTCTCGCTCGTCACGTAGCGCACCGAGAGCTCGCCCTGGTGCTCGCTGACGTACTGCGCGACCGCCTGCAGGAGGTGCGTCTTGCCGAGGCCGGTGCCGCCGTAGATGAAGAGCGGGTTGTAGGCCTGTGCCGGCGCCTCGGCGACCGCGAGCGCCGCCGCGTGCGCGAAGCGGTTCGACGATCCGATCACGAACGAGTCGAAGGTGTACTTCGGGTTCAGCCCGACGCCGGCGGGCTCCCGCCGGTGCACCTCGACGGGCTCGGCGCTCTCGCCGTCGCGCTCGGTGACCGCGAGCTGGATGCGCCGCTCGTTACCGGTGGCGTCGCCGACGGCGGCGCTGATCAGGCCGATGAAGTGGCCCTCGATCCAGTTGCGCGTGAAGTCGTTCGGAACGCCGAGCACGAAGTCGTCGTCGCTCAGCTCCAGCCCCTCGACGTGGTCGAACCACGTGCGGTACGTCGTCTCGTTGAGGGCGCCCCTGAGCCGACCAGACACCTCGCTCCACAGGCCTTCCGCAGTCAGCTCGATTGGGGGCTCCACGCCGCCGGACGCACTCCTTCT
>DATIER010000242.1:0-5904 GCA_035455605.1 Gaiellaceae bacterium
TCGAGTTCTCGACGGCGGAGGACGCGGATCGCATGGCGCGCGAGGTCGGCGGGCCGTGGATGCGAGAGAACATCAGGCCGCTTCTCGCCGGCGACACCGAGCGCGCGGTCGCCGAGGTGATCGCCTCGGCCGAGGCCTGAACCGAGCTACTGCGCCGGTTTGGCGAGACGCGCGCTGAGGCGCTCGATCTCGCCTTTCGTCCGCTCGACCATCGATTCGAGATCGACGACGAGCCGCTCGTCGACCGGGTTGTCTGCGGCGCGGAACGCGTCGAGCGCGGCGACGCACGCCCCGTACAGAATGCGGAGCATGGCGAGCTCTTGTGGCGTGGTGGCTTCGATGGAAGGTCTCGTGCCCCGAAACGCGCTGCTCCTAACCGGTCCGCCGCCCCGCAGGAGACGACGACCCGCCGGGAGGAGGTTCGGGCTGCCGAATACGATGGCGTCCTGATGTCACCTCGGGAAGCACGGGTGATCCGCAACGAGACACTCTTTCGCGAGGTCAACATCCGCATCGCGGCTCTCGAGAGCGGCTCGCTCAGCGGCGTACGGGATGGGCCGCTGCCGCTCGTCTGCGAGTGTGCCCACACGGGCTGCGTGACGCTGATCGAGGCAGATCAGGCCACGTTCGAGCAGGTGCGCGGGAATCCGCTGCGGTTCCTGGTGGCGCCCGGGCACGAAGACCTCGACGTCGAGTCGGTGGTCGAGCGGCGGCCGGGCTACCTGATCGTCGAGAAGCACGGCACCTGACGAGCCGGGCTCCTCGGCCACCTGGTGGGTCGTCTCAGCCCCGTAGCGGCGAGTCTGCGGTCGCCCCGAACTGTCGCACGAAGAGCCGAAGCGTCCACGCGAGGCAGTAGCCGACGAAAACCGCGAAGGCGACCGTGGCCGCGCCGACCGTGCCGCCCAGCACGACGCCCACGGCCAGGACCGTCACCTCGATCGCCACCCGCACGGACGCGATCGGATACCCCAGTCGGCGATGGATGCCGGTCATCCAGCCGTCGCGCGGGCCCGGGCCGAGGTTCGCGGTGAGGTAGAAGGCGCTCGCGACGCCGATCGTGACGATGCCGGCCGCAGCTTCGAGCGCGCGCACCGGGACCGAGCCGGGATGGGGCAGCAGGGGTCGCATGACGTCGAGCGAGACGCCGATGACGACGACGTTCGCGAGCGTCCCGAGGGCCGGCAGCTGCCGGAGCGGGATCCAGCCGACGAGGACGAGCACGCTGACGAGGATCGTCGCGCCGCCGATGTCGAGGCGACTGTGGTCGGCAATTCCTTCGGCCAGGACCGTCCAGGGGGTGTTTCCGAGCCTCGAGTCGACCAGCGCCGCCTCGCCGATCCCGAACAACCACAGGCCGAAGAGCAGGACGGCGAGCGTGGTCGGCCGCGCCGACCAGCCGGATCGTTGCGCGCTCCACGGCATGCGAGGGATCGAGCGAGCCGGCGCGAGCGCCGTCCTCAGCCGCCGATAGGGCGGGCCGAGCACTCGATCAGATGCTTCGCGGCGGGCCAGCGCGGTCAGCGGCCGAGCAGCCGGCGAAGCCGGCCGAGTAGGGAGGAGCGCGGCTCGTGCCGCACGCGTTGCTCGCGCTTCGCTTCCTGCCGCGCCCACGCCCTGTGCCGCGACGAGCGCGTGCCGTACTTCGGCTTCCAGTAGACGGGCATCAGGAGGTCGTGGCGGAGCAGCGCTCGTCGCCGGGGCGGGCTGGTCGTTCCGAGGCAAGGACGCAGGGAGTGTTCGTACCTGGAAGGTACGGGCGCGACCGAGGACGAGGCATTGGGGCGTCCAGCGTGTTCCGGCGGCACAGTCGCTGCTTCACCGCGACCTCCATCTAGTCGATCGTCCTGATCTGCTTCGACAGCAGTCCGGCAGAGATGATGCAGATCGAGACGGAGGCGCCGAGCGCGATCAGCGTCCCGGGAGCGGCGAGCCCCGACACGGCGCCGGTCAGCAGGAGCCCGAACGGCGTCAGGCCGAGCGAGCCGAACCAGTCGAGGCTGACGACCCGCGAGAGCATCCGCTGCGGCACGAGCTGCATCAGCATCGTCTCCCAGATCGTGACGCCGAAGCCGATGCAGATCCCGCGCACGAACGCCGCTGCGACCGAGACGGCGAACCACGGCGACAGCGCGAACACGATCACGAGCACGCTGTTCAGGATCCAGATCAGGTACGAGATCAGCCCGCGCCGGCGCCGGAGGTTGAGCTGCGCGACGAGCACCGAGCCGATCACCATCCCGGCGCCGATCGCCGAGAAGACGAGCCCGTAGGCGCGGACACCGAGGTCGAAATGCTCGCGGACGAGCTTCGGGGTCAGCACCTGGATCGGCGCCCACTGGAACATCAGCACGAACGCGAACAGCCCGATCGTCACCCACAGCCACGGCACGCCCGCCACGTAGCGGACGCCGGCGCGGATCTCGCGCAGCGTCCCCTCCGCGGCCGCGCGCTCGGCCGGACGCGGCCGTGTGGCCCTGACGAACGCGAACGACACGAGGTAGGAGACGGCGTTGAAGCCGAAGACGACGGTCGCGCCGGCGAAGCCGTAGAGCACCGACGCGAGGGTCGGGCCGACGATGAAGCTCGTCTGGCGCGCGAGTCCGATCAGCGCGTTGGCGGAGCCGAGCCCGGGCTCCTCGACGACCAGCGGGATCAAGCCTCCGAGCGCAGGCGTGAAGAAGCCGGTCGCGAGGCCCTCGGCGAGCGCGATCGCGGCGAGGAAGGCGAGGCTCAGGTGCCCGGTGCCGTCGACGACGGCCAGCGCGCCGATCACGAGGAAGCGCGCGGCGTCGGAGACGAGCATCAGCGTCCGGCGGTCGTAGCGGTCGGCGAGCGCGCCGCCGACGAGCACGGTCGAGAGCGTGCCGACGCCCTGGAACGTCAGCACGAGGCCGAGCGAACGCGCCGACCCGGTCAGCGTGAACGTGCGCCAGCCGAGCGCGACGAGGAAGGCCGCGTCGCCGAGCAACGAGATCGCCTGCCCGGTCCAGAGCAGCCGGAAGTCGCGGCTCCGGAAGGCGTGGAGCACGCGGGCGCGCGAGGGTGCGGCGGCGGTGGCCTCCACCTCCCGAAAGCTATCCTCGGCCCGTGACCGACCTCCTCCGCGTGGCGTGCGTGCAGATGACGAGCCGCGCCGACAAGGCGGCGAACCTCGAGCGGGCGGAGCGGCTCGTCGCACGTGCGGCCGCGACCGGCGCCGACCTCGTCGCGCTGCCGGAGAAGTGGAACGCGATCGGCACGACCGAGGAGCTCCACGCGGCGGCCGAGCCGCTCGAGGGCGGGGAGTCGGTCGAGGCGATGGCGGGCTGGGCGCGCACGCACGGGATCACGCTGGTCGGCGGCTCGATCTCGGAGCGGCGCGAGGGCCGCGAGAAGCTGTCGAACACCTCGCTCGCCTTCGGGCCGGACGGCGAGCTGCTCGGGCTCTACCGCAAGATCCACCTCTTCGACGTCGAGGTCGGCGGCCACGTCTACCGCGAGTCCGAGGCCGAGGAGCCGGGCGCGGAGCCGGTGGTCGTGCAGGGCGAGGGCTGGCCGGTCGGGCTGACGGTCTGCTACGACGTCCGCTTCCCGGAGCTCTACCGGATCCTCGCGCTCGAGGGCGCGGAGCTCGTGACGGTGCCGGCGCACTTCACGACGCCGACCGGCAAGGACCACTGGCACGTGCTCCTGCGCGCGCGGGCGATCGAGAACCAGTACTTCGTCGCCGCGCCGGCGCAGGTGGGCGAGACGCTGCCGGGCAAGCCGGCGTACGGCCGCTCGCTGATCGTCGACCCGTGGGGGATCGTGCTCGCCCAGGCCCCGGACGAGGAGACCGTGATCACCGCCGAGCTCGACCGGGCGCGGCTCCGCGACGTGCGCGACAAGCTGCCCTCGCTGAAGAACCGTCAGGCGGACGCGTACCGCTGGCCGGCTCCCGCCTAGTCGAGCGCCGAGGCCTTGTCGTCGGCGAGCCGTTCGGCGGCGGCGTCGCGTCGATCCTCGTCGCGCCGGCTCGCACGCGGGAGGGCGAGGACGTCGTGCTCAAGGTGCAGGAGCCGCACCGCGAGAGCGAGCACGAGGCGGAGGCGCTGCGACTCTGGGACGGCGACGGCGCCGTCCGGCTGCTCGACGAGGAGCCGGCGGAGTGTGCGCTCCTGCTCGAGCGCTGCGTGCCGGGGACGCCGCTCTCGGCGGCCGGCGCCGAAACCGCGCTCGACGTGTTCGTCGAGCTGCTCCCGCGCCTCTGGAAGCCGGCGGGCTCACCGTTTCGCCCGCTCACGGCCGAGGCTTTGTGGTGGGCCGACTCGCTCGAGGAGACGTGGGAGCGGTTCGGCCGGCCGTTCGAGCGGAAGCTCCTCGACGCGGCGCTCGAGGCGCTGCAGCAGCTGTCGCGGACGCAGGGCCCGCAGGTGCTGCTGCACCAGGACCTGCACGGCGACAACGTGCTGGCGGCGCAGCGCGAGCCGTGGCTGGCGATCGACCCAAAGCCGCTCGCCGGCGAGCGGGAGTTCGGGATCGCGCCGGTCGTCCGCTCGCGCGAGCTCGGCCACTCGCGGCGCGAGGTGCTGGCGCGCTTCGACCGGCTGGTGTCCGAGCTCTCGCTCGACCGCGAGCGGGCGCGGGGCTGGACGATCGGGCAGACGATCGCGTGGGCGTTCGACGGCGAGCACCGGCGTGCCCACGCCGACGTCGCCCGCTGGCTGCTAGAAGCCTCCTGACGATGCTGCGGGCCGTTCTCTTCGACGTCGACTTCACGATCGCGCGGCCGGGGCCCGAGCTCGGCCCCGAGGGCTACCGCCGGCTGGGCGCGCGCTTCGGGTTGCAGCTCGACCCGGAGCTCTACGCGACCGCGCGCGAGCGGGCGGTCGAGGGCATCCGCCGCCACCCGGAGCTCGAGCACGACGAGGAGATCTGGGTCGCCTTCACCGAGCGCATCATCCGCGGCATGGGCGGCAACACGAGCTCCGCCTACGAGTGCGCGCTCGCGATGACGCGCGCCTGGGAGCACGCCGAGCACTTCGAGATCTACGAGGACGCGCTGCCCGTCCTGGACGAGCTGCGTGCGCGCGGGCTGAAGCTCGGGCTCGTGTCGAACACCGGCCGTGACCTGGACGCGTTCGTCGCGCACCATCGCCTCGACGTGCAGGCGGCGATCGGCTCGGGCGCGTTCGGCCGGACGAAGCCGCACCCGACGATCTTCCGCGCCGTGCTCGAGCGGCTCGAGGTGGATCCGCAGGACGCGGCGATGGTCGGCGACTCGATCGAGGACGACGTCGAGGGCGCCCGGGCCGCCGGGATCGAGCGGGCGTTCCTGCTCGACCGCGAAGGCCGCTTCACCGGCGTGCAGAACCGGCTGCCGGACCTGTTCGCGCTGCCCGCGGCGCTCGGGCTGACGACCACGTGAGGAACTAGACTCGCCGGGTGCCGAACCGCACGGATGTGCAGGAAGAGAAGCGCCGGCGGCTGCTCGACGCGGCCGTGCGGGTCTTCGCACGCAAGGGCTACCACGCCAGCCGCGTGGGCGACATCGCCGAGGAGGCGGGCGTCGCGCACGGGCTGCTCTACCACTACTTCGCCTCGAAGGAGGACGTGCTCCGCGCGGTCTTCCGCGAGACGTGGCGCGCGCTGATCGAGACGATCCGGAGCGTCGAGGAAGCCGGCGACGCGCCGCGTGAGCAGCTGCGCAAGGTGGCGGAGATCCTGCTGCGGTCGTGGCGGCGCGAGCCCGACCTCGTCCGCGTGCTCGTGCTCGAGGTGACCCGCAGCCAGCACCTGCGCGGGGAGATGGACGAGATCGTCGAGTCGTTCGCGGCCATCCAGGAGATCGTCGAGCGCGGCCAGGCCGACGGCTCGATCCGCGCCGACCTCGACGCGCGGCTCGCGAGCTACGTCTTCTTCGGCGCCGTCGAGGAGCTGCTG
>DATIER010000243.1:0-8704 GCA_035455605.1 Gaiellaceae bacterium
GCAGGCCGAAGAGCGCGCCGGACGCCCCGACCGTCGGCGTGTTCGGCGTGAAGACGAGCGCCCCCGCCGAGCCGGCGAGCGCCGAGACGAAGTAGATCATCAGGAAGCGCCCGCGCCCGATTGCTTGCTCGACGGCCGAACCGACGAACCACAGGAAGTACATGTTGAAGGCGATGTGCAGCAGGCTCGCGTGCAGGAAGGCGCTCGTGATCAGCCGCCACCAGTCGCCGTTCGCGACCGCCGGCCCGAAGAGCACCCATTTGGTGAAGAGCGTCCCGCCCGGCGAGTTCAGGCCGCCGCCCTGCGCGACCGTGATCAGGTAGATCAGGACGTTGATCGCGACGAGCGCCTTCGTGCAGATCGCGCCCTCGAACGAGCCGCGCCGCACGCCCGCCGACACGCGCCTTGCTCCCTGCGGCCTGCCCGAGTGCTCGGGGCAGCGCTGGCCGACGGGCGCGGGCGTCATGCACTCGGCGCAGATCGGCCGGCCGCACTCGGAGCAGGAGACGAACGTCTCGCGGTTCGGATGTCGATAGCAGTAGGGCACGGGGGAAACCTCGATTAGCGTAGTGCGGCCGTGCGCTGTCACGTCGCTTTCACCCCTGCCGACGCGTCGCCTGCGCCACTCGGGATCGTCGTGGACGTGATGCGCGCCACCTCGACGATCACGCAGGCGCTCGCGGCCGGCTACCGGCGCGTCCTCTGCTGCGCCGAGATCGACGACGCGCTCGAGCTGCGGGCCGAGCTCGGCGACGAGGCGATCACTGGCGGCGAGCGGGAGGCGCAGCGCGTGGCGGCGTTCGACTCCGGCGCGTCGCCGCGCGAGTTCCTCGAGCCGCGCGCGGAGACGCTGATCCTCTCCACCACCAACGGCACCCGCTCGATCGTCGCCGCGGCGGAGTCGTGCGAGGAGGTCGTGCTCGGCTCGCTGCTGAACCTCGACGCGGTCGCCGCGCACGCGCGTGGGCGCGGAGAGGACGTGACGGTGCTCTGTGCCGGCTACAAGGGCCGGTTCGCGGTCGACGACGCCTACTGCGCCGGCCGTATCCTGCGGCTCGTGGGCGGCGACCGCACCGACGCGGCCGTGGCCGCGGAGGCGATCGCCGACCGCTTCCCGGACGCGGGCGACGGGATCAACGCCCGCACCTACGGCCCGCCCGGGCTGGAAGAGGACATCGCCTTCTGCTCGCAGGTGAGCGTGCTCGACGTCGTGCCGCGCTTCAGCCGGATGGTCGGTCGTGCCGCAGAAGTGATCCGCTAGCGGCGTCCCAGCGCCACGCGCCGTCGACGCACGTCCCGCCGAGCCAGCGGTCGAGCGGCGCGGACTCGACGCGGTCAGCTCTGCCTGCGAGCACGTCGCGGCCGAGTCGCGTCAGCGTCACCGGCGTCGCCGCGAAGGCGCGCTGGTCGCCGAGCGGCGGCGGCGCCGGCAGCTCATCGACGAGCGGCGCCAGCTCCGCGAGCCGCTTCCACGCCCACGCGTCGCCGAGGAAGATCGCCTCCTCGCGCGCCTGGCTCGTGGCGTACAGCTCGGGCGGCCGCTTCGGCCCGTCCAGGAGCGGCTCGAGCAGCTGCCGCTCCGTGCGCGTGAGGCCCGTGCGGGCGTCGGGAAGCTCCTCGAGCAGTCGCCGAACCGCCGACCCGAGGTGGGGGAGCACCGCCGTGTCCCGCTCGAGGAGCCCTGCGAGGGCGGCAGGCTCGGGCGCGCGGAAGGCGTCCCAGGCGTCACGCGCCAGCGCGCGCATCCCCTCCGTCACCGGCCGGCAGTCCGGCCACAGCGCCTCCAGCTCACCGGCTCGAAGCGGGCCGAGGTCCTCGTCCGCCTGGATCAGCTCGAGCTCCGCGTCGCCGGCGAGCGCGAGCGCCTGCAGCAGCTGCAGCTGGTCGTAGACGTCGGGCTCGAACCAGAGGACGACGCGCGTCTGCGCCTCGAGCGCGTGCTCGAAGAGCCGGTCGCGCCGCTCGAGCGCGTCGAGCAGCGAGCGCTCCGACCCCCAGCCGCACGCGCTCAGGAACCGCGCCCGCACGACGCGCAGCTCGGCGGGCGGCACCGCCGGCACCGGTCCCTCGTGCAGCACGTCCTGCCAGGACAGCACCGCGCCGCCGAGCGCGGTCTGGCGCAGGGTGTTACCGGCGCTCTCGCCGTTCGTGACGTGGAGCAACGGCCCGAGCTGCGGGTCGCGGCCGCCGCGCGCGAGGTAGGCGGCGCCGCAGGTGCAGTGGTCGAGCGAGTCGCAGGCACAACCGACGACGCGTGCGAGCTCCTCGCGCACGCGGCGCAGGCTCGCGATCTTCGCGTCGACCTCGTCGATCTTCTGCGCGACGCGTGTGCGCACCGCCTCGTGGGGGCGACCACCGCGCGTCAGCCGCGCGTGCTCCGCGATCTCCTCGAGCGTGAAGCCGAGCACCTGCGCCTCCTTGACGGCCTTGACGAAGCGAACCGTCTCCTCGTCGTATGCGCGGTGGCCGTTGATCCCGCGCGCCGGCTCCTCGATCAGGCCGCGACGCTCGTAGTAGCGGAGCGTCTCGACGTTCACTCCGGCAAGCCTGGCGACCTCTCCGATCCGCATGGTTGACGCACTGTAGACCTGTACCTGGGTGCGGATGTCAAACGCCCAGTGGATCTGGTTACCTCCGGGGCCGGAAACGAGCTGCAGGAGGTCGAGCATGGAGATCACGAGGAACAGCCTCGAGACCACGGCCGGGCCACGGGACTGGTTCACCGGCGCGGTGTTCATCGACACGATCGCGGTGGCGGGTGACGACTGGCCCGTTGGGGCGGCGAGCGTCCACTTCACGCCGGGCGCCCGGACGGCGTGGCACACGCATCCGCGCGGCCAGACGATCTGGGTGACGGAGGGCATCGGCCTCTGTCAGCGCGAGGGCGGCCCGGTCGAGGTGATCCGGCCCGGCGACGGCGTCTTCTTCGAGCCAGGCGAGAACCACTGGCACGGCGCGGCCTCGACCCGGTTCATGACCCACGTCGCGATCCATCCGGCCGACGACGACGGCACCACCGTGAGCTGGGGCCGGCATGTCGGCGACCAGGAGTACGCGGCGGCTCCGCCGCTCGACGGGTGAGCCGGACCGGCGGCCGACCGCCCGGTGCGCAGTTCTCCCGCCTCGAATCAGCGTCCGCACGGACGCGGCTCCCCGGGGGGCATGTCAGCGTGTTTCGCGTGACGGCGAGCCATGCCGGGGGCTCTTCTGAATGACTACTCCGACCAGAGAGCGAGGTTGACGATGCGTCCGACGGAACCGTTCCGACGAGAGCACGAAGAGCTGCTTTCCCACATCGAGCACATCGGGCAGGCCGCACGCGAGATCCCGCGTCTCGACCGCGCGGAGCGAGAGGTCCTCGTCGGCCGGGTGCTCGAGTTCCTCCGCGGCACGCTGATCCCGCACGCCCGGGCCGAAGAGGCGGTGCTGTACCCGGAATGGGCGAAGCTGGTCGGGTTCGCCGACGCGGCCGTGCCGATGGTGCACGACCACGAGGCGATCGTCGCGCGGGTCGAGCGGCTCGAGCAGCTCGACGCCCACGACGGCGACGCGCTCCAGGAGGTGCTCTACGGCCTGTACGCGCTCATCGGCGTCCACTTCCGCAAGGAGGAGGACATCCAGCTTCCTGCCTTCGACGCCGCCCCGCCGGAAGTGACCGAGGACGTCCTCGAGCGCATGGAGGCTCTCGCCGGGCATTCGCACGAGCACGCGCACTAGGCCACGGGTCTCGCGGCCGTCTGGGCTTTGACCGGATGCGGCCGGCGCTTGGGAACCATCCCTTGACAGGGGAACGTGTGTTCGTGTAGAACATATGTTCCCATGATCGCCTGCCTCGCCATCCCCGGATTCGAGCTGCGCGCGGCGCTGCGGGAGCGGCCTCGCCTCGCGCTCGAGCCGGCGGCCCTCGCGCCTGAGCCTGGGGCAGAGGCGCTGATCGGCTCCGTCACCGCAGCCGCCGAGGCGGCGGGCGTCCGGCCGGGGATGCGGCTGGGGGAGGCGCTGGCGACGTGCCCGTCCCTCCAGCTCGTCGACCCCGACCCGGCGGCTGCCGAGGAGGCGTGGGAGGGAATCGTGCGGGCGCTCGAGGACGCGGGCTTCGCCGTCGACTCGGCCGCGCCGGGTTGTGCGTATTTCGAGACGCGCGGCGTCGAGCGGCTCTACGGCGGGCTCGAGCCGGCGCTGAAGCGGGCGCTGACGGCCGCGGGCGCGGGCTGGGACGCGCGGGTGGGCGCGGCGACGCGGAGGTTCACGGCGCTGGCCGCCGCCAACATCGCGCGCTCGGGGCAGGTGCTGGTCGTCTCGGACGAGCGGACGCGTGAGTTCCTGGCCCCGCTGCCGGTCGGCCTGCTGCCGCTCGACGCACAGAAGCAGGAGGAGCTCAGAGAGCTCGGGGTCAAGCGGCTCGGCGAGCTTGCCGGGCTTCCGGGTAGCGCCGTCGCCGAACGTCTGGGGCCGGACGGCCGGCGCGCCTGGAGCCTGGCGAGAGGTGGCTCGAAGCGGCGCGTGCGCGGGCGGAGGCCTGCGGCCGAGCTGTTCGAGACGCTCGAGTTTCCGGAGGCGGTCGGGAACGAGCTGACGCTGCGGCGCTCGCTCGGCGTGCTCGTCGACCGGCTCCTGTCCCGGCCGGAGCGGGGCGGGCGGGCCCTGCGCAAGGTCGCGCTGGCGGGACGCCTGGTCGGCGGCGGCTCGTGGCGGCGCACGGTGACGCTGCGCGACGCCACCGCCGATCCCGCCCGGTTGCGCACCGCGCTCGCGCCGAAGCTCGCGGAGCTGCCGGCGCCGGCGGTGATGCTCCGGCTGGAGGCGCTGGTGCTGGCCGAGTCCGTCGGCCGCCAGCTCGAGCTGGTGCGCGCCGAGGGAGACGATCTGCGCGCACACCTGAGCGAAGGGCTGCGCCAGGTCCGCGCCGGGACCGGGTCCGGGTCCGTCTGCACCGTCGTCGAGGTGGCGCCGTGGTCACGCCTGCCCGAGCAGCGAGCGCTGCTGGTTCCGCGCGACGACTGAATCAACCGGTTGACGTGCGCGTGGAGGCGCACGTGGACGGGTCGCCGCGGGTCGTGAACCGCTCGCCGGTCGCGCTGGTGCGCGAGGAGTGGCGCGTGGTCGACCGCTGGTGGACGGAGCAGCCGGTCAGCCGGCGCTACTTCGACGTCGTGCTCGCGGGCGGCGAGCACGCGATCGTCTTCCTCGACGAGGAGGTGGGCCGCTGGTTCAGCCAGCGCGGCTCGTGACGCGACTAGTCGGCGCGGAGGCTGTCGAGGAAGCCGCCGGGCGGCGCGTGCAGGTTCAGGAAGCGGATCGGCTCCGCTCCCGCGTGGCGGAAGCCGTGGACGGTGCCTGGCGGCGCGGCCACGAAGGTTCCCGGCTCCGCGACGCGCGGCTCCTCGCCGACGCGGAACTCGACCAGGCCGTCGAGGACGTAGAAGCAGTCGGCGTGGTCCGCGTGCGTGTGCGGGTCGACTCCCTCGAATCCCGGCCGGAACGTCATCTCGATCGCGGTCAGCTGCGGCAGGTCGCAGAGGACGCGGTGGCTGCTCCACTCGAACCCGAGCTGCTCGGCGTCGTCGCGCGTGGTGAAGACGGCCTCCGCGAACGGCCGTCCGCCGTCGGCCGGCGGGTCGTGCTGGTCGAAGGCAGGGTTGCGGCCGCGCATGTGGTCGCCGAAGCCCATCGACGGCACGTGGAGGTTGAGGAAGATCGCGCTCGAGCCGCTCGCGTTGCGGAAGGTGTGCACGACGTCCGGCGGTGCGGCGGCGAAGGTCCCCGGCCCCGCGGTCAGCGTCTGCAGCTCCGGCCCGAGCGACAGCTCGACCGCGCCTTCAAGCACGTAGAACGCGTCCGTGTGGTGGTGGTGGACGTGGGGGTCGGGCCCCTTCTCGCCGGGCTCGTAGCGGAACCAGCTCACGATCAGCTCGTCCAGCTCACCCAGGATGCGGATCGTCCGCTCCGGCCGGTCGGTCACGGCTTCGCCCTCGCCGGGCGGCGTTAGGAGCGGGCGCTGGCCGTCGAGCTGCATGCGCACTCAGCCTATTCGTTCCTCGACGGCGCATCGCTGCCGGAGGAGCTCGCCGCGCGCGCGGCGGAGCTCGGCTACGAGGCGCTCGCGCTCACCGACCACGACGGCGTCTACGGCTCGCTGGAGTTCGCCCACGCGGCCAAGGCGCTCGGCGTGCGGCCGATCACGGGCGCCGAGGTGACGCTCGACGACGGCTCGCACGTGACGCTGCTGGTCGAGTCGGCGGCCGGCTACGCGAACCTCTGCCGGCTGCTGACCGCGGCGCACGCGCATACGCGCGACGCGCAGGAGCTCGCGGAGCCGTCGCTCGACCAGGCGCTGCTCGTGGAGCTGAACGAGGGGCTCGTCTGCCTGTCCGGCTGCGCGCGGCACGGCCTCGCCCTCCGCAACCCGAAGGGCGCGGCGGCGCTCGCTCGGGCGTTCGGGCCCGCCCGCTTCTTCGTCGAGCTGCAGCGCCCGTACGAGCGCGGCGACGCGCGCCGGCTGGCGGCGCTGCGCGACCTGGCCGAGTCGCTCGGCGTCCGCACCGTCGCGACGGGAGACGCGCACGCGCACCACCCGCGCCGCACCGCGTTGCAGGACGTGCTCGTCGCGATCCGGTGCCGCACGTCGCTCGACGGCTGCGAGGCCGAGCGGCGCGGCAACCGCGAGAGCATCCTGCTCGCGCCGGACGAGTGGCCGGAACGCTTCCCGCACGACCGCGACGCCGTCGCGCGCGCCGCCGAGCTCGCCGAGCGGCTCGAGTTCGACCTGACCGAAGACCTCGGCTACCGCTACCCCGACTTCTCCGACACCGGTGAGCCGGCGATCCGGCAGCTCGCGCGCGTCTGCGAGCGCGCGTTCGCCGAGCGCTACGGCGACTCCAACGGGCTCAAGCGCCGGGCGGGGGAGCGTCTTCACGACGAGCTCGCGCTGATCGACGAGCTCGGGCTCGCCGGGTTCTTCCTGCTGCACTGGGAGGTGCTCGAGCTGGCGCGCGGGTGCGCGGCGGAGGTTCGCGGCGGCTCGGCCGCACGCAACGTCCTGCCGCCGGGCCGCGGTCGCGGCAGCTCGGTCGGCTCGATCGTCTGCTACCTGACCGGCCTCTCGCACGTCGACCCGGTGGGAGCGGGCCTCTCGCTCGGGCGCTTCCTCAACCGGGAGCTGATCGCCGTGCCGGACATCGACCTCGACTTCCCGCGCGACATCCGCGAGCAGCTGATCGTCGCCGTCTGTGACCGCTACGGGCGCGAGCACTCGGCGCTCGTGGCCAGCTTCTCGACCTACCACGCGCGCGGGGCGATCAGGGACGTCGGCAAGGCGCTCGGCCTCCCGTTCGCCGAGCTCGAGCGGCTCGCTCGCCTCACCGACGGCAACCCGTACCGCGTGCGCGACGAGCTGGCGAAGCTGCCGGACGCCGACGCCAAGCGCGCCTCGCCGCGCTGGCGCGCGTTCGCGAAGCTCTGCGGCGAGATCGGCGGCCTGCCGCGGCACATCTCGCAGCACCCGGGTGGGATGGTGATCTCGACGCGGCCGCTGGTCGAGCTCGTGCCGGTGCAGCCGGCGGCGATGGAGGGGCGGCAGCTCTGCCAGTGGGACAAGGACTCGTGCTCGGACGCCGGCTTCCTGAAGATCGACCTGCTCGGGCTCGGGATGCTCTCGGCGGTCGAGGACTGCGTCGAGCAGATCGCCGCTGTGCGCGGCACGACAATCGACCTCTCGCGCGTGCCGCTCGACGACCCGGCGGTGTACGCGGAGATCCAGCGTGCGGACACGATCGGCGTCTTCCAGATCGAGAGCCGCGCGCAGATGCAGTCGCTGCTGCGGACGCGGCCGGAGACGCTCGACGACCTGACGATCCAGGTCGCGCTCGTCCGGCCGGGCCCGATCCAGGGCGGCGCAGTGCACCCGTACATCGAGCGGCGCGCCCTGCTGCGGGAAGACCCGTCATTCGAGCCGCCGGTCGACCACCCGTCGCTGCGGGAGCCGCTGCGCGAGACGCTCGGCGTGATCGTCTTCCAGGACCAGGTGCTCGAGGTCGCGATGGCGCTGGCAGGGTTCTCGATCGGCGAGGCGGAAGGGCTGCGGCGGGCGATGAGCCGCAAGCGCTCGCTGGAGGCGATCGAGGCGTTCCGCGGCCGCTTCGTCGAGGGCTCCGTCGAGCGCGGGGTGGACGAGGCCGTCGCGGACCTGGTGTTCGACAAGCTGGTCGGCTTCTCGGGCTTCGGCTTCCCGAAGTCCCACGCGGCCGCGTTCGGGCTGCTCGCGTACCAGTCGGCGTGGCTGCGGCACCACTATCCCGCCGAGTTCCTGTGCGCGCTGCTGAACGCGCAGCCGATGGGCTTCTACCCGCCGGCGTCGCTCGTCCGGGACGCGCAGCGGCGCGGGGTGGAGGTGCGGCCGCCCGACGTGAACCTGAGCGAGGCCCGGTGCGCGCTCGAGGACGAGGCGGTGCGGGTCGGCCTGCAGTACGTGCGCTCGCTCGGCGACGAGGAGGCGAAGGCCGTCGCGGACGAGCGGGCGCGCGCGGGGCCGTTCCGCGGCGTGCGGGAGCTGGCGCAGCGGACGGGGCTCGACCGGCCGCGGCTGGAGGCGCTCGTCGCGTCGGGAGCGTGTGACCGCTTCGGGCGGCGGCGGGCGCTGCTCTGGGAGCTCGGCTTCGCGCCGCGGGCGCAGACGGTGCCGGGGAGCGGGGGCGAGGAGAGCCAG
>DATIER010000244.1:0-10123 GCA_035455605.1 Gaiellaceae bacterium
ACCCGGCCGCCGCGGTTCGTCTCGCGCGGCGGCGAGAAGCTCGAGCACGCGCTCGGCGCGTTCGACGTCGACGTGCGCG
This sequence comes from Gaiellaceae bacterium, assembly GCA_035455605.1. Taxonomy (GTDB): domain Bacteria; phylum Actinomycetota; class Thermoleophilia; order Gaiellales; family Gaiellaceae; genus AC-32. The sequence goes on from DATIER010000244.1 coordinate 80, forward strand.
GGCGCGACGCGCTCGACGTCGGCGCCTCGACGGGCGGCTTCACCGACGTGCTGCTGCAGCGCGGCGCGGCGCGGGTGATCGCGCTCGACGTCGGCTACGGACAGCTCCACCCGCGCATCCGCGCCGACCCGCGCGTGACGGTGCTGGAGCGCGTCAACGTGCGTGGCCTCCAGGAGCTGCCGTTCGCGCCGGAGCTGGTGGTCTGCGACGTCTCGTTCGTCGGCGTCCGCAAGGCGCTGCCGCCGGCGCTGCGGCTGGCCGCTCGGGGCTGGGAGGCAGTCGTGCTCGTGAAGCCGCAGTTCGAGGCGGCGCGCGGCGAGGCGCGGCGGGGGGTGGTGCGCGAGCGGGACGTCTGGCGGCGCGTGCTGCTCGAGGTCGCGCGGGAGGCGCCGGCGTGGGGGGCGCAGCCCGTCGGGGTCGTAGACTCCGGTCTGCCCGGCCCGAAGGGGAACCGCGAGTTCTTCCTGCACCTCGTGCAGCGCGAGCGGTCGGAGCTTCCGGATGAGCTCGAGCACTGGATCGACGACGCGACGGCCTGAGGTGAAGCGGATTGCCCTGATCACGCACGGCCGCGCCGAGACCATCGGTGGCGCGCTCGCGCGGCTGCGCGCGTTGGCGGAGGCGCGCGGGATCGAGTTGCTCCTGCCCGGCGAGGAGGTCAGAAAGCACGGCGACGGCGCTGCCGGAGCGGTCGAGGACGCCGATCTCGCGGTCGTCCTCGGCGGCGACGGGACGATGCTGCGGGCGTTGCGGCGGTTCCTCGGCACGGGTGTCCCGGTGCTCGGCGTCAACTTCGGCCGCGTCGGCTTCCTGGCCACGATCGAGGCGGACGCGCTCGAGGCGGGGCTCGAGCGTGCGTTCGACGGCGACCTCGTGACCGTCGAGCTGCCGGCGCTGGAAGCGTCGGCGGGCGGCGGCCGGTGGCCGGCCGTGAACGACATGGTCGTCGCCAGCTCGACGATCGGGCGCATGATCGAACTCGGCTGGGCGATCGGCGGCGAGGATCTCGGCTGGCTCCCCTGCGACGGCCTGATCTGCTCGTCGCCGTCGGGGTCGACGGCCTACAACCTCTCGAACGGCGGCCCGGTGCTCGTGTGGGGCCTCGACGCGATGGCGATCACGTTCGTCGCGCCGCACTCGCTGCACGCGCGGCCCCTGGTCGTGCCGCGCGGCCGGGCGCTGACGGTGACGAACCGGACGGCGAACGTCGCCGCGACCGTGCTGGTGGACGGCCAGCGCGTGCACGAGCTCGCGCCCGGCGATCGCGTCGAGGCGTCGCTGTCGGAGCAGCGGAGCCTGCTGGCGACGTTCCCGGAGGCGACGTTCTTCAGCCGCTACCGGCGGACGTTCTCGTCCGAGTAGCCGTCACAGAATCGGCACGCTTCCGCCACGCTTCCGTGCGCTTCCGGCGGGTACCGTCCCTAACCCCCACCCACCCAGGGGCGCGCGTGAACAGAAAGCGGCGGCGGCCGGTTCGGAGGGTCGCCGCGCGCGGAGCGCGGACGTAGCATCCAGGCGTGCTTCGGCGCCTCCGCATCGAGAACCTCGTCCTGATCCGCGAGGCCGAGCTCGCCTTCACGCCCGGCCTGAACGCGATCACCGGCGAGACCGGGGCCGGCAAGACCATCCTCGCCCAGGCGATCGGCCTGTTGCTCGGCGCGCGCGGGGACGCGGCCCTCGTCGGCGTCGACGGCGACGAGGCGTACGTCGAGGCCGAGCTCGACCCGCCCCCCGGGTTCTTCGACGACGACGAGACCCGCACCCTCGCCGAGCTGCGGCCCGAGGGCGAGGACGGGCTCGTGCTGGCGCGGCGCGTCTTCCCCGACGGCCGCACTCGTGCGTATGCCTGGGGCCGCAGCGCCGCCCGCGAGGACGTCGCGTCCGCCGCCGAGCGGCTCGTCGCGATGTCGGGTCAGTTCGAGCAGCGGCGACTCGCGCGGGCCGCGTACCAGCTCGAGGTGCTCGACGCGTTCGCCGGCGAGACGCAGGCAGGGAGCCGGCGGGCGCTGCGCGACGCGTGGCGCGAGCTCGGCATCGCGCGCCGGCGTCACGACGAGCTCACCCGGGACGCGGCCGCGGCGGAGGCCCGGCTCGCCGAGCTGCGCGCGCTCGTCGAGGACACCGACGCCTTCGAGCCCGGCACGGAAGCGAGTCTGCGCGCCGAGCGCGAGCGGCTCCGGCACGTGACCGAGCTGGCGGCCGGCGTGGCCGCGGCAGGCGAGGCGCTCGCGCCGGAGGACGGCGAGGGGGCCGCCGGCCTGGTCGCGCTCGCGGAACGCGCCGTCGCGCCGCTCGAGCGGCTCGCGCCCGAGCTCGAGCGTGCCGGCAACGAGCTGCGCGACGCCGAGCTCCGGCTGCGAGAGACCGCGTCGGAGCTGCGCGGCCTGCTCGCGTCGCTCGAGGCCGAGCCCGACCGGCTGGAGCGGGTCGAGTCGGAGCTCGACGCGATCGCCGACGCGAAGCGTCGCTTCCGCTGCGAGTCGTACGAGGACCTGCTCGCGCGAGCAGCAGAGGCGCGCGAGGAGCTCGCGGCCTTGGACGCGGGCGCCGACCCGGTCGCGGTCGCGGCGCGCGCGCTCGCCGACGCCGAGGCGGCCGTGGCCGCCCTCGCCGAGCAGCTGCACGCCGGCCGGGTGGCGGCCGCGGAGCCCTTCGCCGCGGCGGTCGCCGCGCAGCTGCAAGGAGTCGGCCTGGGCGAGGGCGAGTTCCGCGTCGAGCGACGGGCGCGCGAGACGACCGTCACCGGCTTCGACGAGGTTGCGTTCCTGATCCGGCCGAACCCAGGACTGCCGTTCACGCCGGTCGCCGAGACGGCATCGGGCGGCGAGCTCTCGCGGATCGCGCTCGCGATCGCCGCCGTCGGCGGCGGCGAGACGATGGTGTTCGACGAGATCGACGCCGGCATCGGCGGCGAGACCGCTCACGTCGTCGGGGAGACGCTCCGCCGACTCGCCGAGCGCGCGCAGGTCGTGACGATCACGCACCTCCCGCAGATCGCATCCCTGGCCGACCGCCACTTCCGCGTCGAGAAGGTCGCGGGCGATCCGACGCACACTAGGATCCAGCAGCTCGCCGACGACGAGCGGCCCGACGAGCTGCGGCGGATGCTCGGCGGCGAGCAGTTCCTGTCGGCCGTCCGCCAAGAACGATGAGCTTCGTCGAGTTCACGGGCCGCGCGCGGCTCGGCCGTCGCACGAAGAGCCTCGTCCAGCGGCTCGGGCCGGACGACGTCGCGATCATCGACCACCGCGACATCGACCGCGTCTCGGCCGAGGAGCTGCTCGAGTCCGGCGTGCGGGTGGTCGTCAACGTGGCGCCCTCGCAGACCGGACGCTTCCCGAACCCCGGCCCGCTGCTGCTCGTGCGCGGCGGGGTGCGGCTGATCGACGCCCCGGGCGCACGGCTCTTCGACGAGCTCAGCGACGGCGAGGACGTGACCGTGCGCGGCTCGAGCGTCTTCCGCAACGGCACGTGTCTCGCGAACGGCCGCTCGCTCGGCGCCGAGGAGCTGGCCCGGGCGCTCGCCGACCAGCAGGGGCGCGTGACGGAGGCGCTCGAGGGCTTCGCCGAGAACACGCTGCGCTACCTCCGCGACGAGGGCAGGCTGCTGACGGAGGGCATCGACTTCCCCGCTCTCGAGACGCGCTTCCGGGAGCGGCACGCGCTCGTCGTCGCGCGCGGGCCCGGCTACAAGCGCGACCTCGCGATCGTGCGGCCGTACGTGCGCGACTTCAAGCCGGTGCTCGTCGGCGTCGACGGCGGTGCGGACGCGCTCCTCGCGACCGGCATGAAGCCGGACGTGATCGTCGGCGACATGGACTCCGTCTCCGACGACGCCCTCCGCTCCGGCGCCGAGCTGGTCGTGCACGCCTATCGCAACGGCGGCGCGCCCGGAGCGGAGCGGCTCGAGCGGTTGGGCGTCCGCTACGCGACCGTCTCCGCGCCCGGGATCAGCGAGGACATCGCGCTCCTGCTCGCGTTCGAGAAGGGCGCGGAGCTGATCGTCGCGGTCGGGACGCACTTCAACCTGACGGAGTTCCTCGAGCGCGACCGTGCCGGGATGTCCTCGACGTTCGTGACGCGGCTGAAGGTGGGGGAGATCCTGATCGACGCGAAAGGCGTCTCCCGCCTGGTCAGCCGCCAGGTCGGGCTCTGGCCGCTCGTCCTGTTCGCGGCCGCCGGCCTCGGCGCGGTCGTGGTCGCGATCCTCGCCTCGCCGGGGCTGCGGCACTTCATCGGCCTTCTGAGCCAGCGAATCCGCGACCTCCTCGGCCTCGGCTGACCTGTCCCTCTCGGACATGTCCCTGCGCCGGAACCCCTGACCTCCTCCCCGAGGCGAGCGTAGCGGCGACTAGCGCACCCGTGGCACGCCGGAGCGTGTCGAAACAGCAACACTTTCCGCCGTGCCGAGCTACACCGAGACCAAGGAGCTGCTCGCCCCGCTCGAGGACGTCTGGCTCTTCCTCGCCGAGCCGCACCACCTCTCCGACTGGTGGCCCGGGGTCGCGGGGGTGACGCCGGACCGGCGCGGCCTCGCGCCGGCCGCGCGCTGGCAGCTCCACGCGCCGATGCGGCCGGGGCTCCTCCGGCGCCCGGCCTCCGACTCGACGCTGGTGATCATCGACGTCGAGCCGCTGAGCCGGGTCACGTGGTACATGACGACCGAGCGCCTCGACGTCGAGCTCCGCCTGGCGGACGCCGGCGAGCACCACACGCGCGCCGAACTGACCGTCAGCGGCCCGTTCCTCGTCGGCCTGCGCCGCTCGCTCCCGCGCAACGCGCTCAGGCGGCTGCACGCCCTGTGCCAGACTGCCGCGGGGCTCTGAGAGATGTTCGACCTCCGCTACCACGTCGCGTCGCTGGCGGCCGTCTTCCTGGCGCTGATCATCGGCATCCTTGTCGGCGTCGGGATCTCCGATCGCGGCCTCGTCGACAGCGCCAAGACGAAGTTCCTCCAGGACGAGGTCGCAAGCCTCCAGAAGCGGCTCGACAACCAGGCGACGCAGTCGAGCGACCGCTCGCGCGAACGGCAGGCGATGCAGGCGTTCGTCAACGAGACGTACCCCACGCTCGTGCGGAACCGCCTCAAGAACAGGCAGATCGCGGTGGTCTTCGTCGGCTCCGTCGACCCCGGCCTCCGCTCGGCGGTGACCGGCGCGTTGACCGACTCCGGTGCCGAGCAGCTCCGCCTGCGCGCCCTCAAGGTGCCGCTCGACGTGCGGCACGTCGAGTCGGCGCTCCGGAACCAGCCCGCGGCGGCCGGGCTCCGCGGGAAGGCGAATCTCGAGGCGCTCGGCCGCGCGCTGGGCGAGGAGCTCGCGGCCGGCGGCGACACGCCCTTGTGGAGCTCGCTGAGCGACCTGGTCGAGGAGCAGAGCGGCGGCAACAAGGCGCCGGCCGACGGCGTCGTCGTCGCGCGCACCGTGACGCCGCAACACGCGGCGACCGCGCGCTTCGTGCTCGGGCTGTACGAGGGCCTGGCGTCCGCGAACGTCCCTGCGGTCGGCGTCGAGCAGACCGACGCCCCGAACTCGGCGGCCGAGGTCTACCACCGGTCGGGCCTCTCGAGCGTCGACGACATCGACACGAAGGTCGGGCAGCTGTCGCTCGTCTGGCTGCTCCAGGGAGCGTCGCCCGGCCAGTACGGCGTGAAGGACTCCGCCGGCGACGGCCCGCTGCCGCCGCTGCCGGTACCGGGTGGCTGAGCCGCTCGTCGTCCTCGTCGCCGCACGGGACGAGGAGGCGCGGATCGGACGGTCGGTGGAGGCGCTCCGCGCAGCGTTTCCCGCGGCCCGGGTCGTCGTCGCCGACGACGGCTCGCGTGACGCGACCGCGGGCGAGGCGGGCCGCGCCGGGGCCACGGTCGTCCGGCTGCCGCGGCTCGGCAAGGGCCAGGCGCTGACGCTCGCCGAGCGCGAGGCACCGGCAGGACGGCTCCTGCTCTGCGACGCCGACCTCGACGGCGACCTCGCGCCGCTGCTGGAGAACGACGCCGACCTCGTGATCGCCGCCTTCGCGCGCCGCGAGGGTGGCGGGCTCGGCATCGCCAAGCGCACGGCCCGTGCGCTCGTGAGCACGCTCGGCGGCCTGGACACGCGCGAGCCGCTCTCCGGCCAGCGCGCGCTCTCGCCCGCGGCGCGCGCGGCCTGCTTCCCGCTCGCGCCCGGGTTCGGCTGCGAGGTGCGGATGACGATCGACGCCGCCCGCGCCGGCCTGCGCGTCGAGGAGCGCGAGCTCGACCTGCGCCACCGCGCAACCGGCCGCGACGCCCGCGGGTTCCTGCACCGCGGCCGGCAGCTGCTCGACGCCCTCCTCGCGTGCGGCCCGACCGCGGTCAACCACCGCGGCCTGCGCCTGCCCCTCGTCGGGGCGGTGGTCGCGCTGGTGCCGGGCCGCGTTCGCCCGGCCGTCGCCGTGACGGCGGCGCTCGGGCTCGCGGACGACCTCTGGAGCGGCCCCGAGCGCGGCTTCCGCGCCCACCTCGGCAAGGGCTCGACCACCGGCGTCGCCAAGGCCGTTGGCATCCCGCTCGTCGCGCTCGCGGCGACCCGGTCGCTACGCAAGGCCGCGGTCGTCGCACTGGCCGCGAACGCGCTCAACCAGCTCGACACGCGCCCGGGGCGCGCGCTGAAGGCCTTCGCCATCGGCGCCGCGCTCGTGCGAGGCGACGCCGCGCGCTACCTCCCGATCGCCGTCCTGCTCGCCCCCTACGATCTCCGCGAGATGACGATGCTGGGGGACGCAGGCGCGAACGCGCTCGGGGCCGTGCTAGGTTTTGGATCCGTGGGCAGGCTCACGGCTCGGGGTCAGATCCTCTGCATCGCAGGTCTCGCCGGCCTCACCGCCGTGGGCGAGATCCGCTCGCTCGGCGCACTGATCGAGCGCACGCCCGGCCTCCGCGAGCTCGACGCGCTGGGGCGCGCGTAGTGGCGCGCCGGCCGCCGAAGTACGTCTTCGTCACCGGCGGCGTCGTCTCGTCCCTCGGCAAGGGGATCACCGCCGCCTCGCTCGGGCGCCTGCTCAAGGCCCGCGGGTTGAAGGTGCAGGTGCAGAAGTTCGACCCGTACATCAACGTCGACCCGGGGACGATGAGCCCGTTCCAGCACGGCGAGGTGTTCGTCACCGAGGACGGCGCCGAGACCGATCTCGACATCGGGCACTACGAGCGCTTCATCGACGAGAACCTCTCGCGCACCTCGAACCACACCGCCGGCGCGATCTGGGACCGCGTGATCCGCAAGGAGCGCAAGGGCGAGTACCTCGGCTCGACGGTGCAGGTCATCCCGCACATCACCAACGAGATCAAGGAGCGCATCCGCAGCGTCACCGACGCGAGCGACTGCGACGTCGTCGTGACCGAGATCGGCGGCACGGTCGGCGACATCGAGTCGCTGCCCTTCCTCGAGGCGATCCGCCAGTTCCGCCGCGAGGCGGGGCCGGAGAACGTCTGCTACGTCCACGTCACGCTCGTGCCGTTCATCGAGACGGCGGGCGAGCTCAAGACGAAGCCGACGCAGCACTCGGTCAACGAGCTGCGCCGCATCGGCATCCATCCCGACATCGTCGTCGCGCGCTCGCGCGACCCGATCTCGGCCGACATCCGCGAGAAGATCGCGCTCTTCGCCGACCTCGAGCCCGAGGCGGTGATCGCGAACCACGACGTCGACGATCTCTACCTCGTGCCGAGCGCGCTGCAGGCGGAGGGGTTCGACGACCTGGTCTGCGCGAAGCTCCGGCTGCCGCAGGAAGAGGCGCAGCTCGGCGAGTGGCTCGAGCTGACCGAGCGCATCCTCGCCCCGCGCTCCGGCGAGGTCGAGATCGCGCTCGTCGGCAAGTACGTCAAGCTCCAGGACGCCTACCTCTCGGTGCACGAGGCGCTCAAGCACGCGGGCGTCCACCACGGCTGCACGGTGCGCGTGCGCTGGTTCGACGCCGAGGGGATGTCGCTCGAGGAGGCCCAGGCCGAGCTGGAGTCTGTCGACGGCGTGCTCGTCCCCGGCGGCTTCGGCTCCCGCGGCTGGGAGGGCAAGATCCTCGCCTGCCGCGTCGCCCGCGAGCGCGGGATCCCGTACCTCGGCATCTGCCTCGGCATGCACGTCGCCGTCAGCGAGTTCGCGCGGCACCTCGTCGGGCTCGAGGGCGCCAACTCGACGGAGATGGATCCGGAGACGCCGTTCCCGGTGATCGACCTGCTGCCGGAGCAGAAGGAGATCGAGGACCTGGGCGGCACGATGCGGCTCGGCGCGCAGGCGGTCGAGCTCGCGGCGGGGACGCGCGCGCTGGCGGCCTACGACGAGCTCACCATCCACGAGCGGCACCGGCACCGGTACGAGGTGAACAACCACTTCCGCCCGCAGCTCGTCGAGGCCGGGCTCGTCGTGTCCGGCACGTTCCAGGAGGGGCGCCTCGTGGAGATCGTCGAGCTCGAGGATCACCCGTGGTTCGTGGCCAGCCAGTTCCACCCGGAGTTCAAGTCACGGCCGACGCGGCCGGCGCCGCTGTTCCGCGACTTCGTGGGGGCGGCGTTCACGCGCTCGCGCGAGCGCTCGGGCGCCGCGGTCGCGGCTTCCTAGCTCTCGGGCCAGAGCACGGCCACGTAGTACTCGAGGCCGGCGATGCGGATCTCCGACGAGCGGTACCGGAGGCTTCGGCGCGAGCCGTCCTTGCGCGTCACGACCGTCCGGCCGACCAGTTCGCCGGTCGAGATCATCGCCTCGAACTCGCCCTCCGCCTCCGGGTACGAGGCGATGTCCGTGACCTTCAGCCCGAGCAGCTCCTCGCGCGAGTAGCCGAGCAGCTCGCAGGCAGTTGCGTTCGCGGCGACGTACTGCATCTCGTCGTCGGCGACGAGGATCGCGACGGGCGCGTGCTCGACGGCCTCGCCGAGGAGGACGCTCTGCACGACGCGGTCGGAGGGGCCCACCAGCCGAATCTAGCGCGCACGGCTAGAGGTGCCAATAGGCCGGATGGCCAGATGTGCAGGAGGTTCGCTGGGAGGGAGCCCAGCTCCGCGCGCTCTGCCTCTTGGAGGCGATCCTTCACTCTGCTCGCTCTGCCGATCGGCGCGGCGGCCGAGGAGGCCACAGCCCAGGCGAATGCCGGTGTCAGTGTCGCTTAGAGGCCGGGGTCGGTCCCGCGACGAGGTTCAGGAACGGCCGTCCATCGGCGACGCCAGCCATCGCTCGGTGCCTCTCGGCGTTCGAGCGCTCGTGTAGCGAGCGCGTCTACGATCGCCTGGTGCCGCGCCCGCAATGGGGATCCGACGCGCTCGCCTGCTTCCTGGAGCTCGCGGCGCTGCCGAGCCCGCCGGGTGAGGAGCGGGCGGTCGCCGATCGCGTCCTCGACTACCTGCGCACGCTCGGGCTGGAGCCCGACGAGGACGACGCCGGCTCGAAGGTCGGCTCGACGATCGGCAACCTCTACGCGCGGTTGGAGCCCAACGGCGGGACGGGCCGACCGCTCTTCTTCTGCGCGCACCTCGACACGGTCCTGCCCGAGGGCCCGATCGAGCCGAAGGTCGGCGAGGACGAGGTCGTGCGCAACGCCGCCGGCACGATCCTCGGGGCGGACGACAAGTCGGCGGTCGCCGCGATGCTCGAGGCGGCGGCGCGGCTGGTCGAGGACGGCCGGCCGCACGCAGGCGTCGAGCTCCTGTTCACGCCGAAGGAAGAGGTCGGCCTGCTCGGCGCGGCGGCGTTCGACACCGACCGCTTCGCCGCGCGCGTCGGCTACGTCTACGACCACGCAGGCCCGATCGGGGAGATCATCCTGGGCGCGCCGTTCCAGCAGAAGGTCGACGTCCGCTTCCACGGACGCGCGGCTCACGCGGGCATGTTCCCGGAGGAAGGACGCTCGGCGATCGCCGCCGCCGCGCGGGCGATCGCCGACCTCCGCCTGGGCCGCCTCGACGAGGAGACGACCGCCAGCGTCGGCCGGATCCAGGGCGGCACCGCCAGGAACGTGATCCCCGAGTGGTGCTCGTTCGCGGCCGAGGCCCGCAGCCACGACGAGCGCAAGCTCGCCGACCTCGTGCGCGAGCTGGTC
>DATIER010000245.1:0-28425 GCA_035455605.1 Gaiellaceae bacterium
GGGTTCCGTTACAGTCGCGGCGTGGCGGCGACCGAGGCCGAGCTCCTCGACGCGCTGCGGGCCGGCGACGAGGGCGCGTTCGTGGCGCTCGTGCGCGACTACCACCCGTCGCTCGTTCGGGTCGCGCGGATGTACGTCTCCAGCCAGGCGACCGCCGAGGAGGTCGCGCAGGAGACGTGGCTCGGCGTCCTGAACGGGATCGACCGCTTCGAGGGCCGCTCCTCGCTGAAGACCTGGATCTTCCGGATCCTGGCCAACATCGCGAAGACGCGCGCCGTCCGCGAGGGCCGCACGCTGCCGTTCTCGGCGCTCGAGGACCCCGGCCGCGTGCCCGAGCCGGCCGTCGCGGCGGACCGCTTCCTCGACTCGGAGCATCCACGCTGGCCCGGCCACTGGGCGCTGAAGCCGGCGCCGTGGCCGGAGGCCGCGCTGCTCGCGGCCGAGACGCGCGACCGCCTGGCCGACGCGATCGAGGCGCTCCCTGCGACCCAGCGTGCGGTGCTCACGCTGCGCGACGTCGAGGGCTGGTCGAGCGAGGAGGTCCGTAACGCTCTCGAGCTCAGCGAGACGAATCAACGCGTATTGCTCCACCGCGCCCGCTCCAAGGTGCGGGCCGCGCTGGAGTCGTACCTGGAGCAGGCATGACCGTGGACCTCGAACAGCTCAGCTGCCAGGAGCTCGTGGAGCTCGTGACGGGCTTCGTGGAGGGAGCCCTTGCCCCGGACGAGCGCGAGCGGATCGAGCGGCATCTCGACACCTGCGACGGGTGCCGCACGTACGTCGAGCAGATGCGGCAGGTGATCGAGCTCACTGGTCGCCTGACGCTCGACGACGTCCCGCCGGAGGCCGAGCGGGCGCTGCTCGAGGCCTTCCGCGGCTGGCGCGCGTCCTGACGGAGCCGTAACCGCGCGCGCCTCGTGTGCGTTCTCACCTCGGGAGAGGTGGTGCGCATGCGGAAGCGTCCAGGCGTCATCGGGCTGTTCGTGCTGATCGCCGTCGCAGGCTTTGCGTCGACGCTCGCGCTCGGCTCCGCGCGCGGCGGGCTGCTCCCGTCGGTGACCGTCCCCACGCTGCCGATCTCGCTCCCGGTCACGACGGCACCGCTTCCACCGGCACCGCCGCCGCCCGCGCCTCCCGCTCCGCCTCCTTCGCTGCCGCCGGCTCCGCCCCCGCCTGCCCTGCCGCCCGTGCCGTCGCTTGCCCCTCCACCGCCGCTCCCGCAGCCGGTGACGCAGACGCCGCCGGTCGCTTCTCCGGCCGCGCCGAGCACCGCCGGCTCCGCGACGAGCGCCGGCCCGGCGGCGGCTCCCGCGGCGACGTCGCGGCGCCACGCGCGCGCTGCGGCCGACGCGCCGCACGTCTCCCGCGCGCGCTTCCACACGCACGGGCCCGGCCGGCGGGGGACGACGATCACCTTCCGGCTGGCGGCTCCGGCGACCGTCGTGCTGCTGGTGCGGGGGCCGAGCCCGAGCTGCGACCTCGCCGGCCGCAGGGTGGTCACGCTCGGCAAGGGCGTCAGCCGCGTCCGCTTCCTCGGCCGCTTCCACGGCCGGCCGCTCGTTCCCGGCACCTACGGGATCACGATGGTGGCGAGGCGCGCCGGCAGCAGCTCGCTGCTCGGACGGCTGGCGGTCACGGTCGTGCCGCCCGGCGAGCGGATCCGCCGCGCGAGCGCGCCGCCGTCGTTCGTCTGCGGGAAGGCGGCGTCGGCCTCCTCGAGCACGCCGTTCGCCGCCCTCGGCCTGATCCTCCCGACCGGCGCGAAGAACGTCCGCGCCAAGGTGACGGTCGACCTTCCGCAGCCGTCGTTCCGGCCGCCGACGCTGAGCGTGCCGGTTCCAAGAGCGCCTGTGGTCCCGGGACTCTCGAGCCTCGGCCCGGCCTGGCTCGGGGTGCTGTTCTACGCGGTCCTGCTGCTGGCGAGCGCCGCGCTGGTGCTGCTCGTGGTCAGCTTCTTCCGCGAGCGCTGGAATCCCTGACGCCGGCGCGCGGTTAGCGTACGGGCGTGATCGAGCAGGCCTTCGGCCGGAGCGCGCCGTGGTCGCTCGGCGTCGAGGAGGAAGTGCTGATCCTGGACGCCGACACGCTGGCGCTCACGCCTGGCGTCGAGCCGCTCCTCGACGCCGCCGAGAGGCGCCGGCTGCCCGGCGTGCTGAAGATGGAGCTGCTGGCGTCGATGGTCGAGCTGGCGACCGGTCTCTGCGCGACCCCGCACGAGGCGCTGGGAGCGCTCCGGGAGCTGCGCGCCGCCGCCGACGAGGGTGCACGCGCGGCGGGGCTGCGGATCGCCGCGGCGGGGACGCACCCGTTCAGCCTCCCGCAGGCGCAGGACGTCGCGCCCGACCCGCGCTACCGCGAGTTCGTCGAGTACGCGGGCATCTCGGCGCGGCGGCAGGCGGTCTGCGGCCTGCACGTGCACGTCTCGATGCCCGGGCCGGACGAGTGTCTGCGCGCGCTCGAGGGCGTGCTGCCCTGGCTGCCGCTCGTGCTCGCGCTGTCCGCCAACTCGCCGTACCTCGCGGGCGAGGAGACGGGCCTCGCCTCGGCTCGCGCGGAGGTGCTGGCCCTGCTGCCGCGCGCCGCCGCCCCGCCGGTCTTCGCGTCGTACGCGGAGTGGGAGGCGTTCGTCGAGCGGTTCGTCGAGATCGGCCTGGCCGACGGCTACACGCGGTTCTGGTGGGACATCCGGCCGCATCCGAAGTTCGGGACGCTCGAGGTGCGCGCGCCCGACCAGCCGACGGAGGTCGAGCGGACCGCCGCCTTCGCGGCCCTGTTGCAAGCGCTCTGCGTGACCGTGCTCGAGGGCGAGGCGCCGGCCCCTGCCGATCGCGGCGACTACGCCCAGAACCGCTGGGCCGCGCTGCGTTTCGGGCCGCGCGCCGAGCTGATCCACCCGGACGGCTCGCGGCTCGTCGCCGTCCCGGCGCTCTTCGAGGAGCTGCTGCAGCTGCTCGAGCCGGCCGCGCGGGAGCTCGGCACGGCCGAGCTCCTGGAGGTGATCGACCCCCACGTGTGCGAGGGCGATCGGCAGCTCGAGCTCGGCCGCTCGAGGGGCCTCGAAGCCGTTGCGGCCGACGCCGTCGAGCGGACGGTACGATCGCCCTAGATGGCGATCCTCTCCGAGACGATCCAGGTCAGCGGGATCCGCTGCGAGCGCTGTGTCGGCCGTCTCGCCGGAGCGCTGCGCGGGCACGAAGGCCTCGAGCTTGCGAACGCGAACCTGATGGGCCAGGTGCAGCTCCAGTGGGACGACGAGCGCACGGATCGGGACGCCATTCTCGCGGCGATGGCGAAAGCCGGCTTCCGCGAGCTCGGCTAGAGCTTGTCGTCCGCGTCGGGCGGGATGATCTGCCGCCCACGCAGGCCGGCCTCGCTCTCGCCCTCGCGGATCCGCGCGCGCTGCCTCGGGGCCGGGTCGATGCCGCTCCGCAGCGCGTCCTCCTCGGCGGCCGAGTCGGGCTCCACCTCGGTCGGCTGGACGAGGCCGTAGTGCTGCGCGACCGCCTGCCGGTCGACGTCGCCGTCCTCGAGCGGAGGCGAGTCGTCGACGACGGCCTTCGAGACGGACAGCCGCACGACCTGCTCGCTCTCGTCGGCGTGCGCGAATGCCAGCGGGATCGCGTGCCGGGACTTGCGGATCAGCCCGCCCTCGACGATCAGCAGGTCGCCGTCGACCGCTGTGACCTCGCCGAGCTTGTGGTCGTCGCTGCCGATCACGTCGTAGCCTTCCACGCCGACCGGGTACCCGCGGCGCGCCGTTCGGAAACGGGAATGCCATGCGGTGCCGAGGCGTTGCAGACCCTAGAGACGACGATGCTAGGGTGGCCCGCGATGGGCGAGACCACTCCCGAGCACGACGCCAGACAGCTCGCCGAGGCGGCGCGCGACCGGGTGCGGTTCGAGGAGGAGGCGCTAGACCTCGCCGACCAGGTCTACCGCGTGGCGCGGCGACTGGTGTCCACCCGCGAGGAGGCAGAGGACCTGATGCAGGAGACTTACGCACGCGCGTTCCGCGCCTGGCGCTCGTTCCAGCCGGGCACGAACCTGCGCGCCTGGCTGCTGCGGATCCTGACCAACCTGAACATCGACCGCGGGCGGCGCCAGCAGCGCTCGCCTGACCTGCAGCCGCTCGAGGAAGGCGACTACTACCTCTACAACCGGCTCGAAGAGTCCGGGCGGGAGCCGAACAACGACCAGGACCGCGTCGACGAGCGGCTCTCCCAGGACGACGTCGTGGCCGCGCTCTCGGCGGTGCCGCACGACTTCCGCGACGTGATCGTGCTCGTCGACATCGGCGACTTCAGCTACGCCGACGCGGCGCAGATCCTCGAGATCCCGATCGGCACCGTCATGTCCCGGCTTCATCGTGGGCGGCGCATCCTGAAACAGGAGCTGGCGGAGCAAGCCGTGGAGACCGCGTGATGTCCTTCAGTCCGGGAGTCGATCCGTGTGACGAATGCGAGAAGCTCCTCCAGCCGTACCTCGACAAGCAGCTGTCCGACTCGGAGCGCGCCGAGGCCGAGGCGCACCTCGAGGTCTGCGCCTACTGCCGCAAGCGCTACGTGTTCGAGGAGCGGCTGAGGATGTTCGTTCGGCAGGCTGCCGTCGAGGAGATGCCGCCCGACCTGAAGCGGAAGCTCGCCGACCTGCGCACGCCGCTCTTCTGAGGTCTCAGCAGGTCGCCCGCGCGGGGCCGACGATCACGACCAGCCGGCGCGGGTTCGACCCGCCGGGGAGCGGCTTCGGACTGCCGCAGCCGATCTGGCTCGCGAGCCGCTCGGCGGCGGTCGCGCCGCCGGGCTCGTAGTAGACGGCGGTCGAGCGGTAGTCGAAGCGGCTCGCCTTGGTGACGTGCTGGATGCGGTAGCCGAACGAGCCCACGCGGCTCGCCACCTGGCGGGTGTAGTTGATGTCGCCGCTGCCGTTCAGCACGTCGACGGAGTACCGCCACGGCGGCGGCAGGGTCGCCTCGAGCCTCTTCGCCGGCGACGTGCCGCTGCCGCCGGAGCCGACCGCGAAGACGACGACGGCGGCCACGACGACGGCGACGGCCGCGCCCGCCGCGATCCAGCGGCCGACCTGCCGGGGCGCCGGCGGTTCGACGGGCATGCCGGAGAGCCGGCGCGCCTCCCGGTGGTCGATCCCGAGCGCCGTCGCGTAGCGCAGGAGCGCGAGCACCGCCGTGTCGTGGCGCGGGAAGCGGTAGAGCTTGCCTTCCTCGAGCCACTCGACCTGCTCGGGCCAGAGCGCGGCGCGCTTCGCGGCCTCCTCGACCGTCAGCTTCCGCTGCAGGCGCAGCGAGGTCAGCGGCGACGTCTGCGCCGCGGGTTCGGCGGCTAGGGGTCTGGCGAGCTCCATCGTTTCAGGTCGTCCGGCAGTTCATCGGCGAAATCGACGTCTCCTGGAGGAGACAGATCGTCGCAGGAGACGAGGACGGCGTCGAGGGCTCGCGCTCCCTCGTCCGGAATCCGCTCCCAGGCGGCGCGGTCGAGCAGGACGGGATGGAGGCGCGTGCCGTGGTAGCTCGCGGCCACGACGGGCGCGCGGTCGGCACGCCAGCGGGCGATCACGCGGTCGACGGCCTCGGGCTCGAGGCTCGGCCCGTCGGCGAGGACGACGACCGCGGCCGCCGCCTCGGCCGGCAGCGCGGCCAGGCCGCAGCGGAGCGACGCCCCGGGGCCGCGCTGCCAGTCGTCGCAATGGACCGTGCGCGCGTCGGTCTCGAGCTCGTGCGCGCCCGTGACGACCAGGAGGCCGTCGACGCTGCTGGCGCGTGCGCGCTCGAGCACCGGCTCGAGCAGCAGGCGTTGCTTCGGCGTCCCGAACCGGCTCGCCGCGCCGGCCGCGAGCACGACCGCCCAGACCCCGGTGTCAGACGGGTGCCCGGAGTGTGACGAACGTTCCACAGCTTCCTCGCCAGGAGCCGATCGCGGTACCCGTCACGGTGTCAGACACGGTGTTGGAAGCATCACGTGACGGCGGCGAGGGCCCGCCGCAGCAGCGGCCGCGCCAGGTCGACCTTGTACGCGGTGCCCGGCAGTGGCGTGGCGCGGTCGAGCTCGTCCGGCGAGCCGAGCAGCCATGGGATCGGTGCCACTCCGCTCAGCGCGAGCCGCGTCTCGTCGCCGGAGCGCGCGGCCGCCACGCCCACGAGCGCGAAGGAGAAGCGCTCGCGGTCCATCGCCTTCAGGTAGGTCGACGCCTCCGGCTGCGGGACCTCGAGCTCCAGGATCAGCTCGCCCGGCTCGAGCGCGACCACGTCGCGGTCGTCGTCGGTCGGGAGGCGGTAGAGGTCGGCGACCGGCAGCTCGCGCCGGTCGGTCCGTACCGCCGCCCCCAGCGCCAGCAGCGCCGCGGCGGGATCCGACGGATGCGCCGAAGCGCAGCGCTCGTTGCCGAAGATCGCGTGCTCGCGGTGCGCCCCCTGCCGCGCGTGGCAGAGCGAGCCGCCGTGCAGGTAGCACGGGTACTTCAGCCGCCAGTACCAGCAGCGAGTCGCCTGCAGCAGGTTCCCGCCGATCGTCCCCATCGAGCGCAGCTGCGGCGATGCGGCGAGGGCACAGGCCTCGCGCAGCGCCTGGGGGATCTGCGGGTCGACCTCGAGCTCCGCGAGCGTCGTGCCTGCGCCGATCCGCGTGCCGTCGACCCCGCGCGGGACGACCGCCCGCACGTCGACGAGCGTCTCCGCCTCGACGAGCCGCGAGCGCAGCAGCGGCACGAGCTCGGTCCCGCCCGCGAGCGCCTTCGACCCGTTGCCGAGCGACGCGGTCGCCGATGCGAGCGACTCAGGCCGGAGCAGCTGCAAGCCGCTCCCGTTCTCTCGCCTCGGCCAGCGCCCGCAGCATCTCCTCGCGCGTGACCGGCAGCGACCGCACGTCCGCGCCCGTCGCGTCCCGGATCGCGTTCACGATCGCCGCGGCGGTCGGCACGATCGGGGGCTCGCCGAGGCCCTTCGAGCCGAGGTTCGTCAGGTGGTCGTCCGGGATGTCGAGCAGCTCGACCACCATCTCGGGCACGTCGGCGATCGTCGGCAGCTTGTACGCATCGAGCGTCTGCGTCAGCACGCGGCCCGTCTGCGGGTCGACGAGCCGCTCCTCCGAGAGGGTGTGGCCGACGCCCTGGATGATCCCGCCCTCGACCTGGCTGCGCGCGCCGAGCGGGTTGATCACGCGGCCGACGTCGTGGATCGCCGCCAGCCGCTCGACCTTCACCTCGCCCGTCTCGACGTCGACGGCGACGTCCGCGACCTGGACGCCGAACGTCAGCACCCGCATCCCGGTCGGGTTCGGGCCGCGCGCGCCCTTGCCGAGGATCTGCGCGTCCTCGAGCAGCCCCGTCACCTCCTCGAGCGGCCACGAGCCGCCGTCGGCGTTCACCACGTGACCGTCCTGGAGCGAGAGGACGCGCTCCTCGACGTGGTAGCGCTGGGCCGCGATCTCGACGATCTGCCGGCCCGCGTCGGCCGCCGCCGCGCGAACCGCCGGTCCCATCGACGGGGTCGTCGACGAGCCGGCCGAGATCGACGCGTACGGGCCGCGAGCGGAGTCGCCGAGCTCGACGCGCACCCGGTCGAGCGGCAGGCCGAGCTCCTCGGCCGCGATCTGCGCCATCGCCGTGCGCGAGCCGGTGCCGATGTCCTGCATCGCCGTGATCACGGTGGCGCGGCCGTCGCTGCCGACGCGCACCCACGCGTACGAGGGCGGCCCGCCGCCGCCGTACCAGATCTGGCTCGCGAGGCCCGTTCCCCGCCGCACCGGGCCTTCGGAGCGGGCGCGCACCTCGTCCCGCCGTGCCCAGTGAGCATCTGCGCGGCGGTAGCACTCCAGCAGGTTCTTCGACGAGAAGGGACGGCCGTCGGCGAGGTCGTGGTCGGCGTGGTTGCGCCGCCGCAGCTCGAGCGGGTCGAGCTCCAGGCGCGCGGCGAGCTCGTCGAGCAGGCACTCCAGTCCGAACGTCCCTTCGACGAAGCCGGGCGCGCGGAAGGCGGCGTTCGGCGGCAGGTTGAGCTTCGCCCCGTGCGTCAGCGTCCGGACGTTGTCGCAGGCGTAGAGCATCTCCACCGGCCCGTACGTCGGGCCCGACCAGCCCGCCCAACCGACCGCGTTCACGTACTCCCCGTCCAGCGCGACGAGCGTGCCGTCGGAGCGCGCGCCGGCGCGCAGCCGCTGGATCGTCGCGTTGCGGTTGCCGGTCGCGAGGTTCTCCTCGCGCCGGGTGAGCGCGCACCGCACCGGGCGGCCCGTCCTGCCCGCGAGCGCGATCCCGATGTACGTGTAGTCGCCGGGGTTGTTCTTCGAGCCGAAGCCGCCGCCCATGTACTTGCAGATCACGCGCACGCGGTCCGGCGGCAGCTCGAGCGTCCGGGCGATCGCGTCGCGCACGCCCCAGATGTACTGGGTAGAGATGTAGACCTCGAGCGTGTCGCCCTCCCAGCGCACGACCGACTGGTGCGTCTCCATCGAGTTGTGCAGGACGGTCTGCGTCCGGTACTCGGCCTCGACGACCACGTCGGCCTCCGCGAAGCCGCCGTCGACGTCACCGCGCTCGTACCGCCTGGCCTCCTCGTGGACGGAGCCCTGCCGGACGGCCTCCTCGGGGTCGAGCAGCGCCTCGAGCTCCTCCCACTCGACCTCGACGAGCGCGAGCGCCTCGCGCGCGCGGGCGAAGCTGTCCGCCGCGACCGCCGCGACGGGAGCGCCGTGGTAGCCCGGCTCCGTCTGGAGCACGTGGCAGTCGTCCGGGCCGATCGCGCCGACGACGCCCGGTAGCTCGAGCGCGCGCGACAGGTCGAGCTTGTTCACGCGCGCGCGCGCGAATGGCGAGCGGAGCACCGCCGCGTGGACGAGGCCCGGCAGCTGGACGTCGGCCGTGTAGATCGCCTGGCCGCGGGCGCGCTGGTGCCCGTCGAGTCGCGTCGCGGGCCGGCCGACGACGGCGCCGGGGCCCCGCGGCCACTGGTCGATCGCATCGTCGCCCTCGACCACGACCCACTGCTCGGTGTAGCGGCCCTCGACCTCCTTCTCCGTGCGGATCAGTCGCGCCATGTGAGAACCGCCTCCTCGATTCGCGGGTAGGCGCCGCAGCGGCAGAGGTTGCCGGCCAGCGCGTGGCGGACACGCTCCCGTGTCGGCTCGGGGTCGGCGGCCACGAGCGCCGCGGCGGACACGATCTGGCCGGGAGTGCAGAAGCCGCACTGCAGCGCGTCGGCGCGGACGAAGGCGTCGACGAGCGGATGGTCGCGCAGGCCCTCGATCGTCGTCACCTCCGCGTCGCCGACGGAATGCACGAGCGTGATGCAGGACAGGACCGGCACGCCGTCGAGCTGCACGGTGCAGGCACCGCAGTGCCCCTCGGCACACGCGATCTTGGTGCCCGTCAGGCCGAGGTCGTCGCGCAGCGTCTCGGCGAGCGTGCGCCCGACCGGCGGCTCCGGCACCTCCAAGAGCGCACCGTTGACTCTGAGCTCAAGCACCTGAGGTCACCGCCAGGATGTCCGCCAGGTGGACGAGCCGAAACGTCGTCCGGCTGACGACGCGCTGCTCGCCCTCGTCCTCGACCTCCGGCAGCGAGCGCCAGAGCTCGCGCGCCGCCTCGAGCAGCTCGCGGATGCGCTCCCGCTCCTCCTGGTGCCCGTCCCGGTCGGCGCAGGCGTTCAGCGCGAGGCCGAGCACGCCGATCGTGTCCGCCTGCCGGGTCCAGAGCAGCGGCGTCGCCATCGACAGGTACTGGTGGATCCGCGCGAACGCCATCGGCTGCGAGAACGTCTGGCTGCCGATCGGCGCGCTCGGCTCGAGCGGCTTCTCGCCGGCGGCGATCCGGCTCGCGGTGCCGCTCAGGAGCGCGCGCAGCTGGCCGTCGTCGAGGTTCGCGAGCCGCGCCGTGCGCAACGCGATCAGGAGCGAGCTCGGCTGCTGCCCGTAGGGGTAGTCGGAGGCGTAGACGACCTGCTCCGGCGAGACGAGGTGGTACAGGCTGAGCAGGTCGATCGGGCTCCAGACGGAGGTGTCGAAGAAGACGCCTGCCTTGCCGGCGAAGTGCGCGGCGAGCGAGCCGAGGTCGGCGATGCCGGCGTGCGCGATGATCAGCTGCGAGCCGGGGTAGCGCTCCACGAGCCGGTGCAGGTGGTCGGCGATCGGCGGCAGCCCGCGCCCGCCGTGGATCAGAATCGGCACGCCGCGGTCGGCGGCCAGCTCGAACACCGGCGCGAGCCGCTCGTCGTTGAGCAGGAAGCGCTGCGCCCGCGGGTGCAGCTTGATCCCGCGCGCGCCCAGGTCGAGGCAGCGGGTCGCCTCCTCGACCGGCTGCTCGGAGAGGTCGAGCCGGACGAACGGGATCAGCCGGCCGCCCGAGCGAAAGGCGTAGTTCAGCGTCCGGTCGTTCGCGGCGCGGAAGGCCGGGTGCCGGTCGACCTCGTCCATGCAGAACATGAAGCAGCGCGAGATGCCGTAGCGCTCGTTGATCCGCTCGAGGTCCTCGTAGACCCCGGTCATCCCGTCGATGTCGTGCCCGAGGTGGACGTGCGCGTCGAAGGCGTCGACGCCCTCCGGCAGCTCGCGCTTCAGCTCGTCGTCGTAGCCGGCGATCAGCGCGTGGGCCCGTTCGAGCACGCCTTCCACGATCCGAGACTCTAGATGTACGATCCCGCCCGCCGTGTCAGACGTCCTCATCTACGCAGACTCGATTCGCTCGCCGGAGATGCGGCACGAGGTGCCGCTCACGGTGCCGGACCCGTTCCTCTACGCGGAGCGCGATGGGAAGCGCAGCGTCGTCGCCAGCTCCTTCGAGCTCGACCGCATCAACGCCGTCGCGCCCGACGTCGAGGCACTGCCGTACGAGGAGTTCGGCATCGACGAGCTCTACGCACAGGGGCTTCCGCGAGAGGAGATCGAGCTCGAGGTGGCGCTGCGCGCCGCCCGCCGCTTCGGCATCCAGGACGCGGTCGTGCCCTCGACCTTCCCGCTCGAGCTGGCCGACCACCTGCGCTCGAACGGCATCCAGGTGCGCGCCGACCGCGCGCACTTCGTCCAGCGCCGGCGCGTGAAGAACGAGGCCGAGCTCGCCGGGATCCGCCGCGCGCAGCGTGCCGCCGAGGCCGCGATGGATGCAGCGCGCGAACTGCTCCGCTCCGCCGAGCGGCAGAACGGCAGCCTGCTCGTCGACGGCGAGCCGCTGACCTGCGAGCGCGTGAAGCTCGCGGTCGAGCAGGCGTTCACGGCCAACGGCGCATTCGCCGACGAGTTCATCGTCTCGCACGGCGCGCAGACGGCGGTCGGCCACGACATGGGCTCCGGCCCGATCGCGCCGGACGAGCCGGTCTGCCTCGACCTCTTCCCGCGCGACCGTGAGTCCGGCTGCTTCGCCGACATGACGCGCGTCTTCGTCGTCGGCACGCCGTCGGACGAGCTGGCGGAGTGGCACAGGCTCTGCAAGGAGGCACTCGACCGCTCGGTCGCCGCGGTCAAGCCGGGCGTCCCCGGCAGCGAGCTGCACGGGATCAGCTGCGACGTCTTCGAGCAGCACGGGTACCCGACGCTCCGCTCGAAGCAGCCCGGCGAGGTGCTCCAGGACGGCTTCTACCACTCGCTCGGCCACGGAGTCGGGCTCGAGGTGCACGAGGAGCCGAGCCTCGGCCGCGCGCCCGGCGAGCTCGTCGCCGGCGACGTGATCGCCGTCGAGCCCGGCCTCTACCGCCACGGCTACGGCGGCTGCCGGCTCGAGGACCTCGTGCTCGTCACGGACGACGGGCCCGAGGTGCTGACGGACTACCCGTACGACCTCGCGCCGTAAGGGTTAATCGCGCCTCCGCAGGGAAGTAGAACCTGCTAGAACTTCAGCAACCCGACTCGATCGGGTTGCGATAAAACCCAGCCGACGCCCTCGGCAGGGTTGGCCGAGGGGCCGGCAACGAAGGAGGTTGCCATGGCTGTTCTCGCTGAGGAACGTGCCCGGCCGACGCTCGTGGAGACGCTCCCAGCGGCGGATCCGGCGCCGCTCGGCCTCGCTGCGTTCGCGCTGACCACGTTCATGCTGAGCGGTCACAACGCGACGTTCATCCCCGACATCGCGTGGCTCGGGGTCGCCTTTTTCTACGGCGGGCTCGCGCAGCTCCTCGCGGGAATGTGGGAGTTCCGGAACCGCAACGTCTTCGGCGCCACGGCGTTCTCGACGTACGGCGGTTTCTGGATGGCGCTCGGCCTGTTCGTGACGCTTGTGGTCATCTCGAAGCCGATCGCGGCGGCGATCGCCGGGCCGCAGCTGCTGAACGGGCTCGCGTGGTTCCTGCTCGCGTTCGCGATCTTCAACTTCTACATGCTCATGTGGAGCACGAGGGTGAACATCGCCGTCTTCGGGGTCTTCCTCACCCTGCAGATCACCGAGGTGCTGCTGTGCATCGGCTTCTTCCGCGAGGCCCACGGGATGTCGCCGTGGATCACGCACGCCGGTGGCTGGGCCGGCATCGTCACGGCCGGCGTGGCCTGGTACGCGTCCGCGGCAGGCGTGATCAACGGGATGTCGCCGGACCGCCCGATCCTGCCGGTCGGGTCGCCGATGTGGGGCCGCCTGCCGGTCGTCTCCCGCGCGGGTTCGCCCATGCCGAGGCAGACGGAGGCCTAGGATGCCCGAGGCGATGACGAGCGGGCCGGCGATCGAGACCATCCTGCTCGAGGAGCGGAGGTATCCGCCGCCTCCGGAGTTCGCCGCGCAGGCGAACGCCAAGCCGGACATCTACGAGCGGAGCTTCGAGGACTTCTGGGAGTCCGAGGGCCGCGAGCGGGTCTCGTGGTTCGAGGACTTCACGAAGCTCTACGAGTGGGAGCCGCCGTACGCGAAGTGGTACCTGGGCGGCAAGCTCAACGTCACGTACAACTGCGTCGACCGGCACGTCGAGGCCGGGAACGGCGACAATGTCGCCTACTACTGGGAAGGCGAGCCGGAGGACGAGCGGCGGACGATCACGTTCGCCGACCTCCAGCGTGACGTCGTGCAGTTCGCGAACGCGCTCAGGAAGCTGGGCGTGCAGAAGGGCACGCCGGTCGGGATCTACATGGGCATGGTGCCCGAGCTCCCGATCGCGATGCTCGCCTGCGCCCGCCTCGGCGCGCCGCACACGGTCGTCTTCGGCGGCTTCTCGGCCGACTCGCTCTCCGGCCGGTTGAACGACATGGAGTGCGAGGTCCTGATCACGCAGGACGAGGGCCTGCGCAACGGCGGCACCGTGCCGCTGAAGCAGAACGCCGACGCGGCGCTCGACGACTCCCCGACGGTCAAGGCGTGCATCGTCTACCGCCGCACCGGCGGCGACGTCGCGTTGCAGGAGGGGCGCGACCACTGGTGGCACGACCTCGTCCAGGGCGAGAGCCCGGACGCCGACTCGTGCCCGTGCGAGCCGATGGACTCGGAAGACCTCCTCTACCTGCTCTACACGAGCGGCACGACCGCGAAGCCGAAGGGGATCGTGCACACCACCGCGGGCTACCTCGTCGGCGTCGCGGCGACGCACCACTACATCTTCGACGTCAAGCCCGACTCCGTCTACTGGTGCGCGGCCGACGTCGGCTGGGTGACGGGCCACAGCTACATCGTCTACGGCCCGCTCTGCAACGGGACGACCTCCGTGATGTACGAGGGCGTGCCGAACTACCCGGACAAGGACCGCTGGTGGGCGATCATCGAGCGGTACAAGGTCGACATCCTCTACACCGCGCCGACGGCGATCCGGACGCACATGAAATGGGGCCCGCAGTACGCGCAGCAGCACGATCTCTCGTCGCTGCGGCTGCTCGGCTCGGTCGGGGAGCCGATCAACCCCGAGGCGTGGGTCTGGTACCGCGAGAACGTCGGCGGCGACAGGACGCCGATCGTCGACACGTGGTGGCAGACCGAGACCGGCATGATCCTCATCACGCCGCTCCCGGGCGTGACGACGCTGAAGCCGGGCTCGGCGACGAAACCGTTCCCCGGCGTCGACGCGGCCGTCTACGACGAGCAGGGCAACGAGGTCGGCCCCGGCGGAGGCGGCTACCTCGTCCTGCGCCGTCCGTGGCCGGCGATGCTGCGCGGGATCTACAAGGACGACCAGCGCTACCGCGACACGTACTGGGCGCGGTACTCCGACGTCTACTTCGCGGGCGACGGCGCCCGGATCGACGAGGACGGCGACTTCTGGCTGCTCGGCCGCGTGGACGACGTGATGAACGTCTCCGGCCACCGCATCTCGACGATCGAGGTCGAGAGCGCGCTGGTCGACCACAACGAGGTCGCGGAGGCCGCCGTCTGCGGCCGCAAGGACGAGCGGACGGGCCAGGCGATCGTCGCCTACGTCACGCTGAAGGGCGGCGGCGACGGCTCGGTCGAGATGCTCGAGGAGCTGCGGAACCACGTCTCCACGAAGATCGGGCCGATCGCCAAGCCGGCGAACATCGTGTTCACGCCGGAGCTGCCGAAGACGCGCAGCGGCAAGATCATGCGCCGCCTGCTCCGGGACGTGGCGGAGCACCGCGAGCTCGGCGACACGACGACCCTCGCCGACCCCGCCGTGGTCGAGGAGATCGAGCAGCGAGCGGGCGCGGAGCAGTCGAAGGAGGACTGAGTCCCGAAGAAGGGCGGCGGCTCGCCGCCGCCCTCTTCAACCGTGCCTGGGAGCTGATGGAGCTGCCGGAGCGGACGCCCGAGCAGGACGACGAGCTGATCGACACCGCGCACGCCTCGGCCTACCACTGGCTGCTCGTCGGCACCGCCGCGAACCGCGCGCGGAGCCAGTGGCAGCTCTCGCGCGTCTACGTCGTGCTCGGTCGAGCCGAGCCCGCGCTGCACCACGCGCGCCGCTGCCTCGCCTGGTGCGAGGCGCACCCGGCGGCGCTCGAGGACTGGGACCTCGCCTATGCCCAAGAGGCGCTCGCCCGGGCGCACGCGCTGGCCGGCGACGCGGACGAGGGGCGGCGTCACGCCGACCGGGCGCGCGAGCTGGCGGAGGGTGTCGCCGGCGTGAAGGACCGCGAGCACCTCGAGGCCGACCTCGCGACGCTCCCGGCCTAGCGTGGCAGCTCGATCGTGAAGGTCGAGCCGCGGCCGGCCTCGGAGTCGACGCGCAGCCTGCCGCCCATGCGCTCGACGAGCTCCTGGCTGATGTAGAGGCCGAGGCCGCTCCCGCCGACCCCGCGGCGCATGTCGGGGTCGAGGCGCACGAACTTCTCGAAGATGCGCTCCTGCTCCTCGTCCGGGATGCCGAGCCCCTGGTCGGCGACCTCGATCGCGACCGAGCCGTCGTGCTCGCCGGCGCGGAGGGCGACTCGCCCGCCGTCGGGCGAGTACTTGATCGCGTTGTCGAGCAGGTTGACGACCACCTGCCGGAGTCGCGAGGGGTCGGCGTGGACGACCACGCCCTCGGGCACGTCGAGCGAGAGCTCGATCGTCTCCGGCGCCCGCACCCGCGCCGACTCGAGCGCGCTGGCGCAGAGCTCGCGCACGTCGCAAGGCTCCGGCGTGAGCGGCACCGACCCGCGATCGACCTCGGTCGAGACCAGGATCTGGTCGACGATCTCGGCCAGCCGGTGCGACTCGGTCTCGATCATCGCCAGCAGCTGCCCGTCGAGCTCCGGGGTGGTGGGGCGGTCCTTGCGCCGGAGGGTGCGCACGGCGCCGTAGACGGCGGCGAGCGGGGTTCGCAGCTCGTGCGAGGCGGTCGCGAGGAAGTCGCTGCGCGTCCGCTCGAGCTCGCGCTCGCCCGTCACGTCCTGCAGCACGAGCACGCGTCCCTCGGGGAACCTGGTCTCCCGCGCGACGAGCCAGCGCTCGGCGGCGCCGGGGCCGAGCACCAGCACCGCGCCGCTGCCCTCGCGCGCGAGCGCCTGCTCGATCAGGGGAAGCTCGGGCACGAGCTCCGCCAGCGGACGGTCGAGCGCGTCGGCCTCCGAGGTTCCCAGGTACGCGGTGGCGGCGGGGTTCCAGTAGCGGACCGTGCCTTCCGCGTCGACCAGGATGACGGCGTCGTCGACGTGCTCGAGCGAGCGAGACGCCCGCGCGCCGCGCTCGGCGGTCTCGCGGAGCTCACGCTCGACGTCGTAGAGCGACCAGATGCGCCGCGGCACCGAGAGGAGCAGCCAGAAGGCGATCCCGGCCGCGGTCGCGCCCGCGACCAGCACGATCGCGAGCATCGTCCAGAAGGTGTGTCGCTGGCTGGTACGCGCCTCGTCGACGATCGCGTTGGAGCGATCGACGAGCCGGTCCGAGTCGGTGCGGAAGCGATCGAAGAGGAGCGTCCCGGCCAGGACGTTCTGCTGCGCCATCCGCTTACCCGCCCCGCCCCGCTCGACGAGCGCGATCTGCTGTGCGTAGAACTGGTCGAGCCGGCGCACGGCCCGGGCCGTGGAGGCGACGTCGCCGGCGATCTCCGGCCGCCGCCGCGCCAGCCGCCGCAGCGCCGCGAGGTCCTGCGCGACGTTCGTCCGCCCGTTGCGGTACGGCTCGAGGCTCTTGCCGTCGCCGGTGACGACGTAGCCGCGAATCCCGGTCTCCTCGTTCAGCATCTGCACGACCGTGTCGTTCGCGTAGAAGCGGATCGGGAACGCCTCCTTCACGTACCGGTTGTCCGCGGTCGTGTAGAGGCGGGACGCTGCGAAGACCGCGACCCCCGTCAGCAGGGCGACGAGCGCGACGAGCGCCGCGTCGGCGAACGCGGTCTTGCGGCGGACGGCGCGGATGCGCTCGGGCGAGACCGCAGCGCTCGTAGGTCCGGTTGCGCCCCCGTCGTGCGCGATCGTCTAGTCCTCGTGCTCGCGCGGAGCGAGCAGCCTCATCCCGCCAGCAGCTGCTCGAACCGCGAGGCGTCCTCGAACGGTCCGATCAGGG
Source organism: Gaiellaceae bacterium (assembly GCA_035455605.1). Lineage (GTDB taxonomy): Bacteria > Actinomycetota > Thermoleophilia > Gaiellales > Gaiellaceae > AC-32. Next base: position 16,849 of record DATIER010000245.1, read on the forward strand.
CCAGGTTCAGGCCGTTCGTCCCGATCACGTCCTGCGCGACCCGCTGCACGTCGTCCGCGGTGACGGCGTCGAGCCCCTCGAGCACGGCGTCCGGCTCCTCGGCCTCGCCCTCGAGCACCTCGCGGCTGAGGCCGAAGAGGGTCATTCCCTGCGGGTTCTCGAGCCGGAGGACGAAGCGGCCCTTCGCGAGCGCCCGGGCCTTCTCGAGCTCCTCGGCCGGCACCGGCTCGTCCGCGATGCGGCCGAACTCGCGCGCGATCGTCTCGACCGCCTCGTCGGCGCGCGCGATGTCGACGCCCGCCTGCGAGTACAGCGAGCCGGCGTCCGTGTAGCTCTGGTTGTGCGCGAACACGTAGTACGCGAGGCCGCGCCGCTCGCGCACCTCCGTGAACAGCCGCGACGACATCCCCGTCCCGAGCACGGTCGAGAGCAGCTGCAGCGCGTACCGGTCCGGATGCCCGAGCGGGTAGCTGCGGACGCCCAGGCAGAGGTGCGCCTGGTCGGACTCCTTGTGGTGGACCGTCACCTGCGAGCCGCCGTTCGCGCTCAGCTCGACCGGCGCCGGCGCTCCCGTCTCCTGCGGCTCGAGGTCGCCGAGCAGACGCTCGACCGTGGCGATCGGGTCGCCGTCCAGCCGGCCGCCGAGGCCGACGACCATCCGCTCCGGCTTGTACCAGCGGTCGACGTAGCCGAGGAAGGTGTCGCGCGTCGCCGCGCGCACCGTCTCCTTTTGGCCGATGATGTCCCAGCCGAGCGGCTGGTCGCCGTAGAGGAGCTCGTCGTACACGCCGCCGATGAAGTCGCGCGGCGTGTCGTAGTACATGTTCATCTCCTCGACGATCACGCCCTTCTCGCGCTCGATCTCCTCGGGGTCGAACTTCGAGTTGCGCAGCATGTCGACGAGCACGTCGAGCGCCCGGTCGCGGTAGTCGGCCGCGCACTTGACGTAGTAGCCCGTGTACTCCTTGCCGGTGAACGCGTTGAACTCCCCGCCGAGGCCGTCGACCTCCATGCCGATGTCCCGCGCCGTCGGCCGCCGCTCGGTGCCCTTGAAGAACATGTGCTCGGCGAAATGCGCGATCCCGTTCGTCTCCGGGGTCTCGTAGCGCGAGCCGGCGGCGAGCATGATCATGCAGGTGACCGACTGCACCGAGGGCATGTCGGCCGTGAGGACGCGCAGGCCGTTGTCGAGCCGCTGGCGCTGGAAGACACTCATGCGGCCAGCTTCTCCCGCCACTCGTCCGGGATCTCGACCGGCTGCCGCCTGGCGTAGTCGTAGGTGACGAGCACCGTCCTCGCTTCGGCGACGACCGTCTCGCCGACGCGCAGCTCGTGCTCGAGGTCGAAGCTCGTCTCGCCGAAGCGCGTCACCTCTGCCGTCACCTCGACCTCGTCGCCGAAGCGGACGGGCGCGCGGAAGTCGATCTCGACGCGCGCGACGATGATCGCCATCTCCTCGAGCGTCGTCGCGGCGCCGAGGTGCTCCAGGAAGGCGACGCGCGCCGACTCGACGTACGTCAGGAAGACGGCGTTGTTGACGTGGCCCATCGGGTCGAGGTCGCGGAAGCGGACGGGCTCACGGTGGACGAACACGGCCGCGATGGTAACCGCGCTCTCTGTCCTCGCGCCGCCAAACGAAGCGGAGGGCCTGCCAGTCGCCGTCGATCGCACAGCTCTTGTTGTCGACCAGGCCGGCCGCCAGCCCGATCCCCTGGACGGCGTCGAAGTCGAGGTCGGTCTCGAGCTGCGACGAGGCCTTCGGCCACGCGACCCAGAGACCGTCGGCGGGCGCGAGCGTGTCGCGGAGCGTCGCGAACCGCCGCTCCAGGTCTGCCCGCTCGGTGGTGAAGAGGACGACGACGCCGGTGCCCGGCTTCGCTCCGAGCTTCGTGGAGAGGGGCGTCGACGAGTAGTCCTTGCGGGCCACGGAGGGGACGCTAATGCGAGATGCTCTCCCGCGTGGCCGGGGAGAAGATGCGGCGCGCGATCCACGCGCAACCGGAGTGGCTCCGGCAGGTCCCGACCGACCGCCGCCTGCCGGCGGGCCGGATCCTCTACACGGGTTGCGGCACCTCGTTCCATGCCGCGCAGACCGCCGGCCGGGCGCTGCAGGCGCTCGAGCTCGTGCTCGCGCCGCAGGAGGCGGACGCGCTCGTCGTGATCAGCCACGAGGGCGAGACGACGCTCGCCCTCGAGGCGGCGCAGGCCTTCGACGGCCCGGTCTGGCTCGTCACCGGCAAGCCGGACAGCCCGCTCGGGAGGCTCGCCGACGACGTCGTCGTGGCGACGCCGGAGGTGGAGCAGAGCTGGTGCCACACGGTGAGCTACACGTGCGCGGTCGCGGCGCTCGCCGCGCTCCGCGGCGAGGACGTCGGCGCGCTGCCGGGGCTCGTCGAGCGGGCGCTCGAGCACCGCGAGCCCGTCAGCTCGCACGAGCGCTTCCTCGTCGCCGGCGCCGGGCGCGACTGGCCGACCGCGCAGGAGGCGGTCCTGAAGCTCCGCGAAGGAGCGTGGATCGCCGCCGAGGCGCACGAGACGGAGCAGCTGCTGCACGGGCACCTCGCCGCCGTCGACGAGTCGGTGCGCGCGTTCGTGCTCGAGGGCGAGGGCCGCGCGGCCACGCGCGCAGCGGAGGCCGTCGCCGCGCTGCGTGAGCTCGGCTGCGAGACGACGCTCGTCCCGACGGAGCACCCGGTCGCCGACGTCGTCCGCTTCCAGCTGCTCACGCTCGACCTGGCCGAGGCGCGGGGGATCGATCCCGACCCGATCAGGCGCGACCAGCCGCGCTGGGAACGGGCGGCCGCCGCCTACGAGTGAGCGGCGGCGAGTAGCTCCGCCTCGCGCTCGGGCGTGAGCCCGACGCCGTCGACCCGCTGCGCGAGCGCGAGCGTGTCGCGCACCGTCTCGGCGAGCGGGCGAAAGGTGAGCCCCGCCTCGACCGCGCGCGAGACGTCGGCGTCCAGCATCCCGGCGACGCCGGCGTCGTGGAGCCAGAGCGGCAGCTCCATCCATTCGCCGACCTCGTGCTCGGCGAGCAGTGCGTCGGGCACCCACGTGAAGGTCGCGTCGCTGCCGGAGACCTCGCGGCAGGTGTCGAGCAGCTCCTCGAAGCTCAGCCCCGGGTGCGTCGCGTTGTAGGTGCCGCCGGTGCCGCGCTCGAGGAGGTCGACGAACCAGTCGCCGAGGTCGCGGACGTCGACGAACTGCACCTGCCGCTCCGGCGGCGCGGGCGCGAGCACCTCGCCCCCCGCGGCCACCCGGTGGGGCCAGTACGTGAAGCGGCCGGTCGGGTCGTGCGCGCCGACGATCAGCCCCGGCCGCACGACCGCGGCACGCTCGCCGTAGATCTCGCGCACCGCCTGCTCGCAGAGCGCCTTCAACGCGCCGTAGTTCGAGAAGTCCTCGGTCAGGCGATCGTCCGGCTCCTCGCCGAGCTCGGCGAGGGCGCTGTCCTCGTCGTTGCGTCGGCCCTGGTCGGCGTAGACCGACACGCTCGAGACGAACAGGTAGCACGGCGTCGCCTCCGCGAGCGCCTCGGCCGACGCGCGCACGACCGCCGGCACGTAGCCGGCGGAGTCGAGCACCGCGTCCCACTCCCGCCCGTGCAGGACGTCGAGGTTCTCCGTCCGGTCGCCGCGCAGCCTCTCCGCCTCCGGGAAGAGGTCGGCGTTCGTCTCGCCGCGGTTGAACAGCGTGACCTCGTGCCCCCGCGCGAGCGCCGACTCGACCGTGGCACGGCCGAGGAACTTGGTTCCGCCGAGAACGAGGAGCCGCACGACGCCAGGCATACCAGCGCGCGCAACGGACGCGCAACCGGGGCTTCATACCGGCGCAATCGCGCGTCCATAGCTTGGGCCGCGTGCGACGATTCCTGCGCTCCGGCGCCGTCGCCGCAGCCATCGTCCTGCTCGGCGCCCTCGCTCTCCCCGACCGCGATGCCAGGCGCGCCGCCGCGGCCGCCCCGCCGACCGGCATCCACAAGATCCGCCACGTCGTCGTGCTGATGCAGGAGAACCGCTCGTTCGACTCCTATTTCGGCACGTACCCGGGCGCCGACGGCATCCCCCCGCACGTCTGCGTGCCGAGCCCGCCCGGCCCCTGCGTACGGCCGTTCCACGACACCGGCGACCGCAACGCGGGCGGGCCGCACGGGTACGCCGCGGCGGTCGCGGACGTCGCGGGCCGGAAGATGAACGGCTTCGTCACCGAGCAGCGGCACGCTCTCGCGCTCGCGTGCGGGAAACGCCCCGGCGCGCTGCAGTGCCGGCTGGACGCGCTCCGGCCCGACGCGATGGGCTACCACGACTGGCACGAGATCCCGAACTACTGGGCGTACGCGCGGAGCTTCGTCCTCCAGGACCACATGTTCGAGCCGGTCGCCGACTGGAGCCTGCCCTCGCACCTGTTCCTGGTCTCCGAATGGGCGGCGCGGTGCCCGGTCCGCGGCGATCCGCTGAGCTGCGTCTCGTCGGTCGGCGCAGCGCGGCCGCGGCGGACGCCGCACGCGGCGCCCGACTACGCCTGGACCGACCTGACCTACCTCCTGCACGCGCATCACGTCTCCTGGCGGTACTACGTGTTCAAGGGCGCGAAGCCGGATTGCGACGACGGCCAGGTCGTGTGCGCGCCGGTGCCGCAGGACTCGCGCACGCCGTCCAGCATGAACCCGCTCCCGCGCTTCGCCACCGTCCGGCAGGACGGTCAGGTCGGCAACATCACGTCGATCTCGCACTTCTACGCGGCGGCGCGTCGCGGCACGCTGCCGTCGGTGTCGTGGGTCGAGCCGAACGACCGGGTGAGCGAGCACCCGCCGAACCCGATCACGGCCGGGCAGGCGTTCGTGACGAACGTGATCGACACGATCATGCGCGGCCCGGACTGGAGCTCGACGGCGATCTTCCTCGCCTGGGACGACTGGGGCGGCTTCTACGACCACGTCGTGCCGCCTCGCGTCGACGGAGTCGGCTTCGGGCTGCGCGTGCCCGCTCTCGTGATCTCGCCGTACGCGCGCCGCGGCTACGTCGACCACCAGGTGACGAGCTTCGACGCCTACGCGAAGTTCATCGAGGACGACTTCCTCGGCGGGCAGCGCCTCGACCCGCGCACGGACGGCCGGCCGGACCCGCGGCCGGACGTGCGCGAGCGGCTCCCGCAGACGGGCGACCTGACGCGCGACTTCGACTTCTCGCAGCGGCCGCGGCCGCCCCTCCTGCTGCCGCTGCGCCCGCCGTTCGGCTAGCGCAGGCCCGCGAGCGCGGCGAGCAGCCGGTCGACCTCGTCCGCCGTGTTGTAGTGGACGATCCCGACGCGGACGGCGCCCTCCGGCAGCCCGAGCCGCTTCATCACCTCGACGGCGTAGTAGTCGCCGTGCCAGACGGCGAAGCCGCGCTCCGCCAGCGCCGCGGCGGTCGCGGAGGGAGCCAGCTCGCCGACGGTGATGCAGAAGGTCGGCACGCGCCCCTCCATCGTCGGGAGACCGTGCAGGCGGCAGCCCTCGGGCAGCCCGGCCAGGAAGCGCTCGCCGAGCTCGCGCTCGTACGCGACGATCGCGCCGAAGCCAAGCGAGTCCACGTAGTTCACGGCCGCGACGAACCCGGCCAGCAGCTCGTGCGCGAGCGTGCCGGTCTCGAAGCGGTGGCCGAGCGGCTCGTCCGCGGCCGGACGCACCTTGTACGGGCGCCAGCGCTCGAGCAGCTCCGCCCGCCCGAACGCGAGGCCGAGGTGCGGGCCGAAGAACTTGTACGGCGAGCAGAGCAGGACGTCGACTCCCGCCGCGGCGACGTCGATCGGCCCGTGCGGCGCGTAGTGGACCGCGTCGACCCACGCGAGGGCGCCGGCCGCGTGGGCGAGCTCCGCCACCCGCGCGACGTCGACGAGCGTGCCGACCGCGTTCGAGGCCCACGGGAAGGCGACCACGCGCGTCCGCTCGGAGAGCTGCGCCTCCAGCGACCCGAGGTCGAGCGTCGTGTCGTCGCGAAGGTCGGCGAACCGCACGACCAGGTCGAGGTCGCGCGCCAGCTCGAGCCACGGCGCCACGTTGCCGTCGTGGTCGAGCCGCGTGACGAGGATCTCGTCGCCGGTCCGGAGCTCGCGTCCGACCGTCCTCGTCAGCGCGAAGTTGAGCGTCGTCATGTTCGCACCGAAGACGACCTCCTCCGCGCCGCAGCCGAGGAAGGACGCCGCCGCGCGCCGTGCCTCGTCGACGAGCAGGTCGCTGCGCACGCTGGTCTCGAACGGCCCGCCGAGGTTGGCGTTCGACTCCCGCAGGTAGCCGGCGATCGCGTCGACCACCTCGTCCGGCACCTGCGTCCCGCCTGGCCCGTCGAAGAAGGCGAGGTCGCGCCCTAGCGCGGAGTACCGCGCCCGTACGGCCGAGACGTCGAGGGCCACCGCGGTCATCCACGAGACGCTATCGAAGCGCCGTTTGTCTCTCGCTACGGTTGATGCGACACTGGACGACCACCTGGGGGTCACGACGAGGGGAGCGTCGATGGAAGCTGCTGCTGTTCCAGCCGTAGACGTCGCCGAGCAGGTGCCTGGCGCCGTCGTCGCCGCGCGGGAGATCACTCGCCGCTACGGCGAGGGCGACACGGCCGTGGACGCGCTCCGCGGAGTCTCGCTCGACGTCCAGCAGGGGAAGCTCACCGCGGTGATGGGGCCGTCCGGCTCCGGCAAGTCGACGCTGATGCACATCCTGGCGGCGCTCGACCGGCCGACCTCGGGGGCGGTCTGGATCGCCGGCACGAAGCTCGGCGAGCTGAGCGACACCGAGATCACGAAGCTGCGCCGCGAGCACATCGGCTTCGTGTTCCAGTTCTTCAACCTGCTGCCGATGCTCACCGCCGAGGAGAACGTCCTCCTGCCGCTGACGATCGCGGGCGAGAAGGCGGACCCGGGCTGGAAGGCCGAGCTGCTGAAGACGGTCGGGCTCGACGACCGGCGCGACCACCGACCGGCCGAGCTCTCGGGCGGCCAGCAGCAGCGCGTCGCCATCGCCCGCGCGCTGATCTCGAAGCCGACCGTCGTCTTCGCGGACGAGCCGACGGGCAACCTCGACTCCAAGACAGGCGGAGAGATCCTCGAGCTGCTGCGCCACTCCGTCGAGGGGATGGGCCAGACCACGGTGATGGTCACGCACGACCCGCGCGCCGCCGCGATCGCCGACCGGATCCTCTTCCTCGCCGACGGCGTGATCGTGCGCGACATGCCGCGCGCGGAGCCCTCGGAAGTCCTCGCGGCGATGGAAGCGCTGACCGCGTCCTGATGCTGACGGTCGCGCTCAAGGGGCTCGCCGGCCGCAAGGTCCGGGCGGCGCTGACCGCGATCGCGATCGTCCTCGGCGTCGCGATGATCAGCGGCACCTACGTCCTCACGGACACGATCAACAACGGCTTCAGCACGATCTTCACGCAGTCGTACGTGAACGCCGACGTCGTCATCACCGGCAAGGCCGCCTTCTCCAGCGCGAACGGCACGAGCGTCGAGCCGCCGCCGATGCCGGAGTCGCTGCTCGCGCAGGTGCAGCAGCTGTCGGGGACCGCGATCGCCGCCGGGTCGGTGACCAGCAACAACGTCAAGCTGATCGGCAAGAACGGCAAGGTCGTCTCGTCCGGAGGCGCGCCGACGCTCGGCTTCTCGGTGACGCCCCAGGGCCAGATCTTCAATCCCACGAAGCTGACCGCGGGGCACTGGCCCCATGGCTCTGGCGAGGTCGTGATCGACAAGGGGACGGCCTCGGGTCAGGGATTCGCCGTCGGTGACCAGATCCGGGTGCAGGGCTACGGGCCGATCAAGACGATGCGGGTGGCCGGCATCGCGACCTTCCCCAACGTGAGCATCGGCGGCGCGACCTTCGCCATCTTCGACCAGCCGACCGCCCAGGTGCTCTTCCACAAGCCCGGCCAGCTCGACGCCATTCGCGTGAAGTCGAAGTCGGGCGTCTCGAGCGCCGAGCTGATCTCGCAGATCCAGCCGCTGCTCTCGCCGACCGAGGTCGTCCGCAGCGGCACCGAGCAGGCCAAGAAGGACAAGCACGACCAGATCAGCGGGTTCCTCTCGTTCCTGCGCTACGCGCTGCTCGCGTTCGCCGCGATCGCGCTGTTCGTCGGCGCGTTCGTGATCGCGAACACGCTCTCGATCACGATCGCGCAGCGGACGCGGGAGTTCGCCACGCTGCGCACGCTCGGCGCGTCGCGGCGGCAGGTGCTCTGGTCGGTGGTGATCGAGGCCTTCGTGATCGGCCTGCTCGGCTCCATCGCCGGCCTGTTCCTCGGCCTGGCGCTCGCGAAGGGACTGCAGTGGCTGTTCGTCCAGATCGGGATCGACCTGCCGACCGGCTCGACCGTCTTCGCGACGCGCACGATCGTGGTCGCGCTGCTCGTGGGCACGATCGTGACGCTGCTCGCGAGCATCCGACCCGCGCGGCGGGCGACGCGGGTGCCGCCGATCGCCGCGGTGCGCGAGGGCTCCGTCATCCCGCCGTCGCGCTGGGCGAAGTACGGCGCCGTGACCTCGCTGGTCATCCTCGTGATCGCCGTCGTCATGGTCTCCCTCGGCGCGCTCGCCAGCGGCATCGCGACCGGGCCGCGCCTGCTGCTGCTCGGCGTCGGCGTGCTCGTGCTCTTCGTCGCCGTCTCGATGAACGCGCCGAAGGTCGTGCGCCCGCTGGCCGCCGTGCTCGGCGCGCCCGCCCAGACGATCGGCGGGGCGCCCGGCATCCTCGCCCGCGACAACGCCACCCGGAACCCGGGCCGCACGGCCTCGACGGCGTCCGCGCTGATGATCGGCCTCGCGCTGGTCACGTTCGTCGCCATCTTCGGCGCCGGCATCCGCAGTTCGTTCGAGGACGCGGTCAACAAGCTCTTCGTGGCCGACTACGCGCTCACCTCCACGAGCACCTTCAACCCGATCGAGGCGCAGGCGGGCAAGGCGCTCGTCGGCAAGCCGGGCGTCGAGGACGTAAGCGCGATCCGCGCCGGCTCGGCCCGCTACCTCGGCTCGAACAACGACCTCACCGCGGTGCAGCCCAACCTGAACAAGACGGTCCAGATGACCTGGACGCAGGGCACCAACGCCGTGCCCGGCGAGCTCGGCCTGGACGGCTTCTTCGCGAGCAAGAACTACGTCGAGGACCACCATCTCAGCCTGGGGTCGCCCGTCACGCTCACGTTCCCGAGCGGCAAGAAGACGACCGTCAGGCTGAAGGGCGTGTGGGACGAGCCGAAGGGCGGCTCGCCCTTCGCCCACATCACGATCTCGACCACCCTGTTCGACAGGTTCACCCCGCGGCCGCAGGACGAGATGGTGCTGATGAACACGCCTCCCGACGGCGTCACGGACGCGAACACGGCGAAGCTCGACGGCTACGTCCAGGGCTTCGCCGATGCCAAGATCCAGACGCGCGACGAGTTCAAGTCGAACTTCGAAGCGCCGATCAACAAGCTGCTGAATCTGCTCTACGCGCTGCTTGCTCTGTCGGTGATCGTCAGCCTCGTCGGGATCATCAACACGCTCGTCCTGACGGTGTTCGAGCGGACACGCGAGCTCGGAATGCTGCGTGCGGTCGGGATGACCAGGCGCCAGGTGCGGATGATGATCCGCTACGAGAGCATCGTCACCTCGCTGATGGGCGCGGCGCTCGGGATGGTCGTCGGCATCTTCCTCGCGGCGCTGATCACGCACGCGCTCTCGAGCTCCGGGATCGTCTTCGCGGTGCCGTGGATCGAGATCGTCTACTTCGTGCTGGCGGCGATCCTCGTCGGCATCCTGGCGGCCGTGATTCCGGCGCGCAGGGCGGCACGTCTGAACGTGCTGCAGGCCCTTCAGTACGAGTAGCTCGTTCCGTCCGGGGCGGTGCATACGCTCCGGCCGTGCGACGGCTGCGTCCGCTGAGCGAGGAGGAGTGCTACCTCCGCTGCTACGGCGTCGACGAGACGACGGTGCGCGTCGTGCGCATCGAGCCGCGGCGCGAGGCGCGCGGCCTCGGGGGGATCACGGGTGAGGAGCTGCGGCAGCTGTTCGAGGTGCGCCTCGACGCGCGAGAGGCGGAGCTGGCGGCGTGAAGGTGTGCGTGCACTGGGGCGGCACGCGCCGCGTGATCGGGCTGCGGCGCCCGCGGCGGCTCGGCCATGACCGGCGCTGCGCGCCGAAGAAGCGCTCCGCCGCCCGCTGTCGCTAGCGCCGTCCCGGACGTCCTCGGGCCGGGCCTGGAGGTCGTCTTCTGCGGGATCAACCCCGGCTTCGTCTCCGCCGCGGCGGCCGCCCACTTCGCCAACCCGCGGAACGACTTCTGGCGCCTGCTGCACGCCGCCGGGTTCACCTCACGGCTGTACGACCCGGCCGAGCAGCTCGACGTGCTGCGCGAGGGCATCGGTCTGACGAATGCGGCGCCGCGGACGACCAGGGGGTCCGGCGACCTCCGGCGCGCCGACTTCGCGGGCGCAGCCGAGCGGCTCGAGCGGCTTGCGCGCGACCTGCGCCCGGCCTGGATCGCGTTCGTCGGCAAGGAGGCGTACCGGGGGACCTTCGGCGAGCGGCCCGAGCTCGGCGTGCAGGAGCGGCAGCTGGCGGGCACGCGGCTGTTCGTGCTGCCGTCGACGTCGCCGGCAAACGCCGCCGTCCCGTGGGCCGAGCGCCTGCACTGGTTCCGAGAACTGCGCAGGAACGTCAAGAACGTGAGCAATAAGCCGCGCATGCCCTAGCGCCCGCCGCCCTCGAGCCGGCACGCTTCCAGCGAGGGCGGCGGGTCGCTACCCCACCCACTAGAGGGTGGGGGCTGTGCCCGGGCGGGTCGAGCTTCGCTAGCTGCCGCTGACGCCGACGGCGGTCAGGAAGACCAGCACGACCGTCGTCATCGCGAGCAGGCCGTGGAGGCCGACGATCGCGACGGGGAAGTGCTGTTCCGGCGGTGTCTCCGACGAGCCGGGCGAGCCGGTCACGCCGGTCGCCGCAGTCGGCCCTCGCTGTCGCCGTTGGTACCAGATGCCGAACATCGCGAAGCCGAGCAGCGCGACCACGGCCAGGAGCACGAACGCGACCCACGGCAGCGTGTCGTTGCCGTTGGCGACGTAGATGATCCAGATCACGAGGCCGGTCGCGGCCAGCAGGAAGTGGCCGAGGATCAGCGGCGGCCGGATCCGCGTTCCGGACTCCCGGCTCTGCCGCATGCCGCCCCTCGACAGCCAGATCGAGAGCATCACGAAGCCGCCGCCGGCGGTCGCGATCCACGCGATCAGCGCAGCCCATTCCATCCTCGCCTCCCTGTCGCTTTACGGGACGGAGTACGAACCATCCGCCTGCGCGGATTCGAGGGGAGTTACCCGCGAGAAGCCGCGTTAGTCGCCGCGAGTTCCGTGCGGAGGCGGAGCCTTGCCCGCCGGAGCCCTCGTGCGCGGTACGCGCGTCGACGCGCCGGACGCGGAAACCGACGTCCCCGTGCTGCTAGCCGCGCCAGCGGTTGGTGATGGGCGTGCGGCGGTCGCGGCCGAACGCCTTCGGCGTGAGACGGACGCCGGGCGGTGCCTGCCGGCGCTTGTACTCGGCCCGGTCGATCAGCGCGAGCGCCCGCTCCACGACCTC
>DATIER010000246.1:0-10145 GCA_035455605.1 Gaiellaceae bacterium
GGCTCGGCGCAGAAGCCCGGCTCGATCGGGCCGTTCTACAAGCCCGGCGTCCAGGCCTGGTACAACCAGTTCCTCGTCGTCGATCCGGCCGACTCGAATCACGTCTACGCCGGGCTCGAGGAGGTCTACGAGAGCACCGACGCCGGCAAGAGCTGGGTAACCGCGGCGCCGTACTGGAACCTGACGTTGAAGTGCTTCGACCTGCAGGCCCCGGACTTCGGCGGGTGCCCGAACACGACGCACTCCGACCAGCACGCGGCGGCGATCGCCGGCGGCACCGTGTGGGTCGGCAACGACGGCGGCGTCTTCTCGCGGCCGACGAGCGTCCACACCGCCGGCGGCTCGTGGACCGACCACAACAAGAACCTGGGAACGCTGCAGTACTACTACGCAGATTCCGGCGTCGACCCGCAGTCCGGCAAGACCGTCCTGTGGGGCGGGCTCCAGGACAACGGCACGTCGAAGCTGATCGAGGGCGCCGACGCGCTCCACCCGCAGGAGGCCAGTGAGCCGTTCGGCGGCGACGGCGGCGCCACGATCGTCGACACGGCGAACGCGGACAACGTACTGACGGAGTACACCAGCCTCAGCCCCGCGATCACCAACGACGGCGGACGGCACTGGCGCGACATCACGCCGCCCGACCCGCTGCCGCTGTTCATCGCGCCCGTCGTCCAGGACGACAGCATCGCGAGCGACCTGTACGGCGGCGGCGAGTTCCTCTGGAAGTCGACGAAGGGCTTCGCGACGGTCGCGAGCGACTGGTCGTCGGCCTTCGATACGGGGGCGGGCCATTCGATCTCGGCGATCGGCGTCGCGGGTGGTCAGGGCTACGCGGCCTGGTGTGGTCCGTGCTGGCCCGGCTACGTCTCCGAGACCGGCTTCAACCGCGGGTTGATCACCAACGTCGGCGGCACCTGGCACCAGCTGGACCTGTCGACGGTCCCGACGGGCTGCGATGCGGTGCCGAAGCGTTACATCACCGGCGTGGCCGTCGATCCCGCCGACCAGCGCCACGCCTACATCTCGGTGTCGGGCTACGCGCGGCACTGGATGGTCGGGCCTGACGATCCGGGTGTCGGTCACGTCTTCCAGACGACCAATGGCGGTACGTGCTGGCACGACATCAGCGGCGACCTCGTCGACGCACCGGCGAACGACGTCGCGATCGTCGGCTCGCACCTGGTCGTGGCGGACGACGTCGGCGTGTTCGGATCCGGGCTTACCGGCGGGACGTGGAAGCGGGTCGGCGTTGGGCTCCCGCACACCATCGTCTCCGACCTGAACACCACCCCGGACGGTCGTCTATTGGCTGCGACGCACGGTCGCGGGCTGTGGGCGATCGCCCTGGCTGGGCTCGGTTAGCAACCGTGTCGAACGCGGCGTAGACCTACCAAGCCGAGGAGCCGGCCATCCAGCCGGCTCCTCGGCGGAGCGTCTACCTCGTGCGCCGAGCGTCGTCTCCCTTCACGATGCGAGCGGCGCCGTCGGCGCGACAACGTGGTCAGCAAGCGCGCGGCCCTGCCGACTCGAGAATCCGTGCGACACTCGTGCGAATGACCAGCGCTGCCGGAATCATCGCGCTCGTCTTGGTCCTTGTGCCACTGGCGATCATTGGAGCCGTGTTCGTCTGGGCGGCGCGGAAAGACGGAGCCGACGACAAGGCCGTCCAAGGGCGTCTCGGCATCCGCCGCAGAACGAGGCTTGGCCGCTAGCCGCGAACCCGCCCGGACGCCGCAGACGTGTAAATGTCCTGTCTCAGAGGCCTTTGGAGGTGGACGCCGAGCCCGACCACCCCGAACGCTTCCGAGCCCGGGGAAGGTCGTTGAGGCCGCAGCTGGACTTGCCGATACGTCCAACATGGCCCGCCCAGCGATCATCGTTCTCACCGCGCTGGCCGGGGTTGTGCTCTCTGGCGTCGCGGCTCTTGCCGCGGCGACGCCTGTGACGCCGGCGCCCGGTGCGACCATCACGAGCGCTCACCCCCACTTCACGTGGACGCTTCCGACAGGCGAATCGTCGCAGGGGCTCTACATCGCGAGGAAGCCGGACGTGACGCCGGAGGGACGGTTCTACGACCAAGACATCGTCCAGGTTGGTGTCGTCGATGCGGCCGACCGTGATTGGACTGCCTCGCAGCCGCTCTTCGCCGGGCGCTACTGGTGGAACGTGTGGTCGAGTAATGCGGGCTCCTACGCGGTCTTCAGCACCCCGGCCGCCTTCACGATTCCCGTCGCGCTCACGCTCGTCGGCGTCACGACGAAGCGATACACCTCCGTGCATGCGCTCGACCTGGACGTGCGTTTCAGGGCGAACGTGCCGCGGCCGCTCGTTCGTCTGCGGCTGCTGCGCGGGCGGAAGATCGTCTGGAAGGCGAGCACGACGGCCGAGAACGCGATCGGCGTCCTCGGCTCGGCACGCTTCAGCTGGAAACGGCCCTCGCAACTTCAACGCGGGACGCGGCTGAAGCTTCTCGCCTCGATCTCCTCACGTGGCCTAAATCGCGCGCGCATGTTCGTCGTTCGCGCGCCGTAGGACGCGACGTGGTCGGGCGTCTCGACCCCGAACGGGCGTCGCGGCCCGGTCCACGAACGGTGGAGACAGCCCAGTCCTCCTCGGTCGCGCCGGGGTAGGCCGAGGGTGCCATCGCTGGCCCCTCGGCGACAGCTGGCGCGCCTGCAGTCTTGCCGAGAATTCGGCTACCGGACCGTCGACCGGCTGAAGACGCGGACCGAAGCCCCTGTCAGCAGCAGCGCGAACCCGCCCAGGACCGCGAGGCTGAGCGCGGCCATGGCACCGGGGTCACTCATCCCCCAGATCGCGCTCAAGCCGCTCCCGTCGCCACGCAGCCCATAACGCATCAGCGCGAGCCCGTGCGTCAGCGGCAGGAGCTTGGCCACCCACGTGAGGAAGCCCGGGAGGGCCGTGATCGGAAAGAGCGCACCTGCGAGGAACCAGGGCAGGATTGCGATCGCCGGCACGCGGGCGATGTACTCCTCCTGCCGCGGCACCCGGCTGGCGAGGATCTCCGCCATTCCGTACATGCCGACGGTGAACATCGCTGCGGCGGCGGCGAACCAGAGGATCCCGCCGGCCGTCGCGTGGAAGTGGATCCCGCGCGCGCGGGCGACGGCGATCAGCACGCCGACCTGCAACGCGGTGGTTGCCACGGCGACGAGCAGGTTGCCCAGCACGAGCAGGCCGCGGGCAACCGGCGCGGTCAGCAGCTCGCGCTGAGCGCCGCTGACTCGGTCGACGATGACGCCGAGCCCCAGGAACATCGTGTTCAGCGGGATCAAGAGCCCGATCGTCCCGATCGCGACGAAGGACTCGTAGCTCGTGCCGGTGTGCAACGCCGTCTTCAACGCCGGTGCGATCACGAGCGCGAACATGATCGGCGTCAGCAGCGGGACGACGAGCTCGCGGGGCGTACGGACAGTCAGCTGGAAGCGACGCCGTGCGAGCGTCCCGAGCGGGCCGAACGAGCGCGGCCGCAGTTGCGCGGCCGGGATTGCGACTTCAGCGGTGGACATCGGTTCTCCTCTCAGGCGGCCGCGGCGAGTGAATCGCCGGTCAGCCGCAGGTAGACGTCGTCGAGGGTCGGCTCACGGGCGCTGATCGAGCCGGTCAGCCCGATCTCATGGATCGCAGCGATCGCCTCGCCCGGGCTCGTGTCGTGGAGGGGAAGGGTCAGCCGCGAGCCGACTGCGAAGGCGTCGCGGCCGGCGATTCCGTGCTCGCGCAAGGAGCCAAGCGCGCCGCTGACGTCCCCGTCGACGCGGAGCTCGACGAGCTGCGGGCCGAGCTGCGCGAGCAGGGCCGCCGGGGTGTCACATGCGACGATCCGGCCCGCGTGGATGATCCCGACCCGGTCGCATAGCCGCTCCGCCTCGTCGAGGTAGTGCGTCGTGAGCAGGACGGTCATCTCGGTGCGGTTGCGCAGGCCGGCGATCACCTCGAGCAGCTCCGCGCGGATGCGCGGGTCGAGGCCGACCGTGGGCTCGTCGAGGAAGAGCACTCGCGGGCGCGAGACGAGCGCGCGGGCGATCTCGAGCCGGCGCCGCTCGCCGCCGCTGTAGCTGCCTGCCGACCGCTCGATCAGCTCGGTCAGGCCGAGGGTGGCGGCGAGCTCGTCGATCCGCGCCTGCGCCTCCCCTCTCTCGACGCCCCAGAGGCTCGCGTGGATCTCGAGGTTCCGCCGGCCGGTCAGCGAGCGGTCGACCACCGGCTCCTGGAAGACGACGCTGCTCGCGCGCCGCGCCGCGATCGGCTCGGTCGCCACGTCGAAGCCGGCGAGCCGGGCGCTGCCGGCGGTCGCCGCGATCGTCGTCGTCAGCATCCCGACCGTGGTGGACTTGCCGGCCCCGTTCGGGCCGAGGAGGCCGAAGACCTCGCCGACCTCGACCTCGAAGTCGATCGCCTTCACGGCCTCGACCTCGCCCGGATAGGTCTTGCTGAGCTTGGTCACTTCGATTGCGTTCATCCCGCTCCCTTCGGGCAGTCACAACTGCCTCGTTTCGTTCGTCAGGGGGATGACGGATCGGAACGCGGAGATGTGACGTGACCCGAAGCGACTGGCAGACCGAGGAGTTCGAGCGCAACCGGCAGCACCTGCAGGCGGTCGCCTACCGGATGCTCGGCTCGGCGACGGAGGCCGAGGACGCGGTCCAGGAGGCCTGGCTTCGGCTCTCGCGCTCCGACACGGAAGGCGTCGCCAACCTGGGCGGCTGGCTGACGACCGTCGTCGCGCGCGTCTGCCTGGACCTGCTGCGCTCGCGTCGCGCGCGGCGGGAGGATTACGTCGGCAGCTGGCTGCCGGAGCCGGTCGTCACGATCGAGAGTGGTCCCGAGGACGAGGCGGTGCTGGCCGACTCGGTCGGCCTGGCCTTGCTGGTGGTGCTGGACACCCTGACACCGGCGGAGCGGCTCGCGTTCGTGCTACACGACATGTTCGGGGTGCCGTTCGACGAGATCGCCCCGATCGTCGAGCGCTCGCAGGCCGCGACACGGCAGCTCGCGAGCCGGGCCCGCCGCCGAGTGCGAGGCGCCCGGCCGAGCTCGGACGTCAACCTTCGCGAGCAACGGCGCGTCATCGACGCCTTCCTCGCCGCATCCCGCGGAGGCGACTTCGAGGCCCTGCTGGAAGTCCTCGACCCCGACGTCGTGTTCAGAATCGACGCGGGCGGCGTCGCTCCGCGGGCCCGCCCGCCGATCCGGGGCGCCGAAGCAGTGGCGGCGCAGATCCTCGAGCGCGGAGCCCCGCTCGCCCCCTACGCGCGCCCTGCGATCGTCAACGGCAACGCCGGCGCGATCGTGATCCCGCACGAGAAGCCGATCGCCGTCGTCGGCTTCGTCATCGCCGGCGGCCGGATCACCGAGATCGACCTCGTCGCCGATCCGGCGAAGCTGCCGGATCTCGCCTAGTCGCACGAGCACGAGCGCGGCGTAGGCGCTGCGAGCGCTCGTGCGATCGAGCCCGGCTCAGGCGGCGACGCGACCGGAGCTCCGGCGAACGAGCTCCTGGACGAGCGAGCGGAGCGCGCTCGCCAGCCGCGGGTCGCGAAGCCGCCCCTCGGCCGTGAAGGCAGTGCCGGCACTCGGAACGGCCACGGCAGCGTCGAGGACGTCTGCGCCGGCGGCGCTCAGAGCCTTTCGCAGCTCGGCCTGTGCCCAGACGGCGCCGAAGAGACCGGTGCTGGCACCGATCACGGCGACAGGCAGGCTGCGGAGCACGTTCTCGGGAAAGGGACGCGACGCCCAGTCGAGGGCGTTCTTGAGCGCGCCGGGGACCGAGTGGTTGTACTCCGGCGTGGCGATCAGCAAGGCGTCGGCCCGGCGGAGCTCCCGCCGCAGCACGGCGACGGACGCGGCAGGCGACAGCCGGTCGCAGTCCTCGTCGTAGGCGGGCAGCTTCGCGAGGCCGTTCCACTCGCGAAACTCGACGCATACCGGCAACTCTGCTGCCGCGGCCCGGAGCAGGGTGCGGTTGTACGAGCCGCGACGGAGACTTCCGCTGATCCCCACGATGATCACGTCAGGCCACGCGGATGAGCTCGAGCTCGGCGGAGATCTCGACGTCCCAGCCGAGTGCGTCGCTGCCGTCCGGCAGGGCCATCTGCCAGTTCATCCCCCAGCTGCGGCGGTCGACGGTCGCGTGGAGAGCGAGGCCCGCCCGCTGGTTGCCGAAGGGATCCTCCCTCGCCGGCCGGAACGTCCCGCGTGCGCTGACGGACTGTGTCGTGCCGCGAATCGTGAGCTCGCCGGTGACGGTCGCGCTGCCCTCGTCGCCGATCTCGACCCCGGTCGAGCGGAAGGTGATGAACGGGTGGGTGTCCGCGTCGAAGAAGTCGGCGCTGCGGACAACGTGCTCGCGGAACTCCGCCGGCTCGCCGATCGAGATCGCGTCGGCCCGGGCTCGTCCCTCGAGGCCGATCTCGCCGTCGTCGACCGTCAGGCGCAAGTCGACGTCGGCAAAGGAGCCGCGAAACATGGTGATCTGCTGATGCCGGATGGCGAAGTGGATGCTCGAGTGGGCGCCGTCGAGGTCGTACGTGCCTGCGAACGGTTGCGTTGTCGTGGACATCGGTAGCTCCTTACTCCTCGGTGGATGGCTCAGACGCGATCAACTGTCGCTCGCTCGCCTCAGGGAGCGCTCAGCACCCGCTGAGCGAGCGCTCGTCAGCGCTTCGGTCGTCGGCGACGCTCGCACGCACCGCGAGCTCCGCGACGACGGCTTGAAGAGCCCCGACGATCCGCCCGTCGCTGAGCTCGCCGCTCGTGTCGAGGTCGCGCGGAGCGATCGGCACACAGTGGCGTGTTACCGCGGCGTTGTGGGCCTTCAGCACGTGCTCGAGCGACTCGCGGACGTGCGCGCCACGGCCCGGCGGCGCGACGTGCAGCAGCGCGACCGGCTTGCGGTAGAGGGACCCGCTCCCGACGAGCCAGTCGAGCGAGTTCTTGAGCGCGCCCGGGATTCCGAAGGTGTATTCGGGGACGGCGAGCACCACTCCTTCCGCGGCTTCCAGCGAACGCCGGAAGCGAGCGACAGTTGCCGGTGGAGCTGATTCGAGGTCCGGGTTGAAGTGCGGCAGCCGCCGGGGCGAGTCGTCGACCTCGACGAGCAGGCCGTCCCGTGCCGCCGCCGAGGCGGCGGCACGGAGGGCTGCCGCGTTGATCGAGTGGCGCCGGAGGCTGCCCGGAATCGCCAGGATCACCTGGCCGGCTCGATCTTCTTGCCCGTAGGGGAGACGACGTCCCAGCCGGCGCCGAAGTCCTGCGAGCCCTCCCCCGTGGTCTGGCCCGCCTTCGTGTCGAGCACGTAGCTGTAGAGCGGATGACCTGCGTAGGTGACCTGCTTCGCGCCGTTCGAGCGGCGGATGACGCCGAGCAGCGACTGCTTGGCGCCGCGTCCGGCGACCGGCTTCGTCTTCGTCAGGAGTGGCGGCCAGTAGGTCGCGCAGGCGCGCGAGCACGCGCTGTGTCCGCGACGGTCCTTCTCGAACAGGTACAGCGAGTGCCTGCGCCCGTCGACCAAGATCCGCCCGAGCGACGAGCTGCCTACCCTGACGGTGGCGGTGCGCGTGCTCGAGTGTGTCGCCGGCATCGCGGCGCCGGCGCCGACGGCGAGGGACAAGATTGCGGTGAGAACGACGGTCCTGAGTTGCGAACGCTTCATGACACCTCCTGCGTCGATGGCTGGTCGAGACGGCGGGCTCGAGGGCCCGCCGTCTCTGAAGCCGCTGCTTAGCGCGGTGGGAACTGCGAGTTCGGCGCGGGGTCGGCGAGGTTGGCGGTCGGCGCCTTCGCCGTGAACCCGATCACGGCGCAGTTGATGTCGACGCCGACCGAGCCGTACGGAGCCGGCTGGCCGGTCGCCGGATTGACGCCGGTGAGCAGGTCGGGCCGCGTTGCGGCCAGGTTGAACACCTGCACCTCGTCGATCTGACGCGTGTTCAGGCCCTGCTTCACGGCCTTGTCGGTCCAGAGGCCGAGCTGGGCGTCCCAGAGCGGGCTGTACGCCTGCGCGTGCCGCGGGTCCTTCTCCGTCGGGAAGTCGCCGAACACGTTCAAGAGGTCGCCGCCGTTGCGGAGCGCGTCGATCAGCGCGGTGTTGCCGGCGCTCGCGTCCTCCGAGGCATGCCCGTCCTTGATCAGGTGGACGAAGCCCTGGGACTCCTTGTTGTCGGCGCCGGTCTGGCCGTTGATGAACCCGAACAGGCGCTCGCGGGCGGAGCCCAGGAAGTCGTCGCCGCCGTTGTAGGGAGCGTTGTCGAGCGCCGGGACGTAGGTCGAGCGCTCGAGCACGGATGTCAGCGGCTGCCCGGCGTCGGTCGAGATGTAGACGATCGGCTGGCCTGCGTCGAAGCCCTTCACGAACAGCAGGTCGACCCACGACTCCGCGAACTGCCCCGGAGCCGAGGGACCCGCGATGTGAACCCCGAGGACGCGGTCGCCGGTGTTCGTGTGGTGGACGACGTCGAACGGGCCGTCGCCGGTGGCGACGATCGGTGCGCTGTACACCGTCGGCGAGCCCTCGATCCGGATGAACGGGCTGTATCCCTTGCCCGCGAGCGCTCCCGGCTGGAAGTTCGCCAGCGGGAAGCCGTTCGGTCCGGGCGTGGCGATCCGGGTCGGGCTGAAGTCGGGGGCGCCCTGGAAGTTGACGACCGCCTGGCCGAACCTGTTCTGGTCCGGCGTCGGCGAGTCGAGCGTCACCGTCTGCACCGCCTCGGGGTCACCGATGGCGAGGTTGCTCAGCTTCGGCGCGTAGTTGACGCCGAGGTCGTGCGCGATCCCCTGGTCGCTCGCGTCGAGGAGCACGAACCAGACCGTCTGGCCATTCGCCTTCCCCTTGTAGAGGGGCAGCCGCACGGACTCCCTGTTCAGGTCGACCTGGATCGCGCTTTCCACCGTGAGGTTCTCGCGCGGCAGCAGGCCCGTCAGCTGTCCGAGACCGGTGGCCGACTTTGGCGCGTTCCTCGAGCCGGCGAGCGCGGTGCCGCCGACGGCTGCGATCACTGCCACGATCGAGACGATGGCCGCGGCGAGCAGCCACCTTTTCGACGAGCTCTTCATGTCTCTCCTTTCGATCCGGCAAGGCCGGGTAGCGAGGCCGCGACGGTACGAAGGGAGGCTCAGCGGAGCCTGAGCGCCGCCTGAGCGGAACGGCGCGGGATGCGCGGCCGCGTCTAGCGGAGCCCGAGGCGCTCGACGAGCCAGTCGCTCTGCCGGCGACGCTCGGCGAGGTGTGCGTCGAAGCCCTCCAACCGCTCGGCGATCAGAGCCGCGATGAACCCGAGCCGCGCCGTCTCGGAATAGGAGATGTCCGGTGTCGGCGCCCAGTCGTCGAGCGCGCCCTCGGCTCTGGAGGCGAGCTCGCGTGCGCGCGTGAAGCACATCTCCCCGTAGGCAGTCCTCGCGGACGCGTCCCACGCCTCGATGCGCCGGAGCAGCCGGCCGCGTGGTGCGACGAACTTGAGGGGCAACTCGTCGAGCGGGCCTTCAAGCTCTACCTCGTAGAGAGCGCTCGCCACCCAGTACGGCAGGTCGACCACTCGGCACGCGTGGATGCCGGCCCGACACGGAGCGACATCGGCATCGACCCAGGCCCCCGGGCCGCCGTCGGGGAGCGGCCAGTCGAACCGGCTGAAGACCCCCACGCCATCGTCCGTCAGGAACTTGTACGCCCTCATTCCCGCCCCCAGTCTCTGAAGGCGGCGAGCAGCTTGGTCTTCAGGTCCTGCGGGATCGCCTCCTCCGGCAGGGCATGCGCCATCGCGGCCGTTGTCCGGACCTGCTCGACGAAGCCGGAGCAACCGTCGCAGAGGTTCAGGTGGAGCTCGAACCGCGTCATCTGTTCCGGGCTCATCGCGCCCTCGAGGTAGTCGGAGGCCAGCTCCACTACCTCCTTGCAGGAGTAGCCGTGCTCGACAGGTGTGGGATCAGGCATCGAAGTGTCTCTCCAGGCGGGCGCGAACCCGCGCCCGGGCGCGGTGGAGCAGCACCCGCTGGTTGCCTTCGCTGATCCCCATCGCCTCGCTCACCTCGGCAGCCGCACAGCCGGTCACGTCGCGCAGCGTGATCACCGTTCGCTGCGCCACCGGCAGCTCACCGATGGTGCGCTCGACGAGCTCGAGCGTCTCGCG
>DATIER010000247.1:0-2988 GCA_035455605.1 Gaiellaceae bacterium
CCTTCTTCGCGTTGGCGTACGGGCCGAAGTAGACGACGCCGCGGCGGTGCCGCTCGCGCGTGAACATGACGCGCGGGTACTCGTCCTCGACCGTGACCGCGATGTACGGGAACGACTTGTCGTCGCGGAGGCGGACGTTGAACGGCGGCCGGTGCCGCTTGACGAGGTTCTGCTCCAGGTGCAGCGCCTCGACCTCGGTGTTGGTGACGATCACCTCGACGTCGGCCACCCGGTCCGGCAGCCGCTGGATCGTCGAGCGTGAGTCCGGCGTCCGCTGGAAGTAGCTGCGCACGCGCGGGCGCAGCGACTTCGCCTTGCCGATGTACAGGACCTGGCCGCGGTCGTCGCGGAAGAGGTAGACGCCGGGCTTCGCGGGAAGCCGTCTCAGCTGCTCCTCGAGAGGTGTGGCCATGGCCGGGCAAGGGTAGCCTCCGGCTCCGTGAAGAAGGCCCTGCTCGTCGGGCTGGTCGCGGTTGCCGCGATCGGCGGTCTCGTGGCCGCAATGGTGCTTTCCTCCAGGGGCGGAGGCGACAGCCAGGCGTCGCCGACGACGGCCTCCACGCCGCCGGGCACGACCGGCACGACGCAGTCGCCGACCACCACCGCGGCGACGACCACGGCCCCGCCGACCACGCTGCCGACGACGCCCGACGCGCCGATCCCGACCCGGCCGGTGAAGCTCCCGCCGCCGCCGTCGTCGCACTCCGTGAAGCGGGGGTCATTCGTGGTCGGCACCGTCGACGACTCGCTCGCCCAGCAGAGCCCGCAGTTCGCGCAGGCCCAGGTCGACAACTCCCGCGACGCCGGCTTCGACGCCGCGATCGTCTCGGCGACCTGGCGGCGCGGCCAGCGTCGGCCGCCGGCGTCCGCGGTGGCTGTCCTCCGCAACGTCGCCCGCGCCACCGCGCGCGACCACATGCAGCTCATGCTCGTCGTCTGGCACGGACTCGCGGCGGAGACACCCCGCTCGCCCTCGGAGCGGGCCGACTTCGCCGCCTACGCCGCCGCGCTGGTGAAGGCGCTGCCCCAGGTGACGGCGGTGATCGTCGGGAACGAGCCCAACCTGAGCACGTTCTGGAAGCCGCAGTTCGGCGCCGGCGGCAGCGACGCGGCCGCGCGTGCGTACGAGGACCTGCTCGCGCGCAGCTACGACAGCGTCAAGGCCGCTCGGCCGGGCCTGCTCGTGCTCGGCGGCGCGCTCTCGCCGCGCGGCGCCGACCGGCCAGGCGGGTCGCGTCCCACCCACTCCCCGACGCGCTTCCTCTACGACCTCGGCGTCGCCTACCGGGGGAGCGGCCGCACCAGGCCGCTGATGGACGCGTTCGCGATCCACCCGTACATGCAGGCCTCCCGCGACACGCCGGCGGGCGCGCACCCGAACAACACGACCATCACGCTCGCCGACTACCCGAAGCTCGTCCGCCTGCTCGACGCCGCCTTCCGCGGCACGGCCCAGGAGGCGGCGCACCTGCCGATCTACTACACCGAGTTCGGCGTCCAGACGCCGGTGCCCGCCCCGAAGCGGCGCTTCTACTCCGATCTCGCCTCGGCCGCGAGCACCGACACGGTGCCGTACGCGACGCAGGCGGCCTACTACCGCCGTGCCCTCGAGCTGGCGTACTGCCAGCCGACCGTGCGCGGGCTGTTCGTCTTCCACACCTTCGACGAGGCGAGCCTGAACGGGTGGCAATCGGGCCTCTACTTCGCCGACCGGACGCCGAAGCCGAGCCTGCCGGCGTTCAAGCGCGCCGTCGCCGACCTCCGCAACGGCCGCTTCCCGGCCTGCCGCGGCGGCTAGGGT
The DNA here is from genome assembly GCA_035455605.1 of Gaiellaceae bacterium. Taxonomy (GTDB): domain Bacteria; phylum Actinomycetota; class Thermoleophilia; order Gaiellales; family Gaiellaceae; genus AC-32. The sequence goes on from DATIER010000247.1 coordinate 1,802, forward strand.
TCAGGCGTGGCCGGCCAGTACGTCGCGTACACGTTCTTCAGGGTCGATCCCGCGTGGCGCCGGCTCCCGATCGAGGAGCGCGCCGCCGGCAAGGACGCCTTCGCCGAGGTGGTGGAGGACTTCGGCAGACGGATGTCCGCCCTGCGCGCCTACTCGACCACCGGCGTCCGCCCGGAGACGGACTTCTTCCTCTGGAAGATCACAGAGCGCTACGACGACCTCGGCGAGCTCGGCGTGGCGCTGAACGCGACCCCGCTCGCGGGCTGGCTCTCGACGCCGTACTCCTACCTCGCGACCACGAAGGCGTCCGAGTACACGAAGGCGCGGAGGCCGCGGCAGGTCGTGCCCAAGGGCTCGCCGTACCTGGTCGTCTACCCGTTCGTGAAGCTGCGCTCCTGGTACTCGCTGCCGAAGGAGGACCGGCAACGCGCGATGGACGAGCACATGCGCGTCGGGCACGAGTTCTCGACCATCTACAACCACACGACGTACTCGTTCGGCATCGACGACCAGGAGTTCATGACGGTCTTCGAGTGCGACGAGCCGTCGGACTTCATGCACCTGATGCAGACGCTGCGCGAGTCGGAGGCCAGCCGCTACACCGAGCGCGACACGCCGATCTTCGTCGGCAGGCACGTCCCGATCCGCGAGGCGCTCGACGAGCTGGATGGCGCCCGCGCCTCGATCCCCGCCGGCGTCGCAGGCTCCAAGTAACAGTCTGTTACTTGGAACGACGGGCCCCGGCAGGTACGCCGAACCCGCACGGCTCCTCGCCTCGGCCGGAGCTAGTAACAGTCTGTTACTTGTGTCCGACGGGCGCCGGGCCGCGACTAGTACCCGTACGAGTGCTCGTCGCGCCAGACGCGCCACATGGCGAAGCCTGCGAGGACGAACACGGCCACGAACACGAGCAGGTTCAGGCCGCTGCCGACCGGCACGAAGAACCGCGCGGCCACGTTCACGACCATCAGCAGCGCGGCGCCGTAGAAGACGACGCGCGAGCGCGCCGGCCACATCGAGATCTCCTGGCGGCGCTCTCGCCAGAGCAGGAAGACGAAGAACGCGATCGCGAGGAAGAACGCGATCTGCGCCAGCAGGAAGAGCGCCGTGAGCGTCTTCTCGAGCTGGAGCACGACGATCACCACCGCGATCAGGGCGATGATCAGGAACCCGCGCAGCGTCGGGTT
>DATIER010000248.1:0-4481 GCA_035455605.1 Gaiellaceae bacterium
TCGAGCTCGAAGCCGTAGTCGGTCCCGGCCGGCAGGTCGAGCTCCGCCTCCCAGACGCCGTCCTCGCCGCGGTCGAGCTCGTGGCCGAGGACGCGGACGCCGCCCGCCTCGGGCGCCCAGACGCGGAAGCGCGTGCCGCCCACGACGGGGACCGCGCCGAGCAGCGGCATCGTCTCGACTGTCATTCCGGCACCAGCCACACGACCCCGAGCGGCGGCAGGCGCAGCTCGGCCGACTGCGGCTGCTCGTGCCACGGCGGGCCGGAGGCCTCGATCGCGCCGAGGTTGCCGACGTCGGAGCCGCCGTAGAACGTCGAGTCCGTGTTCAGCAGCTCTCGCCAGCGGCCGCCGCGCGGCAGTCCGAGCCGGTAGCCCTCGCGGGGCACGGGCGAGAGGTTGCAGACGCACACCACTGGCCGCCCCTTCCCGGCAGGCAGCCGCGCGAACGCGAGCGCGTTCGCGTCCGCGTCGTTCGGCTCCAGCCAGAGGAAGCCGGACGGCTCGAAGTCGACCTCGTGGAGCGCCGGCTCGGCGCGGTAGAGCCGGTTCAGGTCGCGCACGAGCGCCTGCACGCCCGAGTGGCCCGGCTGCTCGAGCAGGTGCCAGTCGAGGCTGCCCGCGTGGTCCCACTCCCGCTCCTGCGCCAGCTCGCCGCCCATGAAGAGCAGCTTCTTGCCCGGGTGCGCCCACATGTACGCGTAGAGCGCACGCAGGTTGGCGAGCTGCTGCCAGCGGTCGCCCGGCATCTTCGAGAGGAGCGAGCGCTTGCCGTGCACGACCTCGTCATGCGAGAGCGGCAGGACGAAGTTCTCCGAGAACGCGTACATCAGGCTGAAGGTCAGCTGGTGGTGGTGGAAGCGCCGGTGCACCGGCTCGCGCCGGAAGTAGTCCAGCGTGTCGTGCATCCAGCCCATGTTCCACTTGAAGCCGAAGCCGAGCCCGCCGAGGTAGGTCGGCCGCGAGACGCCGGGCCAGGCCGTCGACTCCTCGGCCGCGCTGATCAGGCCTGGCTCGCGGTCGTGGACGAGCTCGTTGAACCGGCGCAGGAACGAGACGGCGTCGAGGTCCTCGTTGCCGCCGAACTCGTTCGGCACCCACTCGCCGGCCTCGCGCGAGTAGTCGAGGTAGAGCATCGAGGCGACGGCGTCCACGCGCAGGCCGTCGGCGTGGTACTCGCGCAGCCAGAAGAGCGCGTTCGCGAGCAGGAAGTTGCGCACCTCCGTGCGGCCGAGGTTGAAGACGAGCGTGCCCCAGTCCGGATGCGCGCCGCGGCGCGGGTCGGCGTGCTCGTAGAGCGCGGTGCCGTCGAAGCGCGCGAGCGCCCACTCGTCGCGCGGGAAGTGCGCCGGCACCCAGTCGAGGATCACGCCGAGGCCTTGGCCGTGCAGGCGCTCGACGAACGCGCGCACGTCGTCCGGCTCGCCGAGCCGCGGCGTCGGCGCGAAGTAGCCGGTCACCTGGTAGCCCCACGACCCCGGGAACGGGTGGGCCATCACCGGCAGCAGCTCGACGTGGGTGAAGCCGAGGTCGTTCGCGTAGTCGGCGAGCTCGTCGGCCAGCTCGAGGTAGGTCAGCGAGCGGTTCTCTTCGAGCGGGTTGCGCCGCCACGACTCGAGGTGCACCTCGTAGATCGAGACCGGCTCGGCGAGCGGGTCGCTCGCGCGGCGCCGCTCGAGCCACTCCTCGTCCCGCCACTCGTGCCGTGAGACGTAGACGCGCGAGGCGGTCGCCGGCGGCACCTCGGCGGCGAGCGCGTAGGGGTCGGCCTTCAGCGGGAGCAGCCGTCCGTCCGGGCCCTTCAGCTCGAACTTGTAGCGCTCGCCCTCCTCGACGCCCGGGACGAACAGCTCCCAGATCCCGCTCGAGCCGAGGCTGCGCATCGGGTTGAGCCGCCCGTCCCAGCCGTTGAAGTCGCCGACGACGCCGGCGGCGCGGGCGTTCGGCGCCCAGACGGCGAAGGCCGTGCCGGCGACGCCGTCGAGCTCGCGCCGGTGCGCGCCGAGCCGCTCGTAGAGCCGCTCGTGCCGGCCCTCGCCGGCCAGGTGCAGGTCGAGCTCGCCGAGCGTCGGCGCGAACGCGTACGGGTCGCGCAGCGTGAACGTGCTCCCGTCGGGATAGCTGACCTCGAGCTCGTAGCTGAGCGGCGCGTCGGCGTCCGGTACGACGCCCTCGAACAGCCCGGCTGGATGGCGCAGCTCGAGCTCGACCGGCTCGGCGTTCGCGGGCCGCGCGACCACGGTCGCGGCCTCCGGGCGCCAGGCGCGCACGACCACGCCGCCGTCGTGCGGGTGCGCGCCGAGCAGGTGGTGCGGGTCGGCCAGGCGCCCTTCGACGAGCAGCTCGACCTCGGAGACCGTCACGCCGGCTCCTCGTCCAGCAGCTGCAGGATCCCGGCGACCGGGACGCGAACCCAGTCGGGGCGGTGGCCGAGCTCGTAGTGGAGCTCGTAGAGCGCCTTCTCGAGCTCGAACAGGCGCAGCCGCCGCTCGAGCGTCGACCCGTCCGGGATGATCGTCGGGTCGGTCTCCGCCAGGTAGCCGGCGAGGAACTCCGAGCGCGCACGGCCCTCCCAGCCGGTCGGCGGCTCGATTCCGCGCTCGAGCGACGAGGCGCTCGCCGCGTACGAGAACGAGCGCAGCATCCCGGCGACGTCGCGCAGCGGGGAGCGCTTGTGCCGGCGCTCGCGCAGCGGCCGCGCGGGCTCGCCCTCGAAGTCGAGCACGACCCAGTCGTCGGCCTCCGTCCAGAGTACCTGGCCGAGGTGGTAGTCGCCGTGATGGCGGATCAACCGGCCGAGCGAGCCGCCCTGGCCGATCTCCTGGAGGCGGTCGTGCAGCTCGTTCGCGCGCCCGGCGATCGGCTCGAGCTCCGGGTCGTCCGGCAGCGACGAGAACACCTGGTCGATCTCCTCGTCGATTCGGGCCACGATCAGCGCCTCGGCCTCGGCGCTCGGCTCCTCCGGGCTGAAGGCGGGATCCGAGGTCTCCGAGGCGAGCACGGTGTGCATCCGGCCGGTGACCTCGCCGAGCCGCCGCACGAGCGGGACGAAGCCGTTGCCGCCGGCCGCGAGGTCCTCGAGCGCCAGCGTCCACCCGTCGCGGCGCACCGGCACGTAGTGCTGCAGGATCGCGAGCGTCGCGTCGAGCGGCTGGCCGAGGTGCGCCGCCCAGCCCTCGAGCGAGGCGATCGACGGAAAGCCGCGCTCGGTCAGGAAGCGCAGCAGCTCGAGCTCCGGATTCACGCCCGCCTCGAGCCGCCGGTACAGCTTCAGCACCAGCCGCTCGCCGAGCACGACCGAGGTGTTCGACTGCTCGCTGCCCATCGGCCGCACGGAGCCGAGCTCGCCCAGGCCGTCGTCCTCGCGCAGCGTGCAGAACTCCACCGTGCCGCCCTCGTGCGCGACCTTCGCCCGCTCGCGGACGAGCTCGACCAGGTCCCGGACCAGCTCCGCCTCCTCGAGCGCGTCGAAGGCCGACCAGCCGGCGGTCGACGCGAAGCCGTCCTCGCCGCGGCGCAGCCCCAGCGGCACGTTGTAGAGGTCGTGCGTCCCGGCCGCGAACCGGACCTCGACGACCGCGACCGCGAGGAGCGGCTCCTGGTCGCCGGGCCGGAGTGGGAACGCGTCGACCGCGCGCACCGACGCCACCTCCTCCGACTTCGAGCCGTACCAGCGCTGGGCGAGCACGTACTCGCGGAGCTGCTCCTCCGGCAGGGCGCACACCAGCTCCCGGACGTCGCTCACGCCGACGCCTCCTCCTCGACGAGGCGGAACCAGTAGAAGCCCCGCGGCCCGAACGTGAGCAGGTAGGGCAGCTCGCCGATCGGCGGGAAGCGCGTCTGACCGAACATCTCCTCGGGCACCAGCCCGGCGAACTCTGCCAGGTCGAGCTCGGCGGCCTGCGCGCTCCGGGCCAGGTTGTGGACGCAGAGCACGGTCTCCTCTTCCCAGCGCCGCACGTGCGCAAAGACGCGCGGATTCGAGGGCCGGCACGGCTCGTAGCTGCCGAGCCCGAACACCGGATGCTCCTTGCGCAGCTCGACGAACCGGTGCAGCCAGCGCAGTAGCGAGGTCGGCGTGCGCAGCTGCGCCTCGACGTTGACGGACGGGTACCCGTAGACCGGGTCGAGCAGCGGCGGCAGATAGAGCTGCGCGAAGTCGGCCGAGGAGAAGCCGCCGTTGCGGTCGCCGGTCCAGTGCATCGGCGTGCGCACGCCGTCGCGGTCGCCGAGGAAGACGTTGTCGCCCATCCCGATCTCGTCGCCGTAGTAGAGGACGGGCGAGCCCGGCAGCGAGAACAGGATCGCGTGCATCAGCTCGATCTCGTCGCGGCCGTTGTCGAGCAGCGGCGCGAGCCGCCGGCGGATGCCGAGGTTGAGCTTCATCCGCGGGTCCTTCGCGTACTCGGCGTACATGTAGTCCCGCTCCTCGTCCGTGACCATCTCGAGCGTCAGCTCGTCGTGGTTGCGCAGGAAGAGGCCCCA
>DATIER010000249.1:0-20418 GCA_035455605.1 Gaiellaceae bacterium
GTCGCCGCCGCGGAACTGCTTCGAGGCCTCGAGCGCCCGCAGCGACTCGGCGTCACCGGGCAGAAAGCTGGACGGATCGTTCTTCTGTGCCTGCTCGAACTTCGCCGCGAACGGCGAGATCCCGACCAGGATCAGGATCCACCCGGCCAGCACCGCCCACTTGGCGCGGCGGCGGGCAGGGAACGCGAGCAGGCGACCGAACACCTGCCTATCGTACAGTCTCTGTCCAAGGAATGTCGAGGAGTCGGATTCGCGACTATTGACACAAGCGCGGCGGGGGCGTAGCGTCGCGGGCGTCCATTGCGGGCAGGCGGAAGCGAGGCGAGCCATGTCAGGAGTGGCCAGACCGTAGGTCGTGGCGAGGTGGTCGGTCGTGCCGCCTCGTCTTCTTATCTCTGTCTAGGTAGAGCGACCGACGCCTGCCGTTGCCAGAGGCCCGCAGGCGCTGGACGCTCGTCGCCAAGAAAGGTGAGTCAGGTGTCTCGAGGACGCATACATCCATTCCTCCTTCTCGGCCTCGCCGTCGCCGTCGTCAGCTGTGTCGCAGCGACGTCGGCAGCGGCGCGCCCGCGCGCCGCGAACGGTCAGCTCACGTTCGCCCGCGTCAATCCCGCGCTCGGCGATACCCAGGTGTGGGTCGTCAACCCCGACGGGACGGGCGAGCGACTCGTCCAGGGGCCGACGGCCGTCGGCGAGGTTCCTCGCTGGTTTCCCGACGGCGCCCACATCGCGACCTGTTGCGACGTCTCCGGCGGCGGCTCGCGGATCATCAACCCCGACGACAGCTCGTTCCGCGACATCGACGGGCAGTACCCCGGCCTCTTCAACCCGTGCGGGAGCCCGTCGCCGGACGGGACGCTGCTGCTCTGCGAGACGTTCAGCGACGACGGCAGCCAGAACGGAATCCACACGATCCGCGTCTCGGACGGTGGTGGGCTGACCCAGATCACGTCGAACCCCGGCGGAGACGACGTGCCCGGGAGCTGGTCGCCGAACGGGAGCCGAATCGTCTTCCAGCGCTTCGGCTCCGACAGCTACGAGGGCGTGTTCGTCGTGAACGCCAACGGCACCGGCCTCCACCGGATCCTGCCGCCGACCGTCTCGGCCAACTGCTGCACGTTCAACTGGTCGCCGCAGGGGAACGAGATCGCGTTCTCGCGGCACGTGACCCCGGACGTGCACAGCTCGCTCTGGGTCATGCACAGCGACGGCAGCGGGCTGCGGCCGGTGAACGTCCCGCCGAGCCTGGGGTGCGGCGGGGCGAACGCCAACCCGGCCGCGATCGGCTGTCTCGAGCCGGCCTGGTCGCCCGACGGGAGCAAGCTCGCGTTCGCCGCCGGTCTCGACCTGGACACCGACGGCCAGATCTACACGGTCAACCTCGACGGCACCGGCCTGACCCAGGTCACGCACGCGGGCGGCTCGCAGTCACCGGACTGGGGGACGCACCCGCTGATGCCGTAACGGGCACGGGTAGCCAACGACCGCAAGTGGCGGGGAGCGCTCCGAGAGGCTCCCCGCCACGACTCTTCAGGTCGCCGACAGGGAGACGGACTCGCCGTGTTCAGCGCGCGCGCAGCCCCGCGTCCTCGAGCACGGCTGCGACCAGAGGGTCGTAGCGCTCGGCGGCGAGGTCGCCCAGCGGGTCGTCGGTGTACTCGAGCAGGCGGCCGTACGGAAGCGAGTACGCCGCGCGCTGGGCGAGGACACGACGACGGTGCGGATCGTTCACGCCGCGCAGCACCCGCGAGGCAGCGTTCATCCGCCGGATCTGCGCCATCCGCTCGGGGAGCAGCCACCAGAGCACGAGCAGGGCTGGCAGCCCGAACGTGACCAGGCCGAGGAGGTTGGCGAGGTAGTGCACGGAGTCCTCGCCCTTCTGGCCGAGATCCGACACCGGGCCGCCGACCACGGGCACGGTGTCGCCGACCTTCTTGACGCCGCTGCCGAGGACTGCGAGCTCGTCGACGGCGTCGTGGACCTTGAGCCCGAGCCAGGCGAGCAGGACGAGCACCACGACGAGGAGCACGTCGTGGCCGACGGTCGCGAACCGCCGCTCCGGCAGCTCGGGATAGAGGCGCATGTCGACTCGCTACCCGAGTTGCCGCCGCCAGAACCCGCGCCGGGTACCGTGACGGCGAACTGAGCGTGGTGCGCCGAGGATCCCGAGCTGCGCCCGTGACCGCGAGCGCGGCCCGGGAGCCCGTTCGCCGGCTCGTCGTGCCGGCGCTCGTCGCCTGCTTCGCCGCCTCGGCCCTGCCGCTCGCGCTCGCCGGCCCGAGGTTCGTGCCCGCCGCGGCGCACGCGCAGCCGGAGTGGCTTCTGGGACCGTACGGCGACGGCCTCGGGCTCCGCGGCCCGTGGTTCTTCGTCTGCCTCCTGCTGGCGTTCGTCGCCTACCTCGGCCTCGTGGCGCTGGCCGACCGGATTCCGGCGCGCGTGCTCTGGAGCGTCGTCGCCGGAGCCGTGACGCTCTTCCTGCTCGCGCCGCCGCTGCTCTCGCAGGACGTCTTCAGCTACATCGCCTACGCGCGGCTCGGCGCCCGGCACGGGCTCGACCCGTACGTCGTCGTCCCCGCCGCAATCCCTCACGACGCGGTGCTCCCGTTCGTGGGCTGGCGCGAGGCGGTCAGCGCCTATGGCCCGCTGTTCACGCTGGCCACGTATCCGCTCGGCCTCCTCAGCGTGGCGGCGGCGCTCTGGCTGCTCAAGTGCGTCGCGGCCCTCTCGGTCGTCGGGATCGCCGCGATCGCCGCCCGCGCGGCGGCCCGGCGCGGCGCCGACCCCTCGCGTGCGGCCGCGCTGATCGCGCTCAACCCGGTCGTGCTCGTCGACGTGATCGGCGGCGGGCACAACGACGCGCTCACGGTCTTGCTGATGACGGCCGCGCTCGCGACGCTGGGCCGGAACGAGATCGCGGCCGGCGCGTCGGTCGTCGGCTCGGCCGCGCTGAAGGCGTCGGCGCTCGTCGCGGCACCGTTCGCCCTTTTGGCCGCGCGCGGGCGGCGGAAGCTGGTGGCGGCGGAGCTCGGGGCGCTCGCGCTCGCCGCGGGCGTCAGCTTCGCCGCGTTCGGCGTGACGCCGCTCGACGCGATCGGCGTGGTGGGCTTCGACCAGTCGCTCACGAGCCGGCACAGCGTGCCCTCGACGCTGGCGCGAATGGTGGGCCTCGGCGTGTCGCCGGTGCGGGTCGCGCTCGAGCTCGCGTACGTCGTGCTGGTGGTCGTGCTGCTCGTGCGGACCGCGCGCGGAGGCGACTGGATCCGCGCGGCGGGGTGGGCGGCGCTCGGGCTCCTGCTCGCGACGAGCTGGCTGATGCCGTGGTACGTCCTGTGGGTGCTGCCGTTCGCGGCCGTGGCGGGAGACGGGCCGCTGTCGCTCGCGGTGCTCGCTCTCTGCGCGTTCCAGCTGGCGAGCCGCGTGCCGCTCTAGCTCTCGTCGACGGGGTAGATCTTCTCGGGCTCGATGGTGATCACGACGCGGCCGACGTCGGGCGCGTCGTAGGCGTCGAGGTCGGCGCCGTACTTCTCGCCGATCCTCGCGGCGAACGAGCGGTCGTCGTCGGCCTCGACCCGCGCGCGGCCGCGGAGCTCCAGATAGCGGTACGGGTTCTGCAGGTCGAGCACGAGCAGGCTGCACTGCGGCCGCCGCTCGAGGTTGTGCAGCTTCGCCCGGCTGGTGTTGACCGAGACCTTGACCTGGCCCTCGTCGTGGAGGAACCAGACCTCGGTCAGCTGCGGAAAGCCGTCGTCGTCGATCGTCGCGAGCGTGGCGACCTGCGCGTCGAGCAGGTCGCGGTGCGATGCGGGCACTTCGCCCATGCGAGCCGAGTATTTACGATCGGCTCGTTGGACGGAGCGCAGCAGTCGGTGCGCGAGGGTGGCTGCTCCTGCGGAGCCGTCCGCTATTCGCTCGCCTCGGAGCCGATGTTCGTCCACTGCTGCCACTGCCGCAACTGCCAGCGGCAAACGGGCAGCGCGTTCGTGATCAACCTGCTGATCGAGGCTGACCGCGTCGACGTGACGGCCGGCGAGCCGCAGCCCGTCGAGGTTCCGCGCGACGACGGCAGCGCCCAGACGATCTACCGCTGCCCCCGCTGCCGGGTCGCCGTGTTCAGCCACTACGGCTGGCCCGAGCTGCTGTTCGTCCGCGGCGGCACGCTGGACGATCCGGCCGGCGTCGCGCCGGACGTCCACATCTACACCCGCTCGAAGCTGCCGTGGGTCGCCCTCCCGGACGGCGTTCCTGCCGTCGAGGTCTACTACGACAGCAAGCAGCTCTGGCCGCCGGAGAGCCTCGAGCGGCTGGCTGCAGTCCGGCCGAGCCGGACGTGATCGACGCGCACGCCTGAGCCCGCAATCCGCAGGGCGCGCCGCGTCGTAGTGCCTCGTAGATGCCGGACGGACGCACCTTGCGACGAGGCGTGGTGATCATCGCGCTGGCGGCTGCGGCGGCCGGCTGCGGCTCGAGCTCGAGCTCCGGCGGCGGCGGCAGCGCGTCGACCGCGGCGAGCGGCCAGGGCGCAAAGACTAGGATCGCCGGCGTCGACGCGAACGACCACGGCACGAAGACCGTCGCGAAGGACGCCGAGGTCGAGCTCGACGACTACTACTTCGACCCGACCGTGATCCAGGGCAAGGCCGGGCAGAAGGTGACCCTGGAGCTGAAGAACGAAGGCAAGGTCGAGCACAGCTTCACGCTCGCAGCGCAGGGGATCGACAAGACCCTCTCGCCCGGCGGGAGCACGAAGGTCACGGTCACGATCCCCGCGTCGGGAGCGGTCTCCTTCTACTGCAAGTTCCACAAGGGCTCCGGCATGGCCGGCGCGCTCGCGGTCGAGGGCCAGGGCGCCGGCGGCAGCATGCCGGGGAGCGGCGGCACGACCACGACCAACACGACGACCGGCAGCTACAAGGGGTACTGAGCCGAGCGCCGATGAGTTCTCGGCGGGCGGGCCGTCTTGCCTAGGATGGCGGCCATGGAATCCGTCGCCCAGACAACCCAGTTCGCCGAGCTCGAGCAGCACCGGCGTGAGCTGACCGCGCATTGCTACCGCATGCTCGGCTCCCCGTTCGAGGCCGAGGACGCGGTGCAGGAGACGCTGCTCCGCGCGTGGAGGAGCCTCGACCGCTTCGAGGGGCGCTCGTCGCTGCGCTCGTGGCTCTACCGCATCGCCACCAACGTCTGCCTCGACCAGCTCGAGGGCAAGGAGCGCCGCGCCCGGCCGATGGACCTCGGCCCGGCCGGCGAGCCTGTGATCGAGAACCTGCATACGCCCGAGGTGCCGTGGCTCCAGCCGGTGCCCGACTCGCTCGTCGCCGATCCCGCCGAGGCGGTCGCTTCGCGCGAGACGATCCGGCTCGCGTTCGTCGCCGCGCTGCAGCACCTGCCGCCGCGGCAGCGCGCCGTCCTGATCCTCTGCGAGGTGCTGCGCTGGAAGGCGTCCGAGGTGGCCGAGCTGCTGGAGACGACCACGGCCTCCGTGAACAGCGCGCTCCAGCGGGCGCGGGCGACGCTCGAGCAGGTCGAGCTCACGCCGGAGACGACCTCCGGCGAGCCCGACCGCGAGCTGCTCGAGCGCTACGTCAAGGCATTCGAGGACTACGACGTCGAGGCGCTGACCGCGCTGATCCACGAGGACGCGACGCAGTCGATGCCGCCGTTCGACCTCTGGCTGCGCGGCCGCGACGACATCTTCACGTGGTGGTTCGGCCCCGGGATCGGCTGCAAGGGCTCGCGTGTCGTCCCGGCCGGCTCCGCCGCCAACGGCTCGCCCGCGTACGGCCAGTACAAGCCGAACGAGAGCGGCGACGGCTACGTGCCCTGGGCGCTGATGGTGCTCGAGTTCTCAGGCAGCAGGATCGCCGAGTTCACGTTCTTCCTCGACGTCGAGACGCTGTTCCCGCTCTTCGGACTGCCGCTTCGGTTCGAGGGCTAGCACTGCCGACAGCCCGCTCAGCTCGATCACGCACCGCACCTCGTCGCCGGTCTCCATCACCCGCAGCTCGAAGCCGTGCCTGCGCGCGACGAGCTGCAGCCGGGCGAGCACGTCGACGAGACCGAGCGTCTGCATCTCCCAGTAGAGACGCCCGCCGTTCCCGGAACTCATCGCGATGAGTTCCGACCGCCGACGCCGTCGTACTGGTGTGACCCTCGACCGCCGCACGCGCTGGCTCGCGCTCTACGTCCTCTGCCTGGGAGACCTGATGATCGTCCTCGACGCGACGATCGTGAACGTCGCCCTACCCGCGATCCGCACCGACCTCGGCTTCAGCCAGGCGTCGCTCGCGTGGGTCGTGAACGCGTACCTGCTCACGTTCGGCGGCTTCCTGCTGCTCGGCGGGCGGCTCGGCGACCTGTACGGGCACCGGCGGCTGTTCCTCGCCGGGATCGGCGTCTTCACGGCGGCCTCGCTCGTCTGCGGGCTCTCGACCTCGCAGGGGATGCTCGTCGCGGCGCGCGCCGTGCAGGGCTTCGGCGGCGCGGTCGTCTCGGCGGTCGCGCTCTCGCTGCTGCTGACGCTCTTCCCGGACACGGCCGAGCGAACGAAGGCGATGGGCTTCTTCGGCTTCGTGATGGCCGGCGGCGGCAGCGTCGGCGTCCTCCTCGGCGGCGTGCTGACCGACCTGCTCAGCTGGCACTGGATCTTCCTCGTCAACATCCCGATCGGGATCGCCGTCTTCATCCTCTGCCTCGCCCTGATCCCCGAGGGCCGCGGCCACGCGCTGACCGGCCGGCTCGACGTCGCGGGCGCAGTCACCGTCACGGGCGCGCTCATGCTCGCCGTCTACGCGATCGTCAACGGCAACCAGGCCGGCTGGCTCTCGGCGCAGACGCTCGGGCTGCTCGCCGCCGCGGTCGTCCTGCTGGGCGTCTTCCTCGTGCTCGAGTCGCGCGTCGCGGCGCCGCTCGTGCCGCTGCGGCTCTTCGAGCACCGCAACCTCGCCGTCTCGAACGTGGTCGGGATCCTCTGGTCGGCCGGGATGTTCGCCTGGTTCTTCTTCGCGGCGCAGTACCTGAGCTTCGCGCTCGGCTACGACGAGCTGCAGGTCGGGCTCGCCTTCCTGCCGGCGAACCTGATCATGGGCGCGTTCTCCCTCGGGCTCTCGGCGCGGATCGTGATGCGCTACGGCACGCGGCTGCCGATCGGCGTCGGCATGACGCTCGTCGCGATCGGGCTGGCGCTGTTCGCTCGCGCGCCGGTCGGCGGCAGCTTCTTGGTCGACGTGCTGCCGGCGATGGTCGTGCTCGGGATCGGCGTCGGCATGGCGATGAACCCGGTGCTGATGGCGGCGATGTCGGACGTCGACCAGACCGAGGCCGGCCTCGCCTCCGGCGTCGTCAACACCGCGTTCATGATGGGCGGCGCGCTCGGCCTGGCGGTGCTCGCGAGCCTGGCCGCGTGGAAGACCGGCGGCTCGACGGCCGTCGACGCGCTGGCGGGCGGCTACCACCTGGCGTTCACGGTCGGCGTCGTCTTCGCGGCGCTCGCGGCCGTGGTCGCGACCGTGTTCCTGCGCGACCACCGCGTCGAGCCGCAGCTCGAAGCCGAAGCCGCCGCCGCGCTCGAATAGCTAGCCTCTCGCCGTGCGCGCGCGGGTGAAGGAGTCGCGGGAGGTCGCCAGGGGGACGCTGTTCGTCGTCTTCGAGCTCGAGGGCGAGGAAGTCGACTTCCGCCCGGGCCAGTACTTCTGGGTCGAGCTCCCCGACCGCGGCTACCAGGACGAGAAGGGGCTGCGGCGCCACATCTCCGTCGCGACCTCGCCCACGGAGCGAGGCGTCCTCGGGCTCTGCACGCGGCTGCGGGACAGCGCGTTCAAGAAGACGCTCAGCGAGCTGAAGGTCGGCGACGAGGTCGTCGACGTCGAGCCGCCGAAGGGCGACTGGCAGCTGCCGGAGGACACCAACCGCGAGTACGTGTTCGTCGCCGGCGGCATCGGCATCACCGTCTTCCGCTGCATGCTGCGCTACATCCGCGACACGGGCGAGCCCTACCGGGTGACGCTCGTCTACTCGAACCGCGACCGCGAGTCGACGCCGTTCCTCGACGAGCTGGTCGAGCTCGAGCGTTCGCTGCCGAACGTCCACCTCGTGCTGACGATGACCCAGGACGACGGCTGGGAGGGCGAGACGCGCTACGTCAACGCCGACCTGCTGCGCGACCATCTCGACGGCGACCTCGGCCGCTACACGTACCTCGTCGCCGGCCCGCCGCCGATGGTCGAGTCCGTCGTCGAGCAGCTCTCCGCCGCCGGCGTGCCCGAGGATCGGGTCCTGCCGGACCGCTTCAGCGGCTACTAAGTGTCCGCCGCAGACGTCGCGCGGCAGGCCGACGAGGCTGGCGTCAGGCTCGTCCGCTTCCTCTGGTGCGGCAACGACGGCACGATCCGGGCCAAGGCGAGCTCGCTGCGCGGGCTCGAGGACCGCATCCGCTGCGGGATCGGGCTCACCGTCGGGATGCAGGCGATGAACTCGCTCGACCAGCTCCAGCCGGTCGACGGGATGGGGCCGGTCGGCGAGGTGCGGCTCGTGCCGGACCCGGCCACCTTCCGCGTGCTCCCGTACGCGCCGCGCACGGGCGCGATGCTCGTCGACCACCTCGCGCTCGACGGTGAGCCGGCTGCGGTCTGCCAGCGCACGTTCCTGAAGCGGATGGTGGGGCGCCTCGCCGAGCGCGGGGCGAGGCTCGAGGTCGCGTTCGAGAACGAGTTCTCGCTCGCGACGGTCGTGGACGACAGGTACGTGCCGATCGACTCCGGGCTCTGCTTCTCGACGATCAGCGCTGCGGCGGCGCAGGACTTCGTCGACGAGCTGGTCGACACGCTCGAGGCCCAGGGAATCGCGCTCGAGCAGTACTACTCCGAGCTCGGCCACGGCCAGCACGAGATCTCGACCGCGCACGCGCCGGCGCTGCAGGCGGCCGACGAGCAGCTGCTGGTGCGCGAGTCGCTGCGCGGCGTGGCCGTGCGGCACGGCCTGGTCGCCTCGCTCGCGCCGAAGCCGTGGCCGGACAACGCCGGCAACGGCTGCCATCTCCACTTCTCGCTCTGGGACGTCGACGGCCCGCGCAACCGCTTCCACGACCCGGCCGCGGCCGACCGGCTCTCGTCCGAGGCGCGGTCGTTCGTCGCGGGCGTGCTCGAGCACCTGTCCGGCCTGTGTGGGTTGACGGCGCCGAGCTTCAACTCGTACCGCCGCATCGTCCCGCAGTTCTGGGCCGGCGCCTTTGAGTGCTGGGGCCACGACAACCGCGAGGCGCCGGTGCGGGTGCCGTCGCTCTTCGCCGGGCTGGAGGAGGCGTCGACCAACGTCGAGCTGAAGTCGGCCGACGCGAGCTCGAACCCGTACCTGGCGGTCGGCGGCCTGATCGCAGCCGGCCTCGACGGGCTGGAGCGCGGGCTCGAGCCGCCGGCGCCGGTCGAGGTCGACCCCGCGACGCTCGACGAGGGCGAGCGCGAGGAGCGCGGCATCGTCCCGCTCCCGGCGACGCAGGCCGAGGCGCTCGACGCGCTGGCCGCGGACGACGTGCTGAGGGGCGCGCTCGGCCCGGTGCTGGCGCAGTCCTACCTCGCCGTGCGACGCTCCGAGTGGGATGCGTACTCCGCAGGAGACGAGGCATTCGAGCAGCAGGGCCACTTCCTGAAGTACTGAGCGGCATCGCGCTCGTCGACCACCACGCGCACGGGATCCTGCGCGGTCGGCCCGAGAGCCTCGACGAGTTCCGCGGGCTCTTCTCCGAGAGCCCGGACCCGCGCCAGTGGCCGCACGTCGCGACCGGCGTCACCTACCGGCGCGCGATGCGGGAGCTGGGGGCGTTCCTCGGGTGCGAGCCCACCGAGCGCGGCGTCTACGAGCACCGGCTCGCCGGCGATCCGGCCGGGTACGCCTCGGCGCTGCTGCGCGCCACGAATACCGAAGCGCTGTACGTCGACGACGGCTTCCCGCCGCCCGGCGAGGGCACGAGCTGGGACGAGCTCGGCGAGCTCGCCGGCTGCGAGGCACGGCCCGTGCTGCGGATCGAGCGCGTCGCCGCCGAGGACGGAGCCGGCGCCGTGCCGGAGGTGGTGGCGGCCGCGCGCGCCAACGGCTTCGTCGGGCTGAAGACGATCAGCGCGTACCGCACGGGGCTCGAGGTCGAGCGGCTCGACGCGGCCGTCGTCGCCGCACTGGAGGCGAACGAGGCGACCGGAGAACCGCTCCCCGTGCAGGTGCACTGCGGCTTCGGCGACTGGGACCTCTACCTGCCGCGGGCCGACCCGGGCCACCTCAAGCCGGTGCTCGAGCGCTTCGCGGAGACGCGCTTCGTGCTCCTCCATTGCTACCCGTTCGTCCGCGAGGCAGGCTGGCTCGCGCACGTCTACGGCAACGTCTGGCTCGACCTCTCGCTGACGATCCCACACGTCTCCCGGCCGGCCGAGATGCTGCGCCAGGCGCTGGAGCTCGCGCCGGTCTCGAAGCTGCTCTACGCCTCCGACGCCGCGCGGACGCCGGAGCTCTACTACCTCGCGGCGACGTGGTGGCGCGAGGCGCTGGCCGAGGTGCTGCCCGAGCTGCTCGGGCCGGACGAGGCCGAGCAGGGCGCGCGCACGATCCTGCGGGAAAACGCGCTCGCGCTCTACGGGTAGTTCCGGAATCCCCCGGCCGGTCGCTGCGGTAGAACCGGCGGGTGCGCCTGCTCGGCGTCACCCTCGCCGCCCTGGTGACGGCGCTCGCGACCGGCCTCGGCGCGCTGCCGTTCGCGTTCGGCACCTTCGGCCGGCGCTGGCTCGGCGTCGCCAACGCGATCGCCGCCGGGTTCATGCTGTCCGCGAGCGGCCTGCTGGTGATCGAGGGCGTCATCCGCGGCTGGTGGCAGACGCTCGCGGGGGCGCTCGCCGGCGCGGGCTTCATCTTCGTCTCGCACCGGCTCCTGAGCGGCCAGGAGGTGGAGTTCGGCAGCCTGCGCGGCGCGGACGCGACGAAGGCGCTGCTGATCGTCGCGGTGATGACGATCCATTCGTTCAGCGAGGGCGTCGGCGTCGGCGTCGCCTACGGCGGCGGCGCCGAGCTCGGCGTCTTCATCACGATCGCGATCGCGATCCACAACATCCCGGAAGGGCTCGCGATCAGCCTCGTGCTCGTGCCGCGCGGGGCGAGCGTCCGCTCGGCGGCCGGCTGGAGCATCTTCTCGAGCCTGCCCCAGCCGCTTGTGGCGGCGCCGGCGTTCCTGTTCGTCGAGGCGTTCAAGCCGTTCCTGCCGGTCGGGTTCGGCTTCGCCGGGGGCGCGATGACCTGGCTCGTGTTCGTCGAGCTGCTCCCGGAGGCGCGGCAGCAGCTGACCGCGCCGCGGCTCGCGGTGTGGCTCGGCGGCTCGTTGCTGGCGATGTCCGCGTTGCAGCTGGCGCTGCTCGGGCGCTAGCCGCGGCGCCGGCGGGCCGCGCGACGCAGCTCGTCCGCTCCCCAGACGACGAAGGGGAACGGGGCGAGGATCGCGAGCTCGAGCCCGTGCAGCGGGGCCGTCCCGAACACGCCCTGCAGCGCCGGCACGTAGACGATCGCCGCCGCGAAGAGGAGCTCGCTGGCGATGCCGAGCAGCAGCAGGCGGTTCGTGAAGAAGCCGACCTGCCGCAGCGACGCGCGCTGCGTCCGGGCGGCGACCGCAGTCCCGATCTGGCAGACCACGATGCCCGCGAACGTCATCGTCGTCGCGGTCAGGTACGTGCCGTGCAGCGCCGAGCCCGAGCCGGTCGCGTCGCCCGGGCTCCAGCCGCCGTGGAGCAGGACGAAGAAGAACCCGAACATCACGAGCGCCGCCTCGACCAGGCCGAGCACGACCCAGGCCCGGAAGAGCAGCTCGCGCCCGATCACGCCTTCCGACGGCCGCCGCGGCGGCCGTCGCATCAGCCCCGGCTCGGCGGGCTCGCTGCCGAGCGCGAGGGCCGGGAGGATCTCCGTGCCGAGGTCGATCGCGAGGATCTGGAGCACCGTGATCGGCAGCGGGATCGCGCCGCCGGCGAGGGCGAAGACCAGGAACGGCACGACCTCGGGCGGAGCGTGGGCGAAGATGTAGAGGATGAACTTGCGGACGTTGTCGTAGACACGCCGCCCGGCCTCGACGGCCGCCACGATGGTCGCGAAGTTGTCGTCGGTCAGGACCATCGTCGACGCCTCGCGAGCCACGTCCGTCCCGGAGCGGCCCATCGCGATCCCGATGTCGGCGCGCCGCAGGGCCGGCGCGTCGTTCACGCCGTCGCCGGTCATCGCGACCACCTGCTGGTGGGCGCGGAGCGCGTCGGCGATGCGGAGCTTGGCCTCGGGCGAGGTGCGCGCGAAGACCAGCTCGGGCCCCTCCTGCAACAGCACGTCGAGCTCGTGCTCGCTCATCAGGTCGAGCTCCGCGCCCGTGAGCACCGTCGCGCCGTCGCGCGCGATCCCGACCCGCCGCGCGATCTCGGCCGCTGTCGGCCCGTAGTCGCCGGTCAGGACGAGGATGCGGATGCCGGCGCTGTGGCACTCGCCGACCGCCGGCGCGACCTCCGGACGAGGCGGGTCGAAGAGGCCGACGAGGCCGAGCACGCAGAGATCCCGCTCGGCGTCCTCTCGCCGCTCCGGCGGCAGGGCGCCGTCCGGCAACCGCCGGCGCGCGATCGCCAGGACTCGCAGCCCCTGGTGCGCATACCGCTCCAGCACCGCGAGCACCTCCTCGCGGTCCCGGTCGCCGAGCGGCCGGTGGTTCTCGAGCCCGCCGATGCGCGTCGCTCGCGCGAGCACCTCTTCCGGCGCCCCCTTCGCGTGCACGGTCAGGGTCCCGTCCTGCCGCTCGTCGACGGTCGACATCAGCCGCAGCGTCGGGTCGAAGCGGTAGAGCTGCCGCCTGCGCGGGTCTCGCCGCCGCGTCGCCACGTCGACGCCGAGGTCGCGCGCGGCCTCGAGCAGCCCGATCTCCGTCGCCTCGCCGCGCGACTTGCCGGCCTGCGAGGGATCGACGTCCGCGGTGCTCGCGGAGGCGATCGCGCGGCCGAGCAGCCCCAGCACCGGGTTCGTCGCCACGGCCTCGGCCGCCGCCGTCCCCCCGCCCTCGAGGTCGACCTCGCCGACCGGCGTCCAGATCCGTAGCGCGCGCATCCGGTTCTCCGTCAGCGTCCCGGTCTTGTCCGTGCAGATGACGCTCGTCGAGCCGAGCGTCTCGACCGCGCTCAGGCGCTTGACGAGCGCCCCGCGCCTCGCCAGGCCCGCGACGCCGAGCGCGAGGGCGAGCGTGATCGTCGGTAGCAGCCCTTCCGGGACGTTGGCCACGATCAGGCCGATCGCGAAGCTGAGCGCGTCGTGGAGCGGCAGCCCGGCGGCGAGCCAGCCGATCGGCAGGAACGCGAGCCCGGCGACCACGGCGACGAGCGCGATCAGCCACGCGACGCGGCGGACCTGGAGCTCGAGCGGGCTGGGCTCCGCCTCGACGCGCTCGGTCAGTGCGGCGATGCGACCGAGCTCGCTCTGCATTCCGGTCGCGAACACGACCGCGGACGCGGAGCCGCCGACGGCGCTCGTGCCGCTGAAGACGATGTCGCGCGCCTCGATCAGCGGCCCGGAGGCGCCGTCCAGCCGCGCCTGGCGCACGACCGGCTGCGACTCGCCGGTCAGCATCGAGAGGTCGACCTCGAGCGTGCCGTGGAGGAGCCGCGCGTCGGCCGAGATCCGCTCGCCCTCCTCGACGAGCATCACGTCGCCCGGGACGAGCTCGGCCACGTCGACGAGGCGGCGCCGGCCGTCGCGCCGCACGGCCGCCTGCTGCGGCAGGTAGCGTCGCAGCGCCTCGACGGCCTGCTCCGCGTGCCGCTCCTGCGCGAACGCGAACACCGCGTTCAGGAGGATCACGAGGATGACCGCGATCCCGATCGTGACGAGGCCCGCGGCGAAGGCGAGCGCGGCCGCGACCCAGAGCAGCAGGGCGAGCGGGTGGGTGAGCTGCTGCGCGAGCTGCCTCGGCCAGTGGCGGCGGCCGCGCCGCTCGAGCACGTTCGGGCCGTAGGCGACGAGCCGCCGCTGGGCCTCCCGTTCCGACAGGCCGTGTTCCTGCGTGTGCAGCTCGTGCAGCAGGGCCGGGAGCGGCGCGCGGGGGTGCGGCGCCTCCCCGACCATCACGAGCTCACTGGTACCTCAGCGCTTCGGCCGGGTAGATCCGCGACGCCCGCAGCGCCGGCAGCCACGTCGTCGCCAGCGCGACCACGTAGACGGCGCCGAAGATGATCCCGAGGTTCGCCCACGGCACGTCGAAGGTCAGGTTCGTCCAGCTCGGCGTGCTCGCGGAGTCGCTGATCACGTTGTGCGCGACGACGAGGCCGAGCGTCGTGCCGACGACGATCGAGGTCAGCGCGACGAACGACGACTCGAGCAGGAAGCTCAGCTGCACCATCCGCTTGCGGAAGCCGATCGCGCGCAGCACGCCGATCTGCTGCCGGCGCTCGACGACGGCGCGCGCCGTGATCACGCCGAGCGCGGCGACGCCGACGATCAGGCCGAGCCCCATGAACCCGATCACGATCCGGTTCATGGTCACGTTCGCCGCCACGAGATCGTGCAGCACGTCCTTGAGCGCGTCGGCCTGCATGCCGTTCGCGAGGAACGCCGACTCCAGCGTCTGCGCCGTCGCCTTGGGGTCGACGCCGGGCTTCAGCGCGAAGAAGTGGATCGTCGGCAGCACCCGGTCGCCGAACGCGGGTGCGAGCGACCGCTGCGACGTCCAGATGCCGTACATGAACTCGGGCGCGCTGTCCGACAGGACGCCGACCACCGTCAGCGTCAGCCGCTTGCCGGTCTGCTGGTCGCGGACCGTCATCTTGACCGGGCGGAAGAGCTTGTCCTCGAGGTAGAAGCCCGTCAGGCGGAAGTCCGTCTGCGGGGGCGCGAAGTTCCAGTTGGCCTTCCGGGGCACCACCTGCGAGTCGACGATCGCGAGGTTCTTGTGCGTGCGCACGGCGTTCCAGACCGCCTCGCTCGAGCCGTAGCCGTAGGCGTGCGCGGCGAGGCCGTAGGTCGTGTGCCGCAGGAAGGCGTCGTCCGCGCCGTAGACGACGTACGACTCCTCCTTGGCCCCGACCCCGAGCTGGCGAGCCTTGACCGGCAGCGACGACTCGCTCGAGATGGTGGTGAAGTCGCTGCGCTTCAGGCCCGGTGTCCGGGCGACCGCCGCCGACATGTTCGCGATCGGCTGCGCCGGGGAGCTCGTGGCGCGGACGTCGAAGCCGCCGCCGAAGACGGACATGTCGTTGAAGGCGTTGGTGAAGGCGCCGGACGTCGTCGACCCGACGACGAGCGTGAAGACGACGAGCGTGAACATCGCGAGCGTCACGCCCGTGCGGAAGCGGGCCCGCAGCGGGTACGCGATCGCCATTCGCAGCACGGGTGCGAGCGCGCGGAGGCGGGAGGTCGCGGCCGCGACCCCGCCGAGCAGCAGGTCGGCGTTGTAGACGATCGTCCAGGACGCGCCGAGGACGATCATCAGCCCGCCGAGCAGGAAGATGGAGAAGTTCACCTTCATCTCGCCGAACAGCCAGCGGCTGATCGGGAGGACGAACCAGCACAGGAGCGCGAGCCCGGCGCCGGTGTGCACGGCGCGCTCTGGCAGCCCGAGCAGCTGCAGCAGCGGCACGAGGCTGAGCACGACGAGCGAGACGCCGAAGCCGAGCACGACCGCGTCCTCGGCGCCGATCCCCGAAACGATCAGCGCGGCCCCGGCGACGAGGCCGAGCGCGCCCGGGATCCACCGGCGCCTGCGGCCCTTCTCGGCCGGCGGCTCGGGCAGGTCCCTGATCGCCGTGACGATGTTCATCCGGCTGACGCGCCGGGCCGAGAAGACGACGACCGCGAGCGTCAGCAGCACGCCGATCGCGTATCCGAGCACCAGGCTGGTGGCGGACACGGAGTACGAGATGGTCACGTCCTCGACGCCCGCGAACGCCATCGTCATCGCGATCACCATGCCGTACGCGATCACGACCCCGAGCAGCACGCCCACCAGGGCGGCGACGAGGTCGTACGCCAGGCCCTCGTAGAGGAACATCTGGACGAGGTGCCGGCGCCGCGTGCCGACGGCGCGGGCGATGCCGAGCTCACCCCGGCGCTCGGCGGCGAGCATGACGAAGATGAGGAAGATCAGCAGGATCCCGGCCGCGATCGAGAACGAGCCGAAGGTGGTGAAGAACGACATGAAGGCCGCGCCCGACGCGTTCGCCTGGTCGAGGGCGTCCTGCATGGTGTTGTCGGCCTCGAGGCCGATCGGCTGGACGCGCGGCTGCAGCAGCTTCATCACCGCGTCGGTGCCGGCGACCCCGTGGGTGTTCGAGACGAACAGCGCGTTGACGAGGCCGGGCTTGCCGAGCAGGCTCTGCGCGGGCGGCAGCGGCATCAGCACGCCGGCGCCGTCGGTCCCGCCGCCCGCGTAGCGGACGATCGCCTTCACGCGCGCGGTCGAGACGGAGTTGCCGGACAACAGCTGGACGATGTCGCCGGCGTGGGCGGCGAGCTTGTCCGCGCCCTTGGCGTTGAGGTAGATCTCGCCCGGGCGCAGGTCGGCCAGCGAGACGGGGCCGGACGCCGAGTGGATCTGCCCGAAGCCCTGCATGTACTTGGGATCGGTCGCGAACAGCGTCACGCGCGGCTCGGTCTGGCGGCTGTCGGTGTCCTGGACCGCGATCGGGCTGACGATCACCGGCTGGATGCCGTCGACGAGGCCGGTGGGGCGGACCTCCCGGCGCACGACGTCGACGAAGCCCTGCGGGAAGTAGAGGCCGCCGGTTCCGGCGGTGCCGCTCGCGAGCGCGGCGCCGACTCCGCGCGCGGCCACGACCTCGTCGGTGCGGCCGAGCGACGTCGTCGCCGAGGAGCGGATCGTGTGGCTCATCGTGTCGCCGGTGGCGAGCGCGGCCGAGATGATCGTCGTGCCGAGCATCAGCCCGGTCACGATCAGCACGGTGCGGCCGCGGCGGCGGCGGACGTTGCGGATGCCGAGGCGCAGGAAGACGCGGTTGCGGACCGCCAGCGCGGCCACGACCGCGAGCGCCAGGGCGAGCAGGATCACGAGGGCGGCGGTCAGCCCGCCGACCGGGATGCCGAAGATCTTCGTCATGGTGCGCCTCCTAGACGGGCACGGCTGCCGGGAAGTCGGCCACCACGACGTCGTAGTGCTCGCGCCCCGGCGGCGAGCGGTAGATCGTGACGAACTTCTCGATCTGCTCCGCGTAGAAGCTCCGGCCGCCCTGCAGGCCGGCGTCCGCTGCCTCCTCGTCGCGCCAGAGCGTCAGCGCGAGCGCCTGCCCCTCCTTCGAGACGAGCACGAAGCACCCCTCGTAGCCGTCCTGCTCGCGCAGCGCGGCCACGACGGAGTCGCGGAACAGGGCCGTCGATTCCTCGAGCCCCATGCGGACGAAGTCGATCTCGGCGATTGTCGCGCGCGCGACCATCTCTACATCACCTCCAGAAGCTGCTCGTCGACGATCCGGCCGTCGACCATGCGGACGATGCGGTCGGTGGCGCGGCCGACGCCGATGTCGTGCGTGACGATCAGGAACGTCAGCCCGCGCTCGCGGTTGAGGCGCCGCATGAGCGCGACGATCTCCTCGGCGTTCTCGCTGTCGAGGTCGCCGGTCGGCTCGTCGGCCCACACGATCGCCGGGTCGTTCACGAGCGCCCGCGCGATCGTGACGCGCTGGCGCTGGCCCCCGGACAGCTCGTCCGGCACGTGCGCCGCACGCTCGGCCAGCCCGACCAGCTCGAGGGCCGCGAGCGCCTTGCGCCGGGCCTCCTTGGCCGGCACGCGCGCCACGAGCAGCGGCAGCTCGACGTTCTCGACCGCGGTCAGGACCGGCATCAGGTTGTAGAACTGGAACACGAAGCCCATGCGGCGGGCGCGGTAGTCGGTGCGCTGCTCGTCGGTCATCTCGCCGAGGGCGACGCCCTCGATCAGCACCTCGCCGCCGTCGATCCGGTCGAGGCCGGAGAGGCAGTTCAGCAGCGTCGTCTTGCCGGAGCCGCTCGGCCCCATGATCGCGACCATCTCACCCGGCCGCACCGCGAACGACACCTCGCGGAGGGCGTTCACCTGCAGCTTGCCGGTGTCGTAGACCTTCTCGACCGCCCGCGCCTCGACGATCGGCTCGAGGGCAACCTCCTCGAGCGCTGGGCGGGAGGGTCTCGGTGTCACGGTGACAGCCATGGTCACCTCCTCTTCGACGTCTTCAGAAGGTTGGCGCTGCGGGCCGGACGCGACATCCGCGCAGGCCGTGATATGCGCTTCGGACAAGTACCTACTGACTCGAAAGAGGGGAGCCGGGGCCGCGTCGAGAACGCGGCCCCGGGGCGTTCGAGCTAGGCCGTCACGAGCCCGCCGCGCACCCGGTCGACGACCGGCTGCAGCACGGTCTCGAGCGACGGCTCGCCGAGCTCGTGCAGCTCGTACGTCGCGTGCCTGATCGGATGTCGCGAGCTGACCAGGCGCGCGAGGTCGATCGGCGTGCCCGTCACGACGACGTCGCACTCGGCCGCGTTGATCGTCTGCTCGAGCTCGTGGAGCTGCTCGTCGGAGTAGCCCATCGCCGGCAGCACCGAGCCGATGTGCGGGTACTGCTCGTAGACGTCGACGAGCGAGCCGACGGCGTACGGGCGCGGGTCGACGCGCAACGGCGCGCCGGCGGCCTGCGCGGCGACGGTGCCGGCGCCGTAGGGCAGCCCTCCGTGGGTGATGGTCGGGCCGTCCTCGACCACGAGGACCGCCTTGCCGGCGAGCGACGGGCCCTCGTCGAGCGTCACGGGCGAGGTCGCCTTGATCACGGTCAGCGCCGGGTTGACCGCCGCGACGTCCGCCAGCACGCGCTCGATCTGGTCGAGGCTGGCAGAGTCGATCTTGTTCACGACGGCCACGTCGGCCAGGCGCAGGTTCGCCTCGCCCGGGTGGTACTTGAGCTCGTGGCCCGCGCGGAGCGGGTCGACGACGACGATCAGCAGGTCCGGCCGGAGGAACGGGAAGTCGTTGTTCCCGCCGTCCCAGACGATCACGTCGGCCTCCTCCTCGGCGTGCTCGAGGATCGCGCCGTAGTCGACGCCGGCGTACATCACCATGCCCATGCGCACCGGCTCCTCGTACTCCTCGCGCTCCTCGATCGTCGGGTTGGAGGCGTCGATCTCGTCGAGCGTCGCGAAGCGCTGCACGCGCATCGCCTCGAGGTCGCCGTACGGCATCGGGTGCCGCACGAGCGCGACCTCCAGGCCGGCGTCGAGCAGGATCCGACCGACGCGGCGGCTCGTCTGGCTCTTGCCGCTCCCGGTGCGGACGGCGCACACGGCGACGACGGGCTTCTTGCTGCGGAGCATCGTCGAGCTCGGGCCGAGCAGCCTGAAGTCGGCGCCGGCGGCGAGCGCGATCGACGCCTTGTGCATCACGTCCTCGTGGGAAAGGTCCGAGTAGGCGAGCACGACCTCGTCGGCCCATTCGCTCTGGATCAGCGTCGCCAGCTCCGACTCCGGCCGGATCGGGATGCCGTTCGGGTAGCGCGGCCCGGCGAGGGCCGGCGGGTAGCGGCGGTCGTCGATGCCCGGGATCTGCGCCGCCGTGAAGGCCACGACTTCCGCGTCGGGGTCGTCGCGGTAGACGACGTTGAAGTTGTGGAAGTCGCGCCCTCCGGCCCCCATCAGGATCACCTTGCGCATCGCGCCTCCTTCTCGGCGGACGCGGGCCGGCCTGCGCCGGGGCATCCGTTCGTTCGCTCTCAGCACGGGGTGGCGTCGGCGTTGACGCCGGTGATGCGATGCGGCTGCTCGGGCGCGACCGTCCGGCGGGGGACGCGCAGCTCGAGCAGGCCGCCGTTCAGCCGAACGAGCACGACGAGCTCCTCGCCGTTGTCGTACATCTGGGCGACGGAGTCGATCCCGCAGGTCCTCGAGGTGCCGCCGGCGGTGCGTAGGTGCGTGGCCATGGCTCCTCCTCTCATGAGATCTCGGAAGCATCGTCCGCCCGCGCGCGCGCAAGGCCATCGGTCGGAACGCCGATCGCCCCTGCGGGCAATTACCGAAGCCGCCCCGGGAACTGCCCGATGCGGCGGGCGAGCCGTGCGCCGACGCTTGTCTGGCAAGCGACGCCAAGGAGGGAACGATGGACACCATTCTGATCGCCGTGGACGGTTCTCCCTCCGCGCAGGAAGCCGTCGACTTCGGCCTCGAGCTCGCGGCCGAGCAGGGCGCGAACGTCACGTTCGTGCTCGTCGCGCCGGCCGTCGACGTCCTGCCGGCGGGTGCCTTCGGCGTCACCGTCTCGGCGCCGCACGAGCTCAGGGACGAGGAGTCGGCGCCGCTCGACGCGGCCCGCGAGCAGGCCGAGCGACAGGGCGTGCGCGCACACACGCGGCTGCTGAAGGGCGAGCCGGTCGACGAGATCGTCGCGTACGCGGACAC
>DATIER010000250.1:0-2843 GCA_035455605.1 Gaiellaceae bacterium
GCGCATCGAGGACGAGTTCGCCGACCTGCAGGAGCGGATCGCCGAGCTGCGGACGATCCTCGGCGACGAGGCGCGCATCGACGGGCTGATCCGCGAGGAGCTGCTCGAGCTGAAGCAGATGTACGGCAAGGCCGACGACCGGCGCACAGAGATCGTGGCCGCCGAGGGCGAGCTCGAGCTCGAGGACCTGATCGCGGAGGAGGACATGGTGATCGCGATCACGCGCTCGGGCTACGTGAAGCGGCTACCGGTCACCACCTACCGCGAGCAGCGGCGAGGCGGCATCGGCGTGATGGGCATGGATCTGAAGGACGAGGACTACATCGAGCATCTGTTCGTCGCGTCGACCCACGACTACCTGCTCTTCTTCACTTCCGTCGGCAAGGTCTACCGGCTGAAGGTGCACGAGCTTCCGCTCGGGACGCGCCAGTCGAAGGGCCGGGCGATCGTCAACCTGCTCCCGTTCGCCCAGGGTGAGCAGGTGCGGGCCGTGATCGCGACGCGCGACTTCAAGGAGGCGGAGTACCTCGTGCTCGCCACGCGCGAGGGCATGGTCAAGAAGACGAGGTTCGAGGAGTACAACACCCCGCTCAAGGCGGACGGCATCATCGCGATCAAGCTGCGCGAGGGCGACGCGCTCGTCGACGTGCTCCACTCGAGCGGTGCCGACGACATCATCCTCGTCTCGCGCAAGGGCCAGGCGATCCGCTTCAAGGAATCGAACGTGCGGCCGATGGGCCGGGCGACCTCGGGTGTGAAGGGCATGGGCCTGCGCAAGGGCGACGAGGTGATCTCGGCCGGCATCGCCGACGACGAGCTCGACATGCTGGTCGTGACCGAGCAGGGCTACGGCAAGCGCACCCGCATCTCGGACTACCCGGGCAAGGGCCGCGGCGGGCTCGGGGTGAAGACGGTGCAGCTGACCGAGGCCCGCGGCCAGCTCGCCGGGGCCCTGCCGGTGCGCGAGGGCTACCAGGCGATGCTGATCTCGAACGGCGGCACGGTCATCCGGATGCCGGTGGACGAGATCAAGCGGCTGGGCCGCTCGACGCAGGGCGTGATCGTGATGCGTCTGCGCGGCGACGAGCAGGTCTCGAGCATCGCCCTCGTGGCCGAGTCGGAGGCCGAGGCGGCGGCGGTCGACGAGCTCGCCGCTCCAGATCCTGCTCCCGCTGCAGAATCCGCCAGGAACGAGTAGGTTCGACGGGGCGCCTCTTCCATAACTGGAAGCAGGTCGCTATAACTTTCAACAGAGAAGCCTCTCCCCAGGAGCGCAGCATGGCCTACGACAAGGCAGCCGACTTCCTCGAGCCGATCGACCTCGCGGAGCACCTCGACAAGATCGAGCTCTACCTGGGGCAGGTCTGCCAGATCGCGGGGATCTCGAAGATGCAGCTCGACTACTGGACGAACAAGGCGCAGATCCCGACCAAGGGCAACAAGCAGCGGATCTACGACATCGACGCGCTCGAGACCGTGATGCTGATCAAGCAGGCGAAGGACAAGGGCCTGAACCTCGGCGCCGCGATCGAGGCGGCGCGACGCTTCCGCGAGACGAACCGCGCCGCGAAACCCTCCTAGCCGCGTAGCTCCTCGGCCGCCTGCTCGGGCGGCAGCGTGTTGACGAAGTAGCCGGCTCCGAGCTCGAGCGACGCGTAGACGTTCAGGCGGGGCACGAGCTCGAGGTGCCAGTGCCCGCTCTCGTGGAGCCAGAGGTTCATCGGGCGCGGCGGCCCCACGGTGCCCAGGCGCCGCAGCGCCTCCGCGGCGAGCTCGAGCGCGGCGCCGAGGCGTGGGCCGTAGCCGTCCGCGTCGTGGTCGAGCGGCGCGATCAGGCACTCGTACGGCGAGCGCGCCGCGTACGGGCAGAGGAGAAGCAGCCCCTCGCGTTCCTCGACCATGCGCCGACCGTCACCGCGCTCGAGCTCCAGGTACTCGCAGAGTCGGCACGGCCCCGAGCGCTCGGCCGCCGGCACCGGCGGCTCCTCGCTCAGCCACACGAGCTGGGAGTGCGAGTGCAGCAGGCTCGCGCCGGCCGCCCGGCCCTCGTTCGCGCCGGCGAACAGGACCATCCCCTCCTCCCGCGCCGCCTCGGCGCGCAGCCGCCACACCTCGGCCACGAGCTCGAGCTGCGGGCGGTCGAGCTCCGCGATCGAGCGGACGTGACGGGGCGAGTGGACGACTACCTCCTGGCGCTCGAAGGCGGGGTACTTGTTCGGCACGACGCGCACCTGCCAGCCGGGCGTGTCCGGCGCGCGGTCGCGCGGCAGCGCGAGCACCTCCGGCGGCGTCTGGTCCTCGCGTCCCTCGCAGAACGGGCACGAGGCGAGCTCGTCCTCGGTCTGCGGCTCGAGCACCGCGCCCCCGGCGCCCGGCCGGTGGGACCGCGCAGGCGCGACCGCGACGAGCCGCCCCGACAGCGGGTCGACCCGCAGGTCGCTCAGGGCTGCGAGCCGGAGTCCGAGTTGCCGCGCCCGAGAAACGGCTCGAGCAGGTCGATCGGGATCGGGAAGACGATCGTCGTCGTCGGCGACCCGGAAAGGTCGAGCAGCGTCTGCAGGTAGCGCAGCTGCAGGGCCACCGGGTGATCCTCGATCACGTTGGCGGCGTCCTTCAGCCGCTCGGACGCCTGGAACTCGCCCTCGGCGGCGATCACCTTGGCGCGCCGCTCGCGCTCGGCCTCGGCCTGCCGCGCCATCGCACGCTGCATGCCCGACGGGATCTCGACGTCCTTGACCTCGACGATCGAGACCTTGATCCCCCAGGGCGAGGTCGCCTCGTCGATGATCTCCTGCAGGATCGAGTTGATCTTGTCGCGCTCCGAGAGGAGCTCGTCGAGCAGG
>DATIER010000251.1:0-4599 GCA_035455605.1 Gaiellaceae bacterium
CGGTACGCGAAGCAGCACCTCAACTTCTGGCGCGACCTCGCCTGGCACGAGACGATCAACCATGCCCGAGACTGGCTGGCGCTCTCGATGGCGACGGACGAGCCGAAGGCCGCGATCGAGCGCTTCCTGGAGAAGCGGAAGTGAGGGCTCGAACCCCGGTGTCAGACGGGTGCCGTGAACGTCACGCCTTCGTCACGGAAGTGAGAAGGCGCGACGCGCGGAGCGGCTTCGCGTACCGGTGGCGGCGCTCGGCACGGTGTCAGGCACGGTGACGGACCTGGTGCTCGTCGAGCGCGAGGGGCCGGTCGCGGTCGTGCTGCTGAACCGGCCCGACCAGCTGAACGCACTCTCGGACGAGCTGATGGAGGAGCTGGTCGACACGTTGCGGGAGCTCGACCGCGACGATGCGATCCGCGCGATCGTGATCGGCGGGAACGAGCGCGCGTTCGCCGCCGGTGCCGATATCGGCGAGCTCGCCCAGGCCTCGGCGATCGAGCTCTACTACCAGCGCCGCGTCGAGCGCTGGGACGCGATCCGCGGGGTCTGGAAGCCGCTCGTCGCCGCGGTGTCCGGCTTCTGCCTCGGCGGCGGGTGCGAGCTCGCGCTGAGCTGCGACGTGATCGTCGCCTCCGAGACCGCGCAGTTCGGCCAGCCGGAGACGAGCCTCGGGATCATCCCCGGTGCCGGCGGCACCCAGCGGCTGACGCGCGCGGTCGGCAAGGCGCTGGCGATGGACGTGATCCTCAGCGGCCGGCGCCTCACCGCGCACGAGGCACGAGAGGCAGGCCTCGTCGCGCGCGTGGTCGTGAAGGAGGCCTGGCTCGACGAGGCGAAGCGCGTCGCTCGCGAGATCGCCGAGAAGGGGCCGGTCGCGACGCGGCTGGCGAAGGAGTCGGTGAACCGCGCCCACGAGACGACCCTCACCGCAGGCCTCGAGGCCGAGCGGCGGGCGCTCTACCTCGCGTTCGCGAGCGAGGACGCCCGCGAGGGCCTGACGGCGTTCACCGAGAAGCGCAAGCCCGAGTTCCAAGGGAGGTAGTCATGCCCGACATCGACGAGCTGCTGCGAGGAGCACAGGATGCGATGGCCGCCAAGCGGGTGTACGGCGAGCCGGTGGAGCGCGAGGGAGTGACCGTCATCCCCGCCGCGTCGGTCGGCGGCGGAGGAGGCGGCGGCGGCGACAACGAGAACAACGGCGGCGGCGGCTTCGGCCTCAAGGCCCGGCCCGTCGGCGCGTACGTCGTCTCCGGCGACAAGGTGGAGTGGAAGCCGGCGATCGACGTGCAGCGGATGATGGTCGGCTGGCAGGTCGTCGCCGGGCTCGCGGTGCTGGCCGTCTGGTCGCTTGCGCGGCGCCGGCGGTAGCCGGCCCGAGCGCGTGAGCAGGCTGGCGCGGTTCCTCGAGCCGCCCCGGCTGCGCACGCTCGAGACCGACCAGGAGCGGCGCGCGACCTGGCTCGAGCTGTTCCTCGACCTCGTCTTCGTGGCCGCGGTGGCGGAGGTCGCGTCGATCCTGAGCGCCGATCCGACGGCGGCCGGCTTCGCCCGCTTCCTCGCCCTGTTCCTGCCGATCGGCTGGGCGTGGGCCGGGTTCGCCTTCTACGCGACGCGGTTCGACACGGACGACCTCGTCTACCGGCTGCTGACCCTGCTCGGCATGTTCGCGGTGGCCGCCCTCGCGAGCACCGTCCCGCACGCGCTGCACGGCGGCCAGAACAGCTTCGTCGTCGCGTACGTCGCGGTGCGCCTCGTTCTGATCGGGCTCTACGTGCGCGTCTACCTCGACCTCCCGGCCGCCCGGCAGGTCGCGGCGTGGCTGATCCTCGTCTTCGGGATCGGCGTCGGCATCTGGCTCGTCTCGCTCGCCGTGCCGGTGCCGTGGAAGTACGGGCTGTGGGGCGTGTCGCTCCTGATCGAGCACGCCGGGCCGGTGCGCGCGTGGCGGCTGCTCGGGAGCATGCCCGTCGACCCGCGCCACCTGCCGGAGCGCTTCGGGCTGCTCGTCCTGATCGTGCTCGGCGAGGGCGTGATCGGCGTCGTGCTCGGCACCGCCCACGTCAGCTGGACGCTCAGCTCCGGGACGGTCGCCTTCGCCGGCTTCCTCACCGGCGCCGCGATCTGGTGGCTCTACTTCGACTTCCTCGACGCCGGCGTCGTGGTGACGCGGAACGTGCTCAGCGGGATCACCTTCACCTACGCGCACTACTTCGTCGCGGCCGGCATCGCGGCGCTCGGCGTCGGCGTGAAGCTGACGATCTTCTCGGTCGGGCCCGGCCCGAGCTACGACGACATCGGCTGGATCGCAGCGGCCGGGACGGCGCTGTGCATGGGCGGCCTGGCGGCGATCCAGCTCGCGGCGCCGCCGATGCTCCTCGACGCGGACGTCCTGCTGCGCCTGGCGACGGCGGGCGTCGCGCTCGTGCTCGTCGGCCTCGCCACGGTGCTCTCGCCCGTGCTGATCCTCTGGCTGCTCGCCGCCGTGCTCGTCGCACAGGTGCTCGCCGAGCTCGCCGGCCACGAGCGCCACACGCAGCCGCTGACCGGGCCGGTCTAGCCTGCGAGCTCGGCCGGGACGAGCGAGAGCTCGAGCTCGCGGCCCTCGCGCAGGACGCACAGCGAGACGGGCGCGCCGATCTTCTCCACGACCATCAGCCGCTGCAGGTCGGCGACGTCGCCGACGGGCTCGCCGTCGAGCTCGACGATCAGGTCCTCCGCGTGCAGGCCGGCCGCCGCGGCCGGGGAGCCCTCGGCCACCTGCACGACCTCGACCCCGGAGTCGCGCCCGAGCCGCCGCGCGACGCGCGGGGGCAGCGGCCGCGAGCCGCCGGCGATCCCGAGGTACGCGCGCCGGAAACGGCCCTCCGTCATCAGCGCGCCGACGATCGCTCGCGTGGCCGCGTTCACGGGTACGGCGAGGCCGAGGCCGACGCCCGCGACGGCGGTGTTGATCCCGACGACGCGGCCACGGCCGTCCGCCAGCGCGCCGCCCGAGTTCCCCGGGTTGAGCGCCGCGTCGGTCTGGATCACGTTGTCGACGATCCGCCCGCTGGCGGTCGGCAGCGAGCGGCCGAGCGCCGAGACGACGCCGGCGGTGACCGAGCCCGCGAAGCCGTTCGGGTTCCCGATCGCGACGACGAGCTGGCCGACGCGCAGGCCCTCCGCGTCGCCGAGCTCGGCCGGGACGAGGTCGTCCGCCTGCGCGCGCAGCACGGCGAGGTCGGAGTGCGGGTCGGAGCCGACGACCGAGAACGCGAGCTCGCGCCCGTCCACGAACGAGGCGCGGCCGCCGCGGGTCGAGCCGTCGACGACGTGGGCCGAGGTGACGAGGAACCCGTCCGGCGTGATCACGACCGCGCTGCCGCCGCCCGTCCGCCGCCCGCGCGAGACGCGCAGGTTCGCCACCGACGGCGCGAGCCGCTCGGCGACCGAGATGACGGCGTTCGAGTAGGCGTCGAGCGCGTCCTGCTCGGACGAGATGTAGGTCAGCCCAGCCATGCGGCGACGCTAGCAACGCGGTTATAGGCTGCGGCGGATGCCCGAGGTCGAGACCAGCCGCGACGGCGCCGTCCTCACGATCACGCTCAACCGGCCCGACGTCCTGAACGCGTTCACGGCCGAGATGCACCGCCGGCTGGTCGGCGCGTTCAAGGAGGCGCGCAGCGGAGACGTGCGCGCGGTCGTCGTCACCGGCGCCGGGCGCGGCTTCTGCGTCGGCCAGGACCTGAACGAGTTCGGCGAGGCGGCGCGCGACATCGCCGGCCGCCTGCGTGCGAGCTACCACCCGACGATCCGGGCGGTGCGCGAGCTCGAGAAGCCGGTGATCGCGGCGGTCAACGGCCCGGCCGCGGGCGCCGGCCTCAGCTTCGCCTGCGCCTGCGACCTGCGCGTGGCCGCCGAGAGCGCGAGCTTCGTGCCGGCGTTCGTCAACATCGGCCTCGTCCCGGATTCGGGCGGCACGTTCTTCGTCACGCGGCTGCTCGGCGCGCCGCGGGCGTTCGAATGGATGACCTCCGGGCGGCGGCTGAGCGCGCAAGAGGCCCTCGACTGGGGCCTCGTCTCGGAGGTCGTGCCCGACGACCGCCTCGCCGGCCGCGCGGCCGAGTGGGCCGCGCAGCTGGCGGCGCTGCCGACACGCGGGATCGGCATGAGCAAGCGGCTGTTCGACAGCGCCGACCGGGCGACGCTCGAGGAGCAGCTCGAGCGCGAGGCCCAGCTCCAGGCCGCCGCCACCCGGACGCAGGACTTCCGCGAAGGAGTGGACGCCTTCCTGGAGAAACGGGAGCCCCGCTTCGAGGGCCGCTGAGTGGAAGGAACCGAGCTGGAGACAGCAGCAGCGCACGCGCCGACGGCGCACCCGATCCGCCTGATCGTCAACGACGACCTCCAGCGGACGCGGCTGACCGTCTTCTTCCGCCTGATCCTCGCGATCCCGCTCTTCCTCTGGCTCACCCTCTGGGGCGTGATCGCCGCGCTCGCGACGATCGCGAACTGGTTCGCGACGCTCGTCGTCGGCACGTCGCCGGAGGGCCTGCACACCTTCCTCGCGACCTTCCTGCGCTTCGCGACGCACGTGCGCGCCTACGTGCTGCTGATCGCCGA
>DATIER010000252.1:0-12724 GCA_035455605.1 Gaiellaceae bacterium
TCGTGCCCGGGGAGGCCCGGCGCGACGAGCACGAGCGCCGAGACGAGCTCCGGCCGCGCGAGCGCGACCTCCAGCGCGACGCGGCCGCCGAGCGACACACCGACCAACGCGGCGCGCTCGATTCCGTGCTGCTCGAGCACACCGAGCACGTCACGCGCGTGCGAGTACGGCTCCGACCCGAGCGGCGAGCGTCCGAAGCCGCGGAAGTCGAGCCGCAGCAGCCGGAACGACCGCGACCACGCCTCCCACTGGTCGTCCCACATACGGCTGTCGCAGATGCCCTCGTGCAGGAGCGCGACCGCCGGCCCCTCGCCGGCGACCTCCGAATGCAGCGCCACCTAGTGCTCCTCCAGGCAATCCATGCCCGCCTGTGGCCCGCGATCACGCGGCGCCAGAAACTGCACTCGTCCTTGCCAAGGCAACCAGCCTTGGCCGCAGACGATCGCAGCCCCTGGCTTGGTGCTCACGACCCACAAGCTGGGCGGCATTACCCGAAGGACCACAACGCCTCAGGCGGAGACGAGCTCGCCGCGCTTCGCCCTGACGCCGTCGAGCAACTCCCGGAACGAGTCCGCGAACTTGTCCACGCCCTCGCGCTCGAGCGTCGCGACCACGTCGTCGTAGTCGACGCCGGCCTCGGCGACGCGCTCGAACACGCGCTTCGCCCCGTCGAGATCCTGCTCGAGCGTGAGCGCCACCCGGCCGTGCTCCTGGAAGGCCTCGATCGTCTCCTCGGGCATCGTGTTCACCGTCTCGGGCCCGATCAGCTCCTCGACGTAGAGCACGTCGCGGTACGCGGGGTTCTTCGTCGAGGTCGACGCCCAGAGGCAGCGCTGGGCGCGGGCGCCCTTGGCCGCGAGCGCTTCCCAGCGCGAGCCGGAAAAGAGCTCCCGGTACCGCTGGTAGGCCAGCTTCGCGTTGGCGACCGCGAGCTTGCCCTTCAGCTCGTCCGCCGCTCCGGCCTCGTCGAGCCGACGGTCGGCCTCCGTGTCGACCCGCGAGACGAAGAAGCTCGCGACCGACGCGACTCCCACCGGGTCGCCGCCAGCTTCGACGAGCCGCTCGAGCCCGCGCAGGTACGCCTCGACCACCTCGACGTAGCGCTGCAGCGAGAAGATCAGCGTGACGTTGATCGGCCGGCCGCGCGCGATCATCTCCTCGATCGCCGGCAGCCCCGCCTCCGTCGCCGGGATCTTCACGAAGCAGTTCGGCCTGTCGACGAGCTCGTGCAGGCGCTGCGCCTCGGCGATCGTGGCCTCGGTGTCGTAGGCGAGGTTCGGGTCGACCTCGATCGACACCCAGCCGTCCTGGCCCTGGCCGCCGTCCCAGACCTGCCGCAGCAGGTCGCACGCGTTCTGCACGTCCTGGACGGCGAGCCGGAGGAAGACCTCCTTGGTGTCGTCCTCCTCGGCGAGGACCTCGCGCAGCTGCTCGTCGTACGCGTCTCCCTCCGAGATCGCCTTCTGGAAGATCGTCGGGTTCGACGTGACGCCGACGACGGCGTCCTCCTCCAGCATCCGCGCGAGCTTCCCGCTCTGCAGCATCTGCCGCGAGAGGAAGTCGATCCAGACGCTCTGGCCGAGCTCGCTCAGCTCGTGAAGCCTCGACTTAGCCATAGGTGAACACCCTTTCCATCTCCTCGATCTTCTCAAGCCTCCTGACGTAGCGCTCGCCCCCGTCGAAGCGCGCGCCCAGAAACGTTCGTGTCAGCTCCGCCGCCAGTTCTTCCCCCACGACCTCGGAGCCGAGGCAGAGCACGTTCATGTCGTCGTGCTCTACGCCCTGATGCGCGGAGTAAACGTCGTGGCAGACGGCGCCGCGGATGCCGGGAAGCTTGTTCACCGCGACCGAGGCGCCGACGCCGGAGCCGCAGACGAGCAGCGCGCGCTCGGCCTCGCCGGCGCGGATCGCCTCTCCGACCTGCCGCGCCTTGTCGGGGTAGTCGATCCGCGGCTCGGGCCGGTCGGTGCCCAGATCGACCGCCTCGTGCCCGAGGGCGGCGACCTCCTGCAGCAACCGCTCGCGCAGCTTGACGCCGCGATGGTCGAACGCGACCGCGACACGCATAGGACCGTTACGTTACCCCGATGGAAGGGCCTGAGCTCTGGCGTGAGCTGGGACAGCAGCTGCGCGTGGACTCGATCCGCGCGGCGGCCGTCACCAAGTCCGGCCACCCGACCTCCTCGATGTCCGCCGCCGACCTGATGGCGGTGCTGCTGGCGAAGTACCTCCACTACGACTTCGATCGGCCGGAGAACCCGATGAACGACCACCTGGTCTTCTCCAAGGGCCACGCCTCGCCGCTCTTGTACTCGCTCTACAAGGCCGCCGGCGCGATCACCGACGAGGAGCTGCTGACGTTCCGGAAGCTCGGCTCGCGCCTGCAGGGGCACCCGACGCCGGCGATCCCGTGGGTCGACGTCGCCACCGGCTCACTCGGCCAGGGCCTGCCGTTCGCCGTCGGAATCGCGCTCGCAGGCAAGCAGCTCGACCGGCTGCCGTATCGCGTGTGGGCGCTCTGCGGCGACAGCGAGATGGCGGAGGGCTCGATGTGGGAGGCGTTCGAGCACGCCGCCTTCTACGGGCTCGACAACCTGACGGCGATCGTCGACGTGAACAAGTGGGGCCAGCGCGGCGAGACGATGCACGGCTGGGACCTCGACTCCTACGCGAGCCGCGCGCGCGCTTTCGGCTGGCACGCGATCGAGATCGACGGCCACGACGTGGAGGCGATCGACCGCGCGTACGGCGACGCGGCCGCGCAGCAGGGCCAGCCGACGGTGATCCTCGCCCGGACGCTGAAGGGCAAGGGCGTGAAGGAGGTCGAGGACCAGCCGAACTGGCACGGCAAGGCGCTCGACCACCCCGACGAGGCGATCGCGGAGCTCGGCGGCGAGCGGAACATCGTCGTCGAGGCGGCAAAGCCGGACCAGGCCGAGCCGCATCGCTTCGAGACCGCGGGCCCGCTCGAGCTGCCGACGTGGGAGCGCGGCGAGGAGGTCGCCACCAGGCGCGCGTACGGCGACGCGCTGACGGCGCTCGGCTCGGCGCGCGGCGACGTGGTCGCGCTCGACGGCGAGGTCTCGAACTCGACCTACGCCGAGCTCTTCCGCGACGCGCACCCCGACCGCTATTTCGAGATGTACATCGCCGAGCAGCAGATGGTCGCGGCCGCGGTCGGCCTGCAGGTGCGGAACTGGGTCCCGTTCGCGTCGACCTTCGCGGCCTTCCTCTCGCGTGCCTACGACTTCATCCGCATGGCCGCCATCTCGCAGGCGAACATCCGCCTCTGCGGCTCGCACGCCGGCGTCTCGATCGGCGAGGACGGGCCGTCGCAGATGGCGCTCGAGGACATCGCGATGATGCGCGCCGTCCACGGCTCGACCGTGCTCTACCCGTGCGACGGGAACCAGACGGCGAAGCTGGTGGTGGAGATGGCCGACCGTGAGGGGATCGTCTTCCTGCGCACGACGCGCGCCGCGACCCCGGTCGTCTACGGCGCGGACGACGAGTTCCCGATCGGCGGCTCGCGCGTGCTGCGCGACGGCAGCGACGTGACGATCGTCGGCGCCGGGATCACGCTGCACGAGGCGCTGAAGGCAGCCGACCGGCTGAGCGCGGAGGGCGTCGACGCGCGCGTGATCGACCTCTACTCGGTCAAGCCCGTCGACGCCGGCACGCTCCGTGCGGCCGCCGAGGAGACGGGCCGGATCCTGACCGTCGAGGACCACTGGTCGGAGGGCGGGATCGGCGACGCGGTGCTCGAGGTGCTCGCGGACGCGGAGCAGCCGGCGCGGGTCGTGCGGCTCGCGGTGCGCGAGCTGCCCGGCTCGGGCAAGCCCGCGGAGCTGCTCGCCGCCGCCGGGATCGACGCCGCCCACATCGCCGAGGCGGCGCAGGCGCTCGTCGGCGCGCGCGTCCCGAGCTAGAAGAGCCGCCGGTAGAGCTCGCGCTGCCGCTCGCGCGCGGCGGCGTACACCTGCCCGCGCTCCGCATCCGGCTCGTGCCTGCGGCCGAGCGGCGCCGGCTCCGCCTGGAGGCCGAGGCGCTCGAGCGCGTGGACGGCTGCGCCGCG
Source organism: Gaiellaceae bacterium (assembly GCA_035455605.1). Lineage (GTDB taxonomy): Bacteria > Actinomycetota > Thermoleophilia > Gaiellales > Gaiellaceae > AC-32. The sequence goes on from DATIER010000252.1 coordinate 4,076, forward strand.
CGCCGAGCCTTCGGCGACGTCCGACGCGACCACCGGCCGCCCGAGCGCGTCGGCGAAGACCTGCATCCACCACTCGCTCTGGAGCAGTGCGTGCCCGGTCGCGACCACTTCCCGCACGGCCGGCAGCCGGTCGGCGATCTCGGCGATCCGGTAGGCGACGCCCTCGAGCCCGGCCTGCAGCAGGTCGGTCGCGTCGGTGTCGAAGGTCAGGCCCGTGACCGCGCCGTTCGCGCGCGGGTTCCAGCCGAGACTGCGCTCGCCGCCGAGCAGGGGCAGGAAGGTGAGGCCGTGGCCGTCCGGCTCCCGGGCCTCGAGCGGCTCGAGCTGCAGCGTCCGCTGCGCCCACGCGTAGAGGTTGCCGCCGTCGGAGACGGCTCCGCCCTCGACCACGCGCCGCTCGTCCAGGAAGTAGCTGAACAGCCCCGGCCGTGGCTCCGGCTCGCCCGCCCGCACGACGCGCAGGGCGCCCGAGGTGCCGATGTTCAGGGCGGCGCGCTCGGGCGTGACGCAGCCGGCGCCGAGGTTCGAGCACGCGCCGTCGCCGAGCGGCGGGTACGTCGTGCCCACAGGCTCGTCCGAGAGCGGCGGCAGCAGCGCCTCGTCGAGGCCGAGCTCGTCCAGCAGCTCCGCGTCCCAGGCGCGTGCCCGGAGGTTCAGGAGCCCGCTGCCCGAGGCGGTCGAGAGCGACGAGCGCAGCTCGCCCGTCAGCCGGAGGAAGAGGTAGTCCGCGAACGAGACCGCACGCCGCGCCTCCGCCAGCACGCCCTCGTCCCGCAGCCACGCGAGCTTGGCGGGCCAGAAGCTGGGGTGGAGCGTGCACCCCGTGCGCGCCTGCACCTCGTGCGCGTCGAGCCGCGCGGCGAGCGCCTCCACCTGCGGGGCCGCGCGGCGGTCCTGCCAGAGCAGCACCGGGGTCAGCGGCCGCTCGTGCTCGTCCAGCAGCAGCAGGCTGTGCCAGAAGCACGAGATCCCGAGCGCCTCCGCGGCGCCGGCCTCCGCGAGCACGGCCTCGGCCGCCGCCAGCAGCTCGTCCGCGTCGAGCTGCCCGTGCCTCGACGCGTACGACCGGCGCGCGGGCTCGGCCGCCTGCCGCCCGCGCTCGTCGTACGGGCCGGCACGCGTCGAGGAGCTGCCGACGTCCAGCGCGAGCACCCGCATACGCTTAGAGCATGCCGATCGTCACGGCTTCCAACCTGCGCAAGGAGCTCGCTGGCGCGCTGCTCTTCGAGGGCGTGTCGTTCGCCGTCGACCGCCGGCAGCGGCTCGCGCTCTCCGGCCCGAACGGCGCCGGCAAGACGACGCTGTTGCGGATGCTCGTCGGCGAGAGCGAGATCCACGGCGGCGAGCTCGCCTTCGCGAAGGGCACGCGCATCGCGCTGCACGACCAGCGGCCGCCGCTCGACCGCGGTCTCAGCCTGCGCGAGTACGCGCTCACCGGCGCGCGCGACCTGGTCGAGACCGAGGAGGAGCTGCGCCGCCTGGAGCAGGCGATGGCGGGCGGCGACTCCTCGCAGACGACGCTGGCGCGCTACGCCGACGCGCAGGCGCGGCTCGAGCACGCGGGCGGCTACACCTGGCGCGACCGCGCCGCCGCCGTGCTGCGCGGCCTGGGCTTCGCCGAGCACGACCTCGACCGGCCGCTCGAGACCTTCTCCGGCGGCGAGATCACACGCGCCTCGCTCGCCCGCGCGCTCGCCGGCGATCCCGACCTGCTGCTGCTCGACGAGCCGACGAACCACCTCGACGTCGAGAACCTCGAATGGCTCGAGCAGGAGCTGCAGTCACTCGACGCCGCCGTGATCCTCGTCGCGCACGACCGCTGGTTCCTCGAGGCCGTCACCACCGGCGTGCTCGAGCTCGAAGGCGGCCGCTCGCTCTTCTTCCCCGGGCCGTGGCATGTCTGGCGGATCGAGAAGGCGGCGCGCGCGCAGCACGCGGCGAGGACGGCGCAGCGCGTCGGCACCGACATCGCGCGGCTCGAGCGCTTCGTCGAGCGCTTCCGCTACAAGAAGAGCAAGGCCAGGCAGGCGCAGGCCAAGCTGACGCAGATCAAGCGGCTCGAGTCCGAGCGCAGCGCCGCGCGGGGCGAGTACGAGCTGCTCACGCGCAGCAGCCGCTCGCTCGGCTTCGACTTCCTCAAGCCCGCGCGCAGCGGCCGGACGGTCGTCGAGGCGAAGGGGCTCGACGTGTCGGCCGGGGACAAGCCGCTGCTGCACGACGCCTCGTTCGTGCTGGAGCGGGGCGAACACGTCGGCCTCGTCGGGCCCAACGGCTCGGGCAAGACGACGTTGCTGGAGACGGTGCTCGGCCGTCGCGAGCAGACCGACGGCCGCGTCCGCCTCGGCCACGGGGTCGTGCCCGCCTACTTCTCGCAGCACGAGGTCGAGCTCGACGAGCGCGGGAGCGTGCTCGACTGCGCGCAGCGAGCGACCGGCCTCCCGCGCCCGCAGGCGCAGAACCTGCTCGGGCAGTTCCTCTTCTCCGGCTGGGAGGCGCACGAGAAGCCGGTCACGGCGCTCTCCGGCGGCGAGCGGCGGCGGCTCGCGCTTGCGCTCGTCGTCGCCTCCGGCGCAAACCTGCTCGTGCTCGACGAGCCGACGAACCACCTCGACCTCGAGAGCCGCGAGGCGCTGGAGGTCGCGCTGGACGCGTTCCCGGGAACGGTGCTGCTCGTCTCGCACGACCGTGCGCTGCTCGACGCCGTCGCCCACCGGCTGCTCGCGATCGAGCAGGAGACGCTGGAGTCGTTCGACGGCGGCTGGGCGGAGTACGCGAAGCGCCGCGAGGAGCCCGCGCCGGCGCAGAAGCCCGTGGAGCCGCGACCGCACAAGGCGAAGCCGAGGCGCGAACGACCGCCGCGCCCGAGCGAGCTCGAGCAGCTGGAAGGCCGGATCTCGCAGCAGGAGCAGGCCGTCGCCGAGCTCGAGCGCCGGCTCGCCGAGGACTGGGGCGACGTCGACGCGCTCGCGGCGCACCGCCGGGCGCGGGAGGAGCTCCAGGGCCTGATCTCGCGCTGGGAGCGGCTGTTCGAGGAGGCGCAGGCGTAAGGAGCTAGGTTCGCGTCGCGTACCGGCGCGCCTCGCGCCGGTTGCGGTACCAGCCTCGCCCGGCCAGCCCGAGCGGGACCAGCAGGAACGCGGCGATGACGCCGATCGGCACGAGCCACCAGAGCTTGCTCTGCCGGGGCTGGTTGAACTGCTGGTCGGACTGCGGGCGCGGTGCCGACGCCGCCTTCGCCTTTGCCTGCTGGCGCGTGGCCTTCCGCGACCGCTTCGCGGCGGCCTGCGCCTTCGCGGCCTGCGCCTTCGCCTTGGCCCGCTGGCTGGCCGAGAGCGCGGGCGGCCCGTGGAACTTCTTCGGCATCCAGTAGTCGACGAGCCACTTGCCGTCCTTGCCCTTGACGAGCTCGACGTCGGCCGTCAGCTGCGAGTACCCGGAGCCCGGCTTCGGGAAGAGGTAGACCTCCATGCCGACCGCGTCCGTGTACGAGTACTCGACGTACCCCTGGCCCAGGCCGCGATCCTGCGCCGGGTACGGCACCACGGGCAGGTCGCCGCTGCTCCACTGCCTGCGCGTGAAGCCCTCGCGCAGGCTCGGCGCGGAGATGTCCCACGAGCGCCCGACGTCCTGGCGGTCGACAGCCGTGAGGATGAACTGCCGCAGGACACGCGCGACCTCGCGACGCCGCCGCGCCGTGAAGGGCGCGTTCTTCGGCTGGCTGTAGCCGGGGACGCTGATGTTCGGCCCCGTCGCGTTCTCCGGGTTCCCGGGCTGCGAGTAGTGGATGCCCAGGAAGATCAGCGGCGCGGCGATGCCGACGACGATGCCGAGCCGGAGCAGCCGCCGCCGGCGGCGAGGTGAAGCGAGTAGACCCACCCCGGCATTCTGCCGATTGGCTCAGTTCGTCTTCTCGAAGGTGGCGACCACAGCCTCCGCGACCACGTTCAGCGGCCGACCGGAGACCTGGCTCGCCTTGCGCAGGCGGGCGAACGCGTCCTGCTCGGTCAGTCCTTCCCGCTCCATCAGCAGGCCCTTCGCGCGCTCGATTACCTTGCGCGCCGCCAGTGCCTCGGCTAGCGAGTCGGCCTGCTCGCGCAACGCCACCAGCTCCTCGTGACGGGCGCGGGCGGTGCGGATCGCAGGCAGCAGATCCTGCTCGCGGAACGGCTTGACGAGGTACCCGAAGACGCCTGCCTCGACCGCGCGGGCGACGAGCTCGTCCTGCCCGTAGGCCGTCAGCATCACGATCGGGATCGGCCGCTCCTCCAGGATCCGGCGAGCGGCCTCGATGCCGTCGAGACGCGGCATCTTCACGTCGAGCACGGCGAGGTCGGGCTGCTCGGTGCGGGCGAGCTCGACCGCCTCGAGCCCGTCCCTGGCCTCGGCGCACACCTCGAAGCCGGCGCGCTCGAGCAGCTCGCGCAGGTCGAGGCGGATGATCGTCTCGTCTTCGGCTACGAGGATGCGGATGCGGCGAGTCTAAGCGCGCTCACGCCTGCGGAACGGCGGTCTCCGCGAGCATCCACGGGTTCCCGTCCGGGTCGTAGAACGTCGCGAGCTTGACCAGCTCGGGAATGACCTGCGTCTCGCCGTCGAAGCGGACGCCGTTCGACTCGAGGTGCGCGCGCGCCGCCTCGATGTCGCGGACGCCGAACACCGGCGTCGTGCCGCCGACCTTCGGCTCCTCCGACTGACCGAGCCCGATCGAGATCCCGTTCCAGTGCGTCCGCAGCTCGCACCAGCCCATGTCGTCGAGCTTGTAGATCAGCTCGAAGCCCAGCAGGTCGTGGTACCAGGCGATCGCGCGCTCGAGGTCGGCGACGCCGCACGAGATCGTCAGGTGGTTCGCGTATTCGGTGCGTCCGTGATCGTCTCGGTTGCCGTCTGCTCGCTCATCGCTGCTCCTTCCCTCGGTGCGTGCCTCCGTCAGGTGACCGTTTTTATACTAGATAGCGTTTCGTGTCAATCGAAGAGCTCATCAGCCTCTGTCACCACCGCTGGTCGGTGCCCGTGCTGGCAGAGCTCCGCCGCACGGGCGGGACGCGCTTCGTGGTGCTCGCGAACCGGCTCGGCGTCGGCGGCACGTCGCTGCGCAGGACGCTGGACGGGCTCGTGGAGCTCGGGCTCGTGCGCCGGAACCCGGGGTACGGGCAGCCGCTGCGGCCGGAGTACCTGCTCACGGGAGCGGGTGAGGCCGCCGCCGTCCGCTGCGAACGCCTTCTGACAGCCGTGGACGGCAGGCGCGACGTCGTGCTGCGGAAGTGGTCGCTGCCGGTGCTCGCGGTCCTCGGCCGTCAGGCACGGTTCTCGGAGCTGCGCGACTCGCTACCCGGCGTCACGGCGCGAGCCCTGGCGCTCGCGCTGAAGGATCTCGAGCGCTGCGGCCTCGTCGACCGGCGAGTCGAGCACACGTACCCGCCGACCGCGGTCTATGCGCCCACGGCGGCGGCGGCCCGGCTCCAGCGGATCCTGGCGTCGTAGACTCGTGGCCGTGAGCGGCTGCTGCGCGCGCGGGTACGAGCGGTTCTTCGGCGCGCGTGTCGCGCGACGTGACGCGAAGCGCTACCGGCGCCGTGGGCTCGACAGGACGGCGCAGCGGCTCGTCGACGAGGTCGCGGCTCGCGGCGTGGCCGGTGCGACCGTGCTCGAGCCCGGCGGCGGCGTGGGCGCGATCGACCTCGAGCTGTTGAAGCGCGGCGCCGGGCACGCGACCGTGGTCGAGCTCTCGCACGGGTACGACGACGCGGCGGCGGCGCTGGTCACGGAGGCGGGCGCGGACGAGCAGATCGACCGGCGGCACGGCGACTTCGTGGAGGAGGCGTCGCTCGTGGACGAGGCCGACGTGGTGGTGATGCACCGCGTCGTCTGCTGCTACCCGGACCCGGAGCGGCTCGTCGGCGCGGCCGCGGGGCGCGCGCGCAGGCTGCTGGCGCTCAGCTTCCCGAGGGAAACGTGGTGGCTGCGCTGGGGCTCGCGCGCCGCCAACGTCTTCTTCCGCCTCATCGGCGGAGTCGAGACGTACATCCATTCGCCGGCGGCGGTCGAGCAGGCCGCCGAGCGCGCGGGCCTGACGACGGTGGTGCACGAGCCCTCCGGCCACATCTGGCGCGTCGCCGTCTTCGAACGCCGCTAGCTCGTCGCGGCGGCAGTTAGATGTTCACGCGCGCGCGGCCCCACCCGGGTGGGGATGAGAGGTCCACCCGCCGCCCGCTGCGAGCGTAGCGCCGAAGGTGTGACGTGTCTGTGACGTGAGCGTGCCGCATGCGCAAGAAGTCGCCAACAGCCTCACTCACACCGGGAAAACGACCTCCGCCCGGAGACCGCCGTTCGATTCCAGCGCGAGCGTCCCACCGAGCTCGTCGCGCACGAGCGCGCGAACGATCGAGAGCCCCGTTCCGGAGACCGGCTCACCGTCCACTCCGGCGCCGTCGTCGGCGATCGCGAGCACGACCTCGCCGTCCTGCCGCGCGAGCTCGACGCGCACCGAGTTGCCACCGTGCTCGAGCGCGTTCTGCAGCAACTCCGAGAACACCAGCGCGAGCGCCGTCGCGCGGTTGCCGGCCAGCGCCACCGGCTCCAGCGTCGACTCGACCGACTTCGACGCGCCGAGCCCCTGGACGAGCATCGCGCGCAGCCGGTCGAGCAGCTCGTCCAGCGCGACGTCGTCGTCACGCCGCTCGGTCAGCACCTCGTGGACGGCGGCGATCGCGAGGATCCGGTTGACCGAGTCCTCGAGCGCCTTGTGCGCGTCGACATCGTCGGCCCGTGCCTGCAGGCGCAGGAGCGACGCCACCGTCTGCAGGTTGTTCTTGACCCGGTGGTGGATCTCTTGCGCCAGCACGCCGCGCAGCACCGCTCGCCCGTGCTCGAGCGCCACCGCCGCGTGGCTCGCGATCGATCCGAGCAGCGCCCGGTCGTCGGCGCTGAACGGCGAGTCGCGATCGCAGACGAGCTCGCCGACCTGCCGCCCCTTCCAGCGCAACGGGACGCGGACCGCGTGCGTGCCGGCCCGGCCCTCCGGCCACACGACCTCACCGTCCTCGAGCACGATCGCCGCGCCCGTCGCGCCCAGCGCGTCGACCGTCGCCTCGACGATTCCCTCGAGCGACTCCTCCAGGTAGAGCGACTCCGAGACCGCCTCCGAGATGCGCGCGAGCGCCTCCAGCTCGACCACCCGCCGCTGCGCCTGCGCGTAGAGCTTCGCGTGCTCGATCGTCTGCGCGACCTGCGCCGCGATCGCGAGCAGCAGGTCGATCTCGGCCGTCGAGAAGGCACGCGGCTCGCGCGTGCGCACGTTGAGCGCGCCCTCCAGCTTGTCTCGCGCCAGGATCGGCACCGCCAGGATCGACTCGTACTCGTCCTCCGGCAGGTTGGGGAACGCCTTGAAGCGCTCGTCGAGATGCGCCTGCGCAGGGATCATCACGGGCTGGCGCGACCCTGCGGCGGTGCCGGTGATCCCTTCGCCCGGGCGCATCCGCGGGCGGCCGGTCATCTCCTCGACCCGCGTGCCGAACGTCGCGCGAAGGATCAGCTCGCCCGCCTGCTCGTCGTAGAGGTAGACGAAGCAGGCGTCGGCGCCGAGCGCGTCGGCGACCTCGCGCGCGACGAGCGACAGCACCTCCTCGAGGTCGAGCGAGGAGTTGACGGCGGCGATCGTCTCTGTCAGGAGCCGCAGGTGACGGGCCGTCTCGTCCACCCGGCGATTGTAGGGTGGGCCCGGTGAGCACCTACCAGTGGCTGCTCGTGTTCCACGTCACGGGCGCGTTCCTGCTGCTCGGCGGCGGCGCGTTCGCGGCGTCGCTGAACCTCGCGGCGCTCGGGCGGGAGAAGCCGAGCGAGATCGTGCTGCTCTTCGGGTTGATCCGGGTCGCGGTCGTCTCGATCGGGATCGGGGCGGCGCTCGCGCTCGTGTTCGGGCTCTGGCTCGTGCACGAGGCGCGCTACGGGTACGGCGACGGCTGGGTGGTCGCGGCGCTCGTCCTCTTCATCGCGGGGAGCGCGCTCGGTGGGATCGGCGGCCGGCGGGACGAGAGGACGGCGCGGCTCGCGCGTGAGCTCGCCGCCGCCGGCGACGCGCCGAGCACCGAGCTGCGCGCCCGGGTGCACGACCCGATCTCGCTCGCGCTCAGCTACGGAAGCGGCCTGCTGCTCGTCGCCGTGCTGGCGCTGATGATCTGGAAGCCGGGGGCGTGATGCTCGCGCTGATCCGCCCGGACGCGTGGAACCTGCCGCTCTTCCTGCACGTGCTCGGGGCGACCATCCTGTTCGGCACCGTCGGCGTGATCGCCGTCGCCGGCTTCGCGATCCGCCGGGCGGGTGGCCACGAGCTGCTGCTCGCCCGTGTCGCGCAGCGGACGTTCATGCTGGGCGCGATCCCGGCGTTCATTCTCATGCGGGTCGCGGCGCAGTGGATCGACAACAAGGAGTTTCCGAACGGCAACGAGCCCGGGTGGGTCGGCGTCGGCTTCATCGTCTCCGACGCCGGCGCGGCGCTGCTGATCGTCGTCGGGATCCTCCTCGCCGCCCGGCGGCAGCGCATCCTGCTCGCCGTGCCCGTGCTGACGGGCCTCTACCTGCTCGCGCTCGGCGCGGCGTGGATCTCGATGTCCGGCAAGCCGTGAGCGACTAGCCGCATCGGGTCACAACGGA
>DATIER010000253.1:0-9771 GCA_035455605.1 Gaiellaceae bacterium
TTCGTGCTCCCGCCGACGCCGCCGCCCGAGGTCGACCTCGAGGCGTGGGAGCGGACGCTCGACGAGCTCGAGGCGCGGGCGCCGCAGCGGCTGGCGCTGATCCACTTCGGCGCCGCGAGCGACGTCGAGCGCCACCTCGCCGAGCTGCGAGCGCGCCTGCGCGAGTGGGCGGAGCGCGTGCGGGACGGCGCGAGCGAAGCGGACTTCGAGGCGATGGCGGCCGCCGACCTCGGCGACGACCGCGGCGCCTACGAGCAGGCGATGCCGTTCTGGCAGTCGTACGCCGGCCTGAAGCGCTACTGGGACAAGCGGGCCGCGACCTGATGGACGCGGTCGAGCGGGGCGAGCTCGAGGCGTTCCGCTCGCTGTACGCTGCGGCGCCGGCAGCGCTCGGCGCGCAGACGAAGGAGGTCGGCGACGCGCTCGCGCTCCGGCTCGACGGCGCCTCCGAGGTGACGATGTTCAACCGCGTGCTCGGGCTCGGCCTCGACCGGCCGGCAAGCGAGGAGCAGCTCGACGCGGCGCTCGCGTTCCTCGACGGTGTCCACGCCTACGTCGCCGTCGCCCCTGACGCGGAGCCACCGGAGCTGGCGCGCTGGCTCGAGCAGCGCGGACACGTGCCCGACCACGGCTGGACGAAGTTCAGCCGGCCGGCCGCCGACCCGCCGCGAGCGCGGACGCAGCTGCGTGTCGAGCGGGTCGACGACGGCGAGCCGTTCGCGGACGCGGCTGTCCGCGGCTTCGGCGAGCCGCTCGTCTCCCACGAGTGGCTGGCAACGCTCGCCTCGCGCGAGGGCTGGCACTGCTTCGTCGCATTCGACGGGGTCGAGCCGGCCGGCGCAGGCGCGCTCTTCGTCCTGGGTGACCTCGGCTGGGTGGGCATCGGCGCGACGAAGCCCCAACACCGCGGCAAGGGAGCGCAGAGCGCCCTGCTCGCGGCTCGCATCGCGGCGGCGGCCGAGGCCGGCTGCAGCGTCGTCGTCACAGAGACCGGCGAGCCGGTGGACGGCGTGCCGGGCGGCTCGTACCGCAACATCGTGCGCGCCGGCTTCGCGCCGCGGTACGTGCGCGCGAACTACGTGCTGAGGCCGGCCGCCTCGTAGGCGCGGACGTAGTCGCCGACCATCCGCTCCGGCACGAAGCGCTCCTCCGCGTAGCGGCGGCACTCGACCGGGTCGAGCTCGTCGGCCCGGTCGAGCGCGGCCGGCGCCTCGCGCCAGTCGTCGACCACGATCCCGCCGCGGCCGTCCTCGATCACCTCGGGCACCGCCCCGCGCCGCGTCGCAATCACCGGCGTGCCGCACGCGAGCGACTCGATCATCACGAGGCCGAACGGCTCTTCCCACTCGATCGGGAACAACGTGCAGCGGGCGTTCTGCAGCAGCTCGACCTTCGTGCCGTGGTTCACCTCGCCGAGGTACTCGATGCCCTCGCCGAGATGAGGCTCGACGAGCTCGGCGAAATACTCCTGCTCGCGCCGCTCTCGCATCTTGCCCGCCAGCTTCAGCGGCAGCCCGAGCTCCATCGCGAGCCGGATCGCGCGGTGGGCGCCCTTCTCGTGGTTCATGCGGCCGAGGAAGAGCAGGTAGTCGCCCTTGTGCGGATTGCACGGGTAGTGCTCGAGGTCGAGCGCGTTCGGGATGTTCGCGACCCAGTTCAGTCCGGGCTTCGGCCGCCGCTGGTTGAGCGAGAGCGAGATCAGGCCGACGTGCGGCGTGACCCGCGCGAGCGCCTCGTAGACCTCGCCCGGCTCGCCGTCGAGCGGGCCGTGCACGGTGTGCACGACCGGCGTGTCGACCAGGCCGCCGAGTGCCGCGCCGAGCGGCCCCGTGTGGTCGTTGATGACGTCGAACTCGTCGGCGCGCTCGTAGGCCGAGAGCACGTGCCGCAGGTCCGGCAGCGAGCGCCCGATCTGCTCGCTCGGCGCCTGGGCGTAGACCGCGGCCAGGGTCGCGCGCGTGTGCGAGTCGCCGGAGGCGAAGAGCGTGACGTCGTGCCCGGCGTCGGTGAGGCCGTCGGCGAGCAGCGAGACGATCCACTCGATCCCGCCGTAGCCGGTCGGCGGGACCGGGAACCACGGCGGGCTCAGCACAGCGATCCTCATGCCTCGTCAACGGTGACACGTCCGTGCTCGACGCGCACGTCCCAGGTGCGGTCGAAGGCCCGGATGCCGGTGAGCCGGAGCGAGCGGCCGGCCCACGAGGGCAGCTCCTCGGGCGCGCGCGTAAGGAGCTGGTGCCGCCGCCGGTCGGGCTCGAGCCCGAGCAGCACCTGCAGCAGCAGCACCGGCGTGCCCGCGGCCCACGCCTGCGGCCGCGCGGCGGTCGGGTAGGCGATCGGGAACGGCGTCTCCGCCCGCGGCAGCCCGGCGAACACCTCCGGCAGCTGGTTGCCGAAGTGGGAGGCCGCGCCGAGCATCCGGCGCACGATCCGCTGCGCCTCCGGCCAACGGCTGTTCAACGCGAGGCCGTGCGCGATCAGCGAGTTGTCGTGCGGCCAGACGGTGCCGTTGTGGTACGAGAGCGGGTTGTAGCCGGCGTCGCCGGTCGACATCGTGCGGACGCCCCAGCCCGACCAGAGCTCCTCGCCCATGAGCTGGTCGACGACGACGTCGACGCGCTCGGTCGGGACGATTCCGCTCCAGAGCAGGTGGCCGACGTTCGAGCAGAGCGAGTCGACGTGCCGCTTCTCCCCGTCGAGCGCCAGCACGTAGTAGCCGCCGCGCGCGTCGGTCCAGAAGCGCTCGTTGAACGCACGCTTCAGCTCCTCGGCCTCGCGCTCGAGCCGCTCGGCGAGCACGCGGTCGCGCCAGACCTCGCGTGCGAGCTCGGCCGTCCGCAGCTTGGCGTCGTAGACGTAGCCCTGCACCTCGACCGGCGCGATCGGCGCGAACGCAATCGAGCCGTCGTGGAAGCGCTGCGAGTCGCCGGAGTCCTTCCAGGACTGGTTCGCGAGCCCACGCGGCGTGCGCCGCTCGTACTCGACGAACCCGTCGCCGTCACGGTCGCCGAACTCGTCGATCCAGCGCAGTGCGGCCAGCGCCGGCTCCTTGAGCGAGCGGGCGAAGGACGAGTCGTCCGTCCAGCGCCAGACCTCGGACAGCAGCACCAGGTAGAGGGGCGTCGCGTCGACGGTGCCGTAGTAGGTGCGAAACCACTTCTCGGCGGCCCTGCCGGAGCGGAGCTCGTGGACGATCTTGCCCGGCTCGGCGTCGACGTCCGGGTTGTCGTCGCGCGCCTGCAGCTCCGCCAGCACCTCGAGCGCCGTGCGCGCCAGCTCCGGCCCGAAGAGCAGCGTCTGCAGGCACGTGATCAGCGTGTCGCGCCCGAAGACGGTCATGAACCACGGCATCCCGGCCGCGGGCATCCGGCCGGTGCGGCCGCCGCGCATCCGCAGCGACGCGAGGTCGGCGACGGACTGGAAGAACGCGTCGTCGAGCTGATCCCAGTCGGCCCGCACCTGGGGCACGCGCAGCTGCCACGCCGCGAGCGACTCGCGCACGCGCGTCTGCTCCTCGCCGAAGCGACGCTCCGCGGCGCGTGGTGCGACCGCGTCCCCGTCGATCGAGGCGAGGATGTCGAGCCGCAGCTCCCACTTCTCCCGCGGCTCGAGCTCGAGCCGATAGACGACCTTGCCGTCCTGTGTCTCGCCGCGCTGCGACAGGATCACCTGCGTTCGCGCGGCGGTGTCCCCGTTCGGCTCGCCGAGCACGAACTGGTTGTGCTCGTCGTCGTAACGTCCCGGGACCGTCGGCGGAAGCGGGTCGGCGCGCGCCGGGTCGCCGAGCGCGAAGTCGTGCTCCTTGACCGAGAGGATGTCCGCGAAGTCGGTGCCGAGCTCGAGCTCGAGCTGGAACGAAAGCGGCTCCATGCCCTGGTTCTGGACGACGACGGTGTCCTGCATGCCGTCTCCGACGAAGCGGTGGCGGACGATCGAGAGCGTGTCCTGGGGCAACCCACCGGCGAGCGGGTTGCGCAGGAAGAACGCGGCCGAGAAGTACTCGACCCTGCCGAACGAGAGCAGCAGCGGCCTCGCGCCGTTGAGCGTCAGGCAGAGCCGGGAGAGGAAGCGCGTGTCGTCGGCGAAGAAGCCGTGCGCCTGGGCGTCGATGTCGCCGCGCTCGTCGCAGATGCAGAAGGTCGAGCCCTCGAGGATGGTGAGCGCCATCAGGGCTCGCGGTGGATGCGGACGGGCGTCGACTGGGCCAGCGCCTTGAGCACGAGCTCGTCGACGTTCACGTGGGGCGGCCGCGTCAACGCGAAGACGACGCATTCGGCGACGTCGTCAGGCGTGAGCGGCTGGACGTTCGCGTAGACCGCGGCGGCCTGCTCCTCGTCGCCGCGGAAGCGGACGCGCGAGAAGTTCGTCTCGACGAGGCCCGGGTCGATCGTCGTCACGCCGATCGGCCGCCCGAGTAGGTCCTCGCGCAGCGCATAGGTGAACCCGCGGACGGCGAACTTCGAGGCGACGTAGACCGCGGCGTTCTCGTACGCCTGCCGGCCGGCGACCGAGCCGAGGTTGACGACGTGGCCGCCGTCGCGGATGTGCGGCAGGCAGAGCCGCGTCATCCGCAGCAGGCCGTGCACGTTCGTCTCGAGCACGGTCTCCTCGTCCTCCTCGGTGCTCGCGTGAAAGGGGTCGCGGCCGAGGCTGAGGCCCGCGTTGTTGACGAGGATGTCGAGCCCGCCGAGCCGCTCGACGGCGTGCTCGACGAAGCGCTCGCTGCTCTCGCGGTCAGTCACGTCGAGCTCGAGCTTCAGCTCGGTCTCGAGCTGGTCGACGCGCCGCGCGCCGCCGGCGACGCGCACGCCCTCCGCGCTCAGCGCCCGTGCGGTCGCGGCGCCGATCCCGCTCGAGGCGCCGGTGACGATCGCGGTCTTGCCCTCGAGCCCGCCCACGGAGGCTGAGCTTATTCCAGCCGGGCGCTTCGTCGAAAACCGCGCGTGTGGCGGCCGCCGTAGCTAAGTGAGCAACCACTAACTAGAAGAGGAGCCGAAGATGAAGGCAATCGGACTCGTCATCGCGGTAGCAGCAAGCCTCTCGCTCGCCGGCCTCGGCGGCGCCGTGGCCGCGGGTGGCTCCACCCCCCGGGCGGCGACCGTCTCCACGGCCCAGACCGGGCTCGGCAAGATCGTCGTCGATGCCCGCGGGCGGACGCTCTACCTGTTCGAGAAGGACACGCGCCGGCACAGCGCGTGCTCCGGCGCGTGCGCCGCGTACTGGCCGCCGCTGCTCACCCACGGAGCGCCGGCGGCGCGCGGCGGAGCGATGCAGCGGCTGCTCGGCACGATCACACGGGCGAACGGCACCCGCCAGGTCACCTACGCCGGGCACCCGCTCTACCGCTACATCCTGGACTCGAAGCGCGGCCAGACGACGGGCGAGGGCTCGCAGCTCTTCGGCGCCGGCTGGGACGCGCTCACGCCGGCGGGCAAGAAGATCGAGCGCGATGGCTAGACGGGCGGCGGTCCGCCCACCGCGGGCCGGTGCCGATGCGCACCGGCCCGCGGTCGACGCTCGGGATTCCGGGATCCGCGAGCTTCAGGAAGCGATCGGCGAGCTCGTGACCGAACGCCAGGCGTTGCGCTCGGCAGGCGCCGGGCGCGCGGCGCTCGAGCGGAATCGGCTCGAGCTCGGCCGCCGGCAACGGCAGCTCTCGTACGCCCTGATCGGCCGTCATCTCCCGGGCTCAGCTGCCGGCGGCCCGCAGCACGAGCTGCAGCGACCGCTCGGATCCGGGCCAGTGCTCCCGGACGAGCTCCTCGCCGCCTGAGCGGAGGAAGCGCCGGAGGACCAAGGCGGCGACGAGCACGTCGTCGAGCTGGCCGGCGACCGGGACGAAGTCCGGGACGAGATCGAACGGCAGCGCGAGGTAGCCGAGCAGCCCGGCGAGCAGCAGCTTGCGCCTCCGTGGCACTCGGTCGTCACGCAGCAGCCGGGCGAGCAGGACGGCGCAGTCGGGGACGGCCGTCGCCAGCGCGCGGGCATCGTCCCGGCGACCGGCGACCACCAGGCCGACGACGCCAGCCGCCCAGAGCGCAGCGAGCACGACGAGGCCGAGCGCCGGCCAGATCCACCAGGCGCCGCTCACCGGCGGACGAGCGGGAGCTCGGAGCGGCCCGAACGCGCCTGCGCGTGCTCGACCTGCAGCGTCGAGTGCTCGAGCTCGAAGCGTTCGCGTAGGAGCGTCGCCAGCTCCTGGCGGAGCGCGTGGCAGTCGGCGCCCGGCTCGACGAGGACATGCGCCGAGAGCGACGGGAAGCCGCTGCCGACCGTCCAGACGTGGAGGTCGTGCACGTCGGTGACGCCGGGCACGGCCAGCATCGCGTCCGCCACCTCGCGCGGCTCCTCGGGCGCGACCTCGAGCAGGATCCGGCTCGACTCGCGCAGCAGCGAGATGCTCGACCAGAAGATCAGGCCCGCGACGACGAGGCTCGCGAGCGGGTCGGCGCGGTTCCAGCCGGTGGCGAGGACGATCGCGCCGGCGACGGCGGTGCCGACGAACGCGGCGAGGTCGGTCGCGACGTGCAGGAACGCGCCGCGGACGTTGAGGCTGTCGCGGCTGGGTGCGTGGAGAACGGCGGCCGCGACGAGGTTGACGGCGACCCCGACCAGCGCGACGACGAGGACGATCCCGCCGCGCACCTCCGGCGGGTCGAGCAGCCGCCGGATCGCCGTGTAGACAATCACGACGCCGACGGCGACGAGCAGCAACCCGTTCACGTGCGCCGCCAGGATCTCGAGCCGGCGGAAGCCGAACGTCCAGCGGCCCCGCGCCGGTCGGTTCGCGTAGGTCGCCGCGACGAGCGCGAGCACGAGCGCGATCGCGTCGGTGAGCATGTGGCCCGCGTCGGCGAGCAGCGCGAGCGAGCCGGCGACGACGCCGAAGACGATCTCGCCCGCCATCAGGCCGACGATCAGCGCGAGCGCGATCGCCAGCGGGCGCCGCGCGGAGGTGTGGGCGTGCGAGTGGCTCACGCCCTCATTGTGGATAGCGCGGCACACCCACGGCACGCGTCTGACACCGGCGCCCGATTGCCACCATGCCCTCTTGCAGGGGAAATGACAGATACGCGACGAAGGCGTGACGCTTTCGTTCCCGTGTCTGACACCGGGGTTCCGGCTACGCCGCGCGTGCGGCGGCGATCCGCTCCGGCGGCGTCGGGTGCGTGAACAGGAGCGCGTAGAGGAGCGGCGGCGGGTCGAGGTCGGCCAGGTTCGCGAGGGCGAGGCGGCGGTGCATCGCGACCATCGTCTCCCGCTCGCCGGTCAGCTCCAGCGCGAACCGGTCGGCCTGCCGCTCCCAGCGCCGCGAGAGCCAGGTCTCGAACGGCAGCGCGCCGACCTCGAGCACCCAGAGCGTGAGCAGCACGAGCGGAACGCAGCGTGCGTCGTACGGCCCCGCCGCCAGCCCCGGGCTCCACCAGAGCACGAGCCAGAGCACGAGCACCGCGGCGACGGCGCCGGCCATAGCGAGACCCGTCCCCCACGCGAGGTGCCTGAAGCGCCGGTGCCCGAGCTCGTGCGCCACCACCCCGCGCAGCTCGCCGGCGGGAGCGTCGTTCAGGAGCGTGTCGAAGACGACCAGCCGCCGCGTCGGCCCGAGCCCTGAGACGTACGCGTTGTGCTTGCGCGTCCGGCGGCTCGCATCGGCCACGAGCATCGTCCGCACGGGGACGCCGGCGCGCTCCGACAGCTCCCGCAGGGACCGCGCCAGCTCCTCGTCCGGCAGGGGCGTGAAGCGGTTGAAGAGCCGCTCGAAGAGCAGCGGCGCGAGCAGCGAGAGCACGAGCGTCAGCACCGCCGCGGCCGGCGCCGCGACCGCCGGCCACCACGAGGGCCACGCCCGCGCCGACCAGACGAGCCCCGTCAGCGCGAGACCCGTCAGGACGATCCCGACGGCGAGGCCCTTCAGCACGTCCGCGAGCCACGACGCGAGCGACTGCGTCGAGAACTCCCACCGGCGCTCCCAGATCCAGCCGCGCCAGAGCGAGAGCGGCAGCCGCACGAGCGTCGAGAGGCCGACCACGAGCGCCACCAGCTCGAGCACGCGCGCCCACCACGGCCCGCCGCTCGCCTCCCAGAGCCACTCGCCGGCCGGCGTGAAGGCGAACGCCACGAGCAGCGCCAGCTGCAGCGCCCAGTCGAGCAGCAGCGCCGCGTACAGCGGCCGGTGGTACGCGCGCGCCCGCGCGATCTCCGCTGCTGCAAACGAATCCGCGGGATCCGCGTCCAAGTACCTGAGCTTAGTGACATCTACTATGAGCCAATGAGCGCGGCCCCCGTCGTCGGCAACCTCTCGGGCGAGCAATCGCGCGAGCTGCGGAACCAGTGGCGCGCGCTCCGGCGCGCGGCGACGATCGTCGCGCTCCTCTCCAGCCCGGCGCTCTTCGTCTGGCTCTACAAGATGGAGAACAAGACGCTGGTCTGGTCGATCCTGCTGACGGTGCTCGCGATCGCCGCCTTCCGTGGGCTGCTCGACGTCATCTTCAACCGCTTCATCGAGTGGCCGAGCCTGTTCGGCGTCGACAACCCGGCGCTGCAGGAGGAAGACGTCGTCGCCCGCCGGCGCGTCTCGTTCTGGCGCTGGTGGGTGCGGCTCGCGTACTTCGTCTTCCTGATCGTCCTCGCCATCTACTTCGTCCACGTCCTCCAGCACGGCTTCGCAAACACGAGCTTCATCGGCACGTTCAGCGACAGCTGGGACTGGGTCAAGAGCAAGGCACACGTGAACGGCCAGGTGATCGGGCTGCTGTTCACGTTCGTGATCTTCTTCGTCTTCAACTTCGGCATCCTGATGGGCCCGCTCCTGTTCATGGGCGTCTCGCAGATCCGCGGCTTCGAGCCCGGCGACGCCGACTGGGGCGTGAAGCTGAAGGACGTCCGCGGCCAGGCCGAGGCCAAGGAGGAGGTCCGGCGGGTCGTCAACCTCTGGCAGTCCGGCGAGTCCTTCGAGAAGGCAGGCGGCCGGCGCGAGCGGGGCCTGCTCTTCCTCGGCGCGCCCGGCACCGGCAAGACGATGCTCGCGAAGGGAATCGCGACCGGCTTCAACTGCCCGATCGTCACCATCCCGGGCTCCGGCTTCGCCCAGACGTTCATGGGCATGGACGTCGTGATCGTGCGCTTCCTCGCGCGCAAGGCGAAGAAGCTCGCGCGCAAGTGGGGCGGCCAGTGCATCGTCTTCATCGACGAGATCGACGCCGTCGGGATGCGCCGCCAGTCGCTCGGCGGCGCCTCGGCCGGGCTGATGCAGCCGCGCAGCTTCCACGACCTCTGCTTCTTCGGCCCGCGCGGCGCGCTGACCCCGAGCGAGGACCTGATCCTCGAGTCGCGCGCGTGGCGCGACCGTGTCTTCGCCGAGCGGCAGCCGCCGGTCGTCACCACCGAGCCGTTCGCCGGCCGGATCGTGAACCAGGTCTTCCCGGGCATGTTCGGGGGCGGCGGCGGCCAGCTGGCCCTGAACCAGCTGCTGATCGTGATGGACGGGATCGACAACCCGCCGTTCATGCGCCGCAACCTGACGAACCTCGCGAACAAGGTGCTCGACGCGCTCTACATCGTCCCGCGCCGCCTCGGCCGCGTCTCGCTCCGCCTCCCGCACGTGCGGCCGACCGGCAACCAGATCTACTTCATCGGCGCGACCAACGTCCCGATGGAGATGCTCGACCCGGCGCTCACCCGCCCGGGCCGCATGGGGCGGCACGTGTGGTTCCGCACGCCGTCGAAGCACGACCGGCTCGACATCTTCGACCTCTACCTCGAGAAGGTCGC
>DATIER010000254.1:0-20394 GCA_035455605.1 Gaiellaceae bacterium
CGCCGCGCGCCGGGTCTAGACTCAGCCGGGAGATGTGGGAGGCGTACCGGATCGGCCTGTCGCTCGGCCTCGGGATCGGGATCGGCGGACTGCTCGCGGCGCTCGCGGCGCCGACGCGCAGCGCCGTGGCCGCGGTCGTCACGGTCGCCGCCGCTGCGGTCGGCGCCGTCGTCGGCTGGCTGGTCGGCGGCTGGCACGAGGCGGTCGCCGGCGGGGTCGGCGGCGCCCTCGGCGTGCTCGTCGTCGCCGGCCTGGTGGCGGGCACGCTGCGGCGCGGCGGCACGCGAGGCGGCACCGCGGTGCTCGTCGGGCTCGCGTCCGTCGGGGTGGGCGCGCTCGCGCTGATCCCGTTCGTCGGCTACCTCGAGGCCGTGGCGCTGCCGGCGCTCGCCGGGCGGGCGCGCCGACGGCAGCCGGAGCGCTACGCCGGCCTGCGCAGCCTCGCGCGTGACTAGGAAGCTGATCCTGGTCGTGATCGACGGCCTCACGCCGGAGGTGTTCGAGGACGCCGTCGAGACCGAGTCGGCGCCGGCGCTCGCGTTCCTCGCCCGCCACGGCAGCTACCGCCGCGGCGTCTCGACCTTCCCCTCGCTGACGCCCGTCTGCCTTAGCTCGATCGCGACCGGCGCCCACCCCGACGTGCACCGGATCCCGCACCTCGTCTGGTGGCACCGCGGCGAGCGGCGCCTCGTCGAGTACGGCTCGTCGTTCGCGGCCATCCGCGCGGCCGGCACGCGCCGTTCGCTCGGCGACGCGATCTTCAACATGAACGAGCAGCACCTCGGCCGCGACGCGGTGACCGTCTACGAGGGGCTCGAGGACGCGGGGCTGACGACGGCCGCGGTGAACTTCACCTGCTACCGCGGCCGCACGCCGCACCTGCCGCTCGTGCCGGGGTTCACGCGGCCCGCCTTCGGGCCGAAGGAGTTCTTCTACTACAGCCTGTTCGAGTCGGAGGTGACCGGCGCTCCGGTCGCCGTGTTCGGCCGCTCGACGGGCTCGATCGACGCCTACGCGGGTTTCGTCGGGCGCTGGCTCGTGACCCGCGACGGCTTCGACCTGCTCGTCTACTACCTGCCCGACTACGACTTCGCCTCGCACGCGCTCGGGCCCGGGGCGACGCAGGAGGCGCTCGAGCGCAGCGACGCCGCCGTCGGCGCGCTGATCGAGGCGGCGGGCGGCCCGGACGAGTTCCTCGAGCGCTACGCGGTGGTCGTCTGCTCCGACCACGGCCAGACGCTCGTCGAGCGCGCGGTCTCGCTGGAGGCGTCGTTCGCCGGCGTCGACGGCGTGCTCGTCACGGCCTCGAACCGCGCCGGCATGGTCTACCGGCTGGACGGGTGCCGGGAGGACGTCGACGAGCTCGCGCGGCGGCTCGACGGCTCCGAGGCGGCGGAGGTCGTGCTCTACCGCGACGGCGACGAGGCGGTCGCGCGGCGCAGCGGCGAGGAGCTTCGCTTCGCGCCGGCCGACGGAAGCTGGCGGACGAGCGGCGACCTCGCGCTGCTCGACCAGCCGGACGCGCTCGAGCGCAGCTGGGCCGCGCTCGCCAACCCGAACGCCGGCGAGCTGATCGTTTCGCCGCCGCTCGGCGTCGAGCTGACCGACCTGGCCGGCCGCAGCCATCTCGGCGGCGGCAGCCACGGCTCGCTCGAGGCCGGCGACTCGCTGGTGCCGATCCTCACCGTCGGGCTCGAGGCCGACCCGCGCCGGATCGTCGACCTCGCCCCGCTCGCGTTCGAGCACTTCGGCGTGCAGCGTCCGGCGTACGCCCGTGCCGCCTGACCGGCGGCAGATGGTCGAGCGGCAGCTGCGCGCGCGCGACATCGGCGACGCGCGCGTGCTGGAGGCGATGGCCGCCGTCGCGCGCGAGGAGTTCGTGCCGGAGGAGGAGCGCCGCCGGGCCTACCGCGACGCGGCGCTGCCGATCGGCCACGGGCAGACGATCTCGCAGCCGTACATGGTCGCGCGCATCGCCGAGGCGCTCGCGGTGCGGCCGGGCGACCTCGTGCTCGACGTCGGCACCGGCTCCGGCTATCAGGCGGCGGTGCTCGCCGAGCTCGGGGCGGACGTGGTCACGATCGAGCGGATCCCCGAGCTCGCCGAGCGGGCCCGGGCGAATCTCGCCTCCGCGGGGTACACGCAGGTCGAGGTCCGGGTCGGCGACGGGACGCTCGGCGTG
This sequence comes from Gaiellaceae bacterium, assembly GCA_035455605.1. Taxonomy (GTDB): domain Bacteria; phylum Actinomycetota; class Thermoleophilia; order Gaiellales; family Gaiellaceae; genus AC-32. Next base: position 2,183 of record DATIER010000254.1, read on the forward strand.
CCGGACCGCGCGCCCTTCGACGCGATCGCCGTCGCCGCCGCCGCGCCGGCCTTCCCCGAGACGCTGTACGAGCAGCTCCGCCCGCGCGGGCGGCTCGTCGTGCCGGTCGGCGGGCAGCACGCGCAACGGCTCGAGGTGATCGTCCGCAGCCCCGAAGGGCCGGCCGTCGTGCACTCGGTGCCGTGCCGCTTCGTGCCGCTCGTCGGCGAGGAGGGCTTCGCCGGTTAGTCGCGCGTCGCCGCGGGCAGACGCCGCTCGGGTGACGACGCTGACGGGAGACGAGCTGTTGCGCCGGCCGGTCCGGGTGCACGGGCTCCACATCGGCCAACCGGTCGACCTGCTGCTGCATCCGAGCGACCCTCAGGCGCTCGGGCTCGACGTCCTCTGCGGCGACGACCGCCATCGCTTCCTGCCGTTCTCGGCCGCGGCGGTCACCGAGCAGCACGTCGAGGCCGCGTCGCCGCTCGTGCTGCTCGACCTGCGCGAGGGCTCGTTCTACCGCCGCGAGGCGCGGTCGCTGAACGCGCTTCGCGGCACGCCGCTGCGGGGCCGCTCGTCCCTGCAGGACGTGGTGCTCGGCTCCGGCTGGACGATCACCGAGCTCGTGCTCGACGGAGACGAGCGCGTCCCGCTCGACGGCATCGTGCTGCCGGCCGGCACGGAGCCGCGGCGCGCGCGCTGGCTGCCGCGTCGCCGGCGCAGGAAGCGGCGCTGAGCCGGTACGCTCGCCCGCCGATGGCTCTTTCTCCCGCCGCCACCGTCGCCCGCGCCCGCGCCCGCCAGGCGCTCCGCAGCCCCCACAACTGGAAGCAGCTCGCGAAGTTCTCGCTCGTCGGGCTGAGCGGCTACGTGATCAACCTGGTCGTGTACACGGCGCTGCTGCGCGGGGCCGGCTGGCACTACACGGCCGCGGCGACCGTCTCGTTCCTCGTCGCGGTGACGAACAACTACACGTGGAACCGGCTCTGGACGTTCCACGACCAACGCGGCCACGTCGGCTGGCAGGGCCTGCGCTTCCTCGTCGTCGCCGTCGTCGCCTACGGCGCGAACCTGGCGCTCCTGTCCGGCTTCATCGCGCTCGGCGTCGACAAGGTGCTGGCGCAGGCGATCGCCGTCGTGCTCGTCACGCCGCTCAACTTCATCGGAAACAAGCTCTGGTCTTTCAGAGTCCGCCGCTAGGCTGAGCCGATGGCGCGCGTCCTCGCCGCAGCCGTGATCGGGCTGATCCTGGCGGGACCCGCGCTCGCGGGCGGCAAGCCGCTCGGGCCGCCCGACCAGCGGCTGACGAAGGCGGCCGCGACCAGGATCTTCCTGCACGACCGCAAGGTCGCCGACTGGCTCGGGCACTACCCGGCGAAGACGCGGCAGGTCGAGGCCAGCTTCGACAAGGGCCAGAGGCTGTGGACGGTCAACGTCTGGGCCGGTGCGGCCGGCGAGGTCGCGACGGGCAAGGTGGACGACACGAGCGGCGCGGTCGTGGAGGCGTGGACCGGGCCACAGGTGGCGTGGAAGATGGCGCGCGGCTACCCGGGCGCGTTCGGCGGCAAGGAGATCAACAGCACGCCGCTCTGGCTCGGCTTCTGCGCCCTCTTCCTGCTCGGCCTCGGCGACCTCCGGCGGCCGCTCTCGCTGCGCAACCTCGACCTGCTCGCGCTGCTCTCGTTCAGCGTCTCGCTCTGGTACTTCAACCGGGGCGACATCTTCACGAGCGTCCCGCTCGCCTATCCGCCGCTCGTCTACCTGCTCGGCCGCATGGTCTGGAGCGCCTGGCGCGGGCGGCTCGGGACGGGCGCGGTGCCGGTGTGGCCGGTCTGGCTGCTGGCGGCGGTGACGGTGTTCGCGGCCGGCTTCCGCGTCGGGCTGAACACGCAGTCGTCGAACGTGATCGACGTCGGCTACTCGGGCGTGATCGGCGCGAACCGGATCGCGAACGGCGTCGTGCCGTACGGGAACTTCCCGACCGAGGTGGGCAAGCCGTGCGGGCCGGCGGACGCCGACGGCGAGATCCGCGAGCGGATCCAGGCTAACGGCCGCTGCGAGTCGGCCAACCCCCAGGGCGACACCTACGGCCCGGTCGCGTACGAGGCGTACCTGCCCGGCTACCTCTCGCTCGGCTGGACCGGCAAGTGGGACGACCTGCCCGCCGCGCACTTCTCGTCGATCGCGTTCGACCTCCTCTGCGTGCTCGGGCTCGCGCTCGTCGGGCTGCGCTTCGGCGGCACACGGCTGGCGGTGACGCTCGCGTTCGCGTGGGTCACCTACCCCTTCACGCAGTTCGTCTCGAACTCGAACACGAACGATGCGCTCGTGCCGCTGTTCCTGATCTGGGGCTTCTGGCTCGTCACCTCGCCGGCCGCGCGGGGGGCCGCGGTCGCGCTCTCGGGCTGGTCGAAGTTCGCCTCGCTGCTGCTCGTGCCGCTGTGGGCGTCGTACCCGGAGCGGCGGCTGCGGCCGGCGCTCCTGTTCGCGGCCGCGTTCGTGCTCACGAGCCTCGCCGCGTTCTCGATCCTGCTGCTCGACGGGCACCCGCTCGCGGCCGCGCACGAGTTCTGGAAGCGGACGCTCGCGTGGCAGATCGACCGCGAGTCGCCGTTCTCGCTCTGGGACTGGCGCCAGTACCACGCCGGGCTGCCCGACCTGCACGTGCTGCAGCGCGTGCTCGAGGGACTGCTGCTCGCCGGCGCCGTCGCCGTCTACTTCGTCCCGCGGCGCAAGTCGCCGCTGCAGCTCGCGGCGCTGACCGCCGCCCTGCTCGTCGGCGTCGAGATCGTCCTGACGCACTGGTACTACGCGTACCTGCCGTGGTTCTTCCCGTTCGCCGCGATCGCCGTGCTCGCACCCGCCGCCGAGCCGGTGCGCGCCGCCGTCAGAGCGCCGCTTGAGCGTCCTCGCCAAGAGCTGGTCGGCGTCGAGTGACCCGCGACGGCTCCTCGCGGGAGCCGCCGGCCTCTTCCTCGTCGCGCTGACGCTCCTGCACTGGGGCTGGTACCAGCACGCGCTGATCCTCGACACGGTCGAGTACCACCGCTACGGCGACGCGATCGTGCACGGCTTCGTGCCGTACCGCGACTTCGCGGTCGAGTACCCGCCGGGCGCGCTGCCGGCATTCGTCCTCCCCGCCTTGAACCGGCCGTCGGTCTCGCTCTACAACCGTGAGTTCCAGGTCCTGATCGCGTTGTGCGGCGTCGGCGCGCTCGCGGCGATGTGGTGGGCGCTGCGGTCGCTCGGCGCGACGGCCGAGCGGACGGCGGCCGCGCTCTGCTTCTTCGCGCTCGCGCCGCTGGTGCTCGGCTCGGTGATCCTGTACCGCTACGACCTCTGGCCGGCGGCGCTGACGGTGGCCGGACTCGCGGCGGTGCTCGGCAGGCGCGAGCGGCTCGGCTTCGCGGCGATCGGGCTGGGCGTGGCGGCGAAGGCCTTTCCGGCGGTCGTGCTGCCGCCGGCGTTCATCTACGTCTGGCGTACGCGAGGCCGCCGCGAGGCGCTGCTCTGCCTCGGCGCGGCGATCGCGGTCGCGGTCGTCGTCGTCGTCCCGTTCCTCGCACTCGCGCCGCACGGCGTCTGGGAGAGCGTCGTCCGCCAGACGACGCGGCCGCTGCAGATCGAGAGCCTCGGCTCGGCGCTCCTGCTCGCCGCCCACCACGCCGGGGGCCTCGCGCTGACGATGGAGTCGAGCCACGGCTCACAGAACCTGGTCGGCTCAGCGCCGCACGCCGCCGGCGTTGTGTCCACCGCGCTGCTCCTGGTCTCGCTGCTCGGGATCTGGATCGCCGCGGCGCGCGCGCCGGCGACGCCGGAGCGGCTCGTGCGCTGGAGCGCCGCCTCGCTCGTCGCCTTCGTCGCGTTCGACAAGGTGCTCTCGCCGCAGTTCCTGATCTGGCTGCTGCCGCTCGTGCCGCTCGTCGCCGGCCGCCGCGGCCTGGTCGCGTCGGCGCTGCTCGCGCTCGCGCTGCTGCTGACGCAGGTCTGGTTCCCGATCCGCTACTTCGACCTGGTCCGCTTCGACCCGTTCCCGTCGTGGGTGCTGCTCGCGCGCGACCTCGTGCTCGTCGCGCTGCTGGTCGTGCTCACGGCACCGGCACGCGCACCGGCTCGCAGCTGAGCGCCCGCCCGTCGGCGTCGCACTCGACGAGCGCGCCCTCGATCCGCACGCCGCCCTCGGCCGGCTCGAAGCGGACGCCCATCCCCGTCCGCATGCGCGAGATCGCGAGCTCCGCCTTGACGCCGATCACGGAGTCGTGCGGCCCGGTCATGCCGGCGTCGGTGATCGCGGCGGTGCCGCCGGGCTGGACGCGCGCGTCGCTCGTCTGCACGTGCGTATGCGTCCCGAAGACCGCCGTGACGCGGCCGTCGAGGACGCGCGCCATGGCGATCTTCTCGCTCGTCGCCTCGGCGTGGAAGTCGACGAGCACGATCTTCGCGGCGGCGCGAGCCTCGTCGACCAATTGGTCCACCAGCTCGAACGGGCCGACGTGCGTCTGCATGAACAGCTGGCCCTGCAGGTTCAGCACCGCGACGGGCGTCCCGTCCGCGGCCTCGACCGCCGCCAGCCCGCGGCCGGGCGAACCGGAGGCGAGGTTCGCTGGGCGCACGACCCGCTCGGCCGTCTCGAGGTACGGCACGATCTCGCGCCGCCGCCAGACGTGGTTGCCGAGCGTGAGCACGTCGGCGCCCGCCGCGAGCAGGCGCTCGGCCAGCCGCGGCGTGACCCCGGCGCCGTCGGCGACGTTCTCGGCGTTGACGACGCAGAAGCCGACGTCGTGCTCCTCCTTCAGCGCCGGCAGCCGCTCCTCGACCGCCTTGCGGCCGGGTGTGCCGAACACGTCGGCTATGAAGAGGACGATCAGGGCGGTCTACGGAAGCGACAGGTTCGCCGGGTGGACCTCGATCGCCACGTGGTTCCCGGCGTCCTGCGTCACGCGGGCCAGCGCCTGGCGCTCGACGCTCGTGAAGTCGATGATCGTGCCGACCTTCGAGGTGGTGGCGGTGAGCGTCGTGCCGACGTTCAGGTTCGGGTCGGGCCGGAGGTGCGTGAGCGAGACGACGAGCGACGGGTTCCCGCTCGGCTGGATGTCGATCCGCGCCCCCATGTGCTTGCCGGCGAGGACGTACGGCGTGATCCCGACCACGGTCCCGTCGACGGGCGAGTAGACGTCGGTGCCGACCGGCGCGCCGACGTCGAGCGACGCGGTCGCGGGGCCGCTGCCGCCGCCCAGGACGTAGTAGCGGAGGTTGCCGCCGCCGCTGCCGAACAGGCTGCGCGCGACGCGCCCGACGAGCCCCTGGTTCACCTGCCGCCCGACCGGCCGCATCGGCAGCGCGCCGTCGCCGGAGGCGTGGTAGCCGATCGCCGTCACGCGGGAGACCGGCTGGAGCAACCGGATCGACCCCTGCAGCGCGAGCACCTGCGGCCGCGGCGGGCCTGCCGGCAGCAGCCGGGTCGCGGGCGCGGGCGCCGCGGTCGGGACCACGGCATGCCCGCCCGACCCGAAGGCGGTCAGGAGCAGCGTTACGAGCGCGACCGACGCGAGCAGGAGAAGCCCCGCCAGTCGCCTCTTCCGGCGTGCAGCAGCGGCCGTTTCCGCCCGCCGCCGCCTCGCATGCGCGTGCGCGGAGGCGCTGGGCATCCGCGCCAGGGTAATCGAGGCGGCCTCCTCCTGCAACGAGAGCGGTGGTCGCGGGTCGAGCGCGAGCGAGCCGTCGAAGGTGAAGTCCCAGTCCCACGCGGGGGGCCTGAGCGGTACGACCCGGGAGGTACGATGGGCGACATGGCCGGGCCGCCCGCCGGGGCCGCGAAGTTGCAGATCCCGCGCTGGATCCAGCTGGTCGGCCTGCCGATACTGCTGCTCTTCCTGTGGGTGCTCGCGGGGGCGGCTCGTCACGTCGTCTTCCTGTTCCTCGTCGCCGCGCTGATCGCGTTCCTGCTGAACCCGCTGGTGCGGACGCTCACGCGGGTCTGGATCCCGCGGGGGTTCGGCGTCGCGCTGGTGTACCTCAGCTTCCTCGCCATCCTCCTCGCCGCGATCGTCGCCATCGGCTCGGTGGTCGTCGACCAGACGAAGTCGAGCGCCAATCGCGTCAACGACTACTTTACGGCCGCGCACGGACACCCTCGGCGGACGAACGCCGATCGGGACGTCGACCGCTTCCAGCACTGGCTCGACACGCACCGGCTGAGCGGGATCGACATCCAGAAGCGCGGGCACGACCTCGTCAAGCAGATCCGCAACAAGGACGTCTCGAAATACACCGGCGACGTCGTCTCGTTCGTCGAGGGCGCGGCCATCGGGACGGTGAAGTTCCTGTTCGCGCTGGTGCTGGTGATCGTGGTCTCGATCTACATGCTGCTCGACATGCCGCGCTTAGCCAGGGTCGTCGACCGGCGCTTCCCGCCGGCGCCCGGGTCGCCGCCGCTGCTGACGCAGATCGAGCACTCGCTCGCGAGCTACGTCCGGGGCCAGTTCCTGCTCTCGCTGATCATCGGCACGAGCGCCGGGCTCGGGCTCTGGCTGCTCGGCACGCTCGGCTGGGTGCCGGGCATGGACAAGTACGCGGTGCTGTTCGGCGCCTGGGTGGCGGTCACGGAGCTCGTGCCGTACATCGGACCCTGGCTCGGGGCGGTGCCGCCGTTCATCTACGCGCTCGTCGTGCATCCCGTCTCCGCGCTCTGGGTCGGGCTGCTCTTCCTCGGCATCCACCAGATCGAAGGCCACGTCGTCGTCCCGAACGTGATGGGGAGCGCGCTGCGGCTCCACCCGCTGCTCGTCATCTTCGGGCTGCTCGCGGGCGGCGAGATCTACGGCCTGCCGGGCGCGCTGGTGGCGCTGCCGCTGCTCGCCGCCGGCAGGGCGATCTGGGGGTTCTTCGGCGACCGCGTCACGCTCGAGCCCTGGCAGGAAGCGGAGACCGTCCCCGTCGAGGTGGACGTGGAGCAGACGCGGCCGATCGCGCCGCTTCCCCCGCCCGAGGACCCGCCGGCGGCGGCGCGCAGGTGACGCCCGCGGGCCCGCTGCTCGCCGCGCGCGGCGCCGGCCGGCGCTTCGGCCAGCGGCGCGCGCTCGACCCGGTCGAGCTCGAGCTCTGGGACGGCGAGGCGCTCGCGCTCGTCGGGCCCAACGGCGCGGGCAAGTCGACGCTGCTCGCGCTGCTCGCGGGCGCGCTCGAGGCGAGCGTCGGCACGATCGAGCGGCGCAAGGGGGCACGCGTCGGCTGGGCGCCGCAGCGGCCGGCGCAGTACGGGCGGCTGTCGGCGCGCGAGAACCTCGAGCTGTTCGCGCGGCTCGAGGGCGAGCACGATCCGCAGGGCGCGGCCGCACGGCTGCTCGCGACCTTCGACCTGCCCGACGAGCCCGAGCCGAGCGCGAACCTGTCCGTCGGCAACCGGCAGCGCCTCAACCTCGCGATCGCACTGCTCGGCGGCCCGCAGGTGCTCCTGCTCGACGAGCCGACCGCGGCGCTCGACCCCGAGCAGCGCGAGCGTCTCTGGCAGCGCGTCGCGGCGCTGCGCGCGGCCGGCGGCGCGGTCCTGTTCGCGACGCAGAACCTCGAGGAGGTCGACCGCTTCGCCGACCGCGTGGCGGCGCTGCGCGAGGGCCGGCTCGTCTACGTCGGCGGCGCCGGCGAGTACGACCGGGCCCACGTCCAGACTCTGTCCGCATGAACGTGTCGACGACGCCGTCGCGAGCGCCGGCCTAGCGTGAGACGTGTCCTGCTGTTGCTCCGCAAGGACGTGCTCGTCCTGCGCCGCTCGCCGCTCCTGCTCGGGATCCTGATCGCCTACCCGCTCGCGATCGCGGTGCTCGTCGGCCTCGTCGCCGGCTACGGCAGCTCGAAGCCGCGCGTCGCGCTCGTCGACGAGGACAACCTGCCGGCGACCCTCGTGCTCGGCGGCCACCGCTTCGACGTCGCGCGCACGATCGACGAGGTGAGCAAGAACGTGAAGCTCGTCCGCCTCTCGCCCGACGAGGCGTCGCGGCAGCTGCGCGACGGGCGCGTCGTCGCCGTCGTGACGGTGCCGCCGGGGTTCGTCTCGACGCTGCGCGGGATGGTGCACAGCCCGCAGCTGCAGCTCCAGCTCTCGACGGGCACGATCTCGACGCGCGTCGAGCAGCAGGTGCAGGCGCTCGTCTATTCGCTCAACCGCCAGCTGCAGCGGGCGTACATCGCCAGCAACCTCCGCTACGTGCAGCTGATCCTGCACGGCGGCGACGGCAGCTTCCTCGGCGCGCCGATCACCGTGCTCGGGATCCAGAAGGCGCAGCGCATGCTGCGCGGGATGCCGCAGACCGCGCGGACGGCGGCGCTGCTCGACTTCCTGCACGACGCCCGCCTCGCGCTCGCGAACACGAACGCCGCGCTGACCTCGACCGCACACCCGATCGAGCTCGTGCGCGCGCCGGTCCGCGGCCGCACCTGGGCCCTCTCCGCCGAGGTGCAGGCGTACGCGCTGGGGCTGACGATCACGTTCCTCGCGCTGCTGCTCGCGGCCGGCTCGCTCGCCGCCGAGCGGGACGAGAACGTCGTCGGGCGGCTCGCCCGCGGGCTCGTCGGCCTCGGCCAGCTCGTCTGGTCGAAGGTCGCGCTGGCCGCCGCGGTGGCGCTCGCGCTGGGGCTCGCGATCTCGCTGGCGTTCGGGTTGATCATCCAGGTCGGCGGCGTCACGGGCGGCGAGCCGTGGCGGCGGCTGCCGCTGCTCGTGGTCGGCCTCGTGCTCGCCGGCGGCTCCGTCGGCGCGCTGGGCGCGTTCCTCGGCGCGATCGCCCGCGAGGCCCGGTCCGCCTCGCTGATCGCGGTCCTCGTCGTGATGCCGATCGTCTTCCTCGGCCTGATCCCGGCCGAGATCGTGCCGCCGGCCGGCTGGATCAGCAACCTGCTGCCGTTCTCGCACGCGGTCGACTTCTTCCGCTCCGCCCTGTACGACCTGAGCCCGTGGCGCGAGGTCGCGCTGCAGGGCCTCTGGCTGCTCGGGCTCGGCGCCGTCTTCGGCGGTCTCGCCCGGGTGGGAGCGCGTAGATTGTTGGCGTGAGTGCCGTTCCCACGACGCGGCTGCGCCGGTTCCGCCGGAGCGACCGGCTGCGCGCGCTCGTGCGCGAGACGCGGCTCGACCTGGACGACTTCGTCCTGCCGTACTTCGTCGGGCCGCAGACGGAGCCGAACCCGGACCTGCCCGCGCTCGGCCGCTACTCGGTCGACGACCTCGTCGCGGAGGCCGAGGACGCCGCGCGGCTCGGCGTCCGCGCCGTGATCCTGTTCGGGATCCCGGACGAGAAGGACGCGGAGGGCTCGGGCGCCTGGGACGACGACGGCGTGATCCAGCGCGCGCTGCGCGCGCTGCGGGAGGCGTCGCCCGGGCTCGTCCTGCTCACGGACGTCTGCCTCTGCGAGTACACCTCGCACGGCCACTGCGGCGTGCTCCACGGCGAGGAGATCGACAACGACGCGAGCGTCGAGCTGCTCGCGCGCACCGCCGTCAGCCACGCGGCGGCCGGTGCCGACGCCGTCTGCCCGAGCGACATGATGGACGGCCGCGTCGCGGCGATCCGCGCCGCGCTCGACGAGCACGGCTACGGCGAGACCCCGATCGTCTCGTACGCGGCGAAGTACGCCTCGGCGTTCTACGGCCCGTTCCGCGAGGCGGCCGACTCGACGCCGGCCTTCGGCGACCGCCGCGGCTACCAGCTGGATCCGGCGAACGTTCGCGAGGCGCTGCGCGAGTGCGCGCTCGACGTCGAGGAGGGCGCCGACGCGCTGCTCGTCAAGCCGGCGCTGCCGAACCTCGACGTGCTGCGCGCGGTGCGCGAGCGCTTCGAGCTCCCGGTCGGCGCGTACAACGTCTCCGGCGAGTACGCGATGCTGAAGGCGGCGGGCGCGCGCGGCTGGCTCGACGAGCGGCAGGCGGCGCTCGAGTCGCTGACGGCGATCTTCCGCGCCGGCGCCGACCTCGTCGTCAGCTACTGGACGAAGGAGCTGGCGGGCTGGCTGTAACGCTCGACCTCTGGGACACGATCGTCGAGGAGGCCGGGCGGGAAAGCCGGCTCTGGCACGAGGCGCTGGCGGAGGCGCCGGAGCGCGAGCCGGTCTTCTCGCCGCTCGCCGAGGAGCGGTATGCGCTCGGGCTGGAGACGATCTACGAGGGCTACCTGCTCCACTACGGACGTCCCCGCCTGTTTGCGCCCGCCGACGACGACACGGCGCTCCTCCTCGGCGACTACCTCTACGCGCACGGCCTCGTCCGCATCGCCGCGGCCGGCCCCGTCGAAGCCGTCAGCGACCTGGCCGAGCTGATCTCGCTCTGCGCCCACCTGCGCGCGGACGGGCTGCCGGGCGACGGCGAGGCCTGGGCCGCGACGGCTGCGACGCTCGGCCGCGGCGAGACGGCCCGAATCGAGTGGCGGCCTGGTCCCGAGGCCGAGCAGGCCCTCGCGAGACACGCGCTTCGCGTGGAGTAGGATCCGCGCCGATGCTGCCGCTCGCCGCGAAGACCGCCGCGCAGGAGGGCAAGGAAGTGATCGAGGCGATGCTGGTCGTCGGCCTCGTCTTCCTGAGCGTGATCCTGCTCGGCGAGCTCTCGAAGTGGCTCAGGCACCGCCGCCACTGAGGGCGTAGGCGACCGCCCGCGCCAGCGCGGGCTCGACCGGCCCCGAGCGATAGCCCAGCTCCCGCTCCGCCTTCGCCGACGAGAAGTACGCCGGCAGCCGGGCCAGCAGCGCCTCGTCGCGGTTGACGAGCCCGAGCCGCGCGGCGATCCGCACGGCGGCGTACGGCACGCGCACGCGCGGCCGCGGCCGCTGCGCCAGGTCGGCAATTGCCGAGAACAGCTCTTCGAGCGTCAGGTCGACGCCGCCGAGCAGGTAGCGCTCCCCGGCTCGGCCGCGCTCGTGGGCGAGCACGTGCCCGCGGGCGACGTCCCGCACGTCGACCACGTTCAGGCCGAGGTCCAGGAACGCGCGATAGCGGCCGCGCGCCACGGCCCGGATCATCCGGCCCGTCGGCGTGGGGCGCCAGTCGCCTTCGCCGACCGGCGTGGTCGGGTTGACGACGACGGCGTCGAGGCCGGAGCCGAGCACGAGCCGCTCCGCCTCGAGCTTGGTTCGCTTGTACGCGACCGCGAGCTCCCACGACGGCGGCTCGTCGTCCTCGGTGGCGGCGCGCCCCGCGACCGGCCCGCACGTCGCCGAGGTGCTCGTGTGCACCAGCCGCCGCACCCCGGCGGCCCGGCAGGCCTCGACCACGCTGCGCGTCCCGTCGACGTTCACGCGCTCGAGCTCCCGTGCCGGGTCGTCGAAGCTGTACAGCGCGGCGACGTGGAAGACGGCGTCGCAGCCGGCCATCGCCCGCTCGAGGCCGGCACCGTCGCCGAGCTCGACGAACTCGTCGCGCACCTCCGCGCCCTGCTCCCGCAGCTCGCGCGCGACGTGCGAGCCGACGAACCCGGACGCTCCGGTCACGTAGACGAGCATCCGGAGGATGATGACCGCGTGCACACGGGGAGGGCGACGACGCTCGCGCAGACGCCGAAGCACGCGTGCTCCGTAGACTCGCCGGAGTGAGCCCGCCTGCCGACCTGCGCGCGTGGATCGCGCTGCTCGAGCGCGAGAGCGAGCTCGTGCGCGTCTCGGCCGAGGTCGACCCCAACCTCGAGATCACGGAGATCGTCGACCGCGTGGTCAAGAGCGGCGGGCCGGCGCTCCTGTTCGAGAACCCCAAGTCGCAGCACCCGCTGCTGATCAACCAGTTCGGCACCGAGCGGCGCATGTGCCTCGCGTTCGACGCGCCGACGCTCGACGACGTCGGCCGGCGGCTCGGCGACGTGCTCGAGCTGCAGCCGCCGCAGGGGCTCGCCGAGAAGGTGCGCGGCCTGAGGAAGCTGAAGTCGATCGCCGACTCGCAGCCCAGGACGGTGCGCAGCGGCCCGGTGCAGGAGGTCGTCCTCCGGGGTGACGAGGTCGACCTCCGGCGTCTGCCGGTGCAGACCTGCTGGCCCGGCGACGCGGGGCCGTTCATCACCCTGCCGGCCGTGATCACCAAGGACCCGCGCACGGGCGCGCGCAACGTCGGCATGTACCGCCTGCAGGTGCTCGACGAGCGGACGACGGCCATGCACTGGCAGATCCACAAGGACGGCCGCGCCGACTACCTGATGACCGACGGGAAGCTCGAGGTGGCGGTCGCGCTCGGGCTCGACCCGGTCACGGCGTACGCGGCGAGCGCGCCGCTGCCGAAGCACGTCGACGAGCTGATGCTCGCGGGCTTCCTGCGCGGGGAGGCGGTCGAGCTCGTGCAGGCGAAGACGGTCGACCTCGAGGTGCCGGCGAGCGCCGAGCTCGTGCTCGAGGGCTACGTCACCAGGGACGAGCTCGCCGAGGAGGGGCCGTTCGGCGACCACACCGGCTACTACACGCCGCCCGAGCCGTTCCCGGTCTTCCACGTGACGGCGCTGACGATGCGGCGTGACGCGATCTACCCGTCGATCGTGGTCGGCAAGCCGCCGCAGGAGGACGCGTGGCTCGGGAAGGCGACGGAGCGGATCTTCCTCCCGGCGATCCGGATGAGCGTGCCGGAGATCGTCGACTACGACCTGCCGGTCGCCGGCGCGTTCCACAACTGCTGCATCGTCTCGATCCGCAAGGCGTACCCCGGCCACGCGCAGAAGGTGATGCACGCGATCTGGGGCCTCGGCCTCCTGAGCCTGACGAAGGCGGTCGTCGTCGTCGACGAGTGGGTCGACGTGCACGACTACGACGAGGTCTTCTTCCGCGTCGGCGCAAACGTCGACCCGAAGCGCGACGTGCTGATCAGCGAGGGCCCGCTCGACCATCTCGACCACGCCCCGACGCTCCAGTTCTACGGTGGCAAGCTCGGGATCGACGCGACCCACAAGGGCCCGGCCGAGGGTGCCCGGGAGTGGCCGCCGGAGATCGAGATGAGCGACGAGGTCAAGCGGCTGGTCGACGAGCGCTGGAGCGAGTACGGGCTCGGCGCCGCGCCCGAGCCGAACGGCCGCCGACAGGGGTCGTTGCGCCAACTGTTACGTCGTTGACGGGCCGAACCTGCAACGATTGAATCCAGCCGGCTCAACGTAAAGGAGACGCTTGGAAGAACGCCCGGGGGACGACCGACCACAGCTGCCAGCGCCGAGCATCTGGCCGGTCGGCTTTGCCGTCGGCATCGTCTGCGTCCTCGTCGGCCTGGTCGTCAGCTGGTGGGTCGCCGCCGTCGGCGCCGCGCTGGCGCTGATCTTCGGCTTCCTCTGGGTGCGCGAGGTCGCGACCGGGAGGCCGCAGGTCGCCGGGCCGCCTCCGGCCGAGGCGCCCGCGGTCGACGGCGCGCCGCCGATCCCCGCGCACGTCGGCGAGGCGGCGATGCCGGAGCCGGAGCCGGGTGAGCGCTTCCCGCGGAGCAAGTTCCTCGAGGGCGCGACCCTCGGGATCGGCGCGCTGATCGGGGCGATCGTGACGCTGCCGGCGCTCGGCGCCGCGCTCGTGCCGGGGTTCGTGAAGCAGAAGTCGAAGCCGATCGACCTCGGGCCCGTCTCGAACTTCAAGGAGGGTCAGTACTACGTCACCACCTTCCCGCGGGACGCGAAGCAGGGGCTGATCTCGCACATGACCGCGTTCATCCGCAACAACGGCTCGACGAACGGCAAGCCCAGCTTCACGTGCATCTCGAACCGCTGCGTCCACCTCGGCTGCCCGGTGCAGGCCGGCGGCCCGGTCTTCGACAAGCAGTCGAAGACCGTCAAGAGCGCCGGCGGCGAGGTCGACGTGACGCCGGCCCTGCCCGCCGCCGGCTTCATCTGTCCGTGCCACGGCGGCGCCTACGACCAGGAGGGGAACCGGATCGCGGGCCCGCCCGTCCGGGCGCTCAACCGCTTCGAGTTCTCGATCGTGAACGGCCGCCTCGTCCTCGGCAACATGTACTCGGTCTCCAAGGTCGACGGCTCCGGCGCGACCGCCAAGATCCACACGTACGACCTCGCCGGGCCGGGCCAGCACGTGGACGGACCCGAGCAGTGGTTCTATCCCGTGCAGCCGCCCCACTGATGGCGACGACGACCAGGAGCCGGAGCAAGCTCGAGACCGCGGCCACCTACCCGCTCGACTGGCTGGAGGAGCGCTCCGGGCTGATCGGCGGCCTCCGCTACTTCCTCTTCCGCAAGGTCCCCAGCGACACGGGCTGGTGGCACACGCTCGGCTCGGCCACGCTGACGGCGTTCCTCGTCCAGCTGGTGACCGGCGTGATCCTGGCCATGTACTACAAGCCCGACGTCAACTCGGCGCACGCCTCCGTCAACCACATCACGCACGACGTCTGGGGCGGCTGGCTCGTCCGCGGCATGCACCGCTGGGGCGCGAGCGTCTTCATCATCCTGATGTTCATGCACATGGGCCGCGTGTTCCTGTTCGGCGCGTACAAGTACCCGCGCGAGCTGAACTGGATCGTGGGCGTCCTCCTGCTCGCGACCGGCCTGTTCGAGGGCCTGACGGGCTACCTGCTGCCGTTCGACCAGACCGCGTACTGGGCGACCGTCGTCGCGATCAACATCAACGGGACGGCGCCGTTCGTCGGGCCGTTCCTGGCGACGATCTTACGAGGGGGCGCCGAGATCGGGCCCGACACGCTCGCCCGCTTCTACTCGCTGCACATGCTGCTCGTGCCCGGCGCGCTGATCGGGCTGATCGGGCTGCACCTCTACCTCGTCGTGCGCCTCGGCGTCAGCTCGCCGCCGTGGTCGAAGGAGGCCGCCGGCCGCGAGCCGGAGCCCGAGCCGCCGCCGGCGCGCTCCGGCCTCGTCCAGCCCGCCCCGCGCGCGGCCGGCGTCCGCAGGAGGCCGAGCGAGTGAGCACCGTCGACGAGCGGCGCGCGCAGTTCCAGCGCTACAAGCAGGACGTCAAGGAGCGCGGCAAGCCGTTCTACCCGTACGCGATGTTCCACGACACGGTCATGAGCCTGGTCGTGGTCTGCGTGATCGTGGGGCTGGCGATCATCTGGAAGGAGACGACCATCCTCGGCTCGCTGATCGGCGACCCGGCCGACCCCGGCACCCGAAACTTCGTCCCTCGCCCCGACTGGTACTTCTACTTCCTCTTCTACCTGCTCCGGATCTTCAAGTGGCCGGAGTCGGTGATCCTGGCCACGGTCGGGATTCCCACGATCTGCCTGATCCTGCTGCTCATCCTCCCGTTCGTCGACCTGCGCACCGAGCGGCGGCTCTCACGGCGGCCGGTGGCGATCGTCGCGGCCGCGCTGACGGTCGTCTCGATGGGCGTCCTCACCTACAAGGGGGCGACGGCGCAGGAGGCGATCGCCTCCGAGGTCAAGGCGGCGATCCCGAGCTGGGCGAAGAAGCAGGGCTTCGCGAACAACCAGCTGGCGTTGAAGGGCGCGAACCTGTTCGCCGAGTCCGGGTGCACCAACTGCCACACGTACCTCGGCACGGGCTCGTCCAACCTGGGCGCGCCGAACCTCTCGGCCGAGGGCGCGAAGAACAAGGGCATCCAGTTCCAGATCGACCATCTCAAGTGCCCGAGCTGCGTCAACCCCGGCTCGCCGATGCCGCCCTTCGCCGCGCTCGGCGAGGACAACCTTCGCGCCCTAGCCACCTTCCTCGAGGCGTCCAAGGCCTCGGGCTAGGGTAGGCGCCGTGCGCGTCTTCCTCGGGATCACCGGCGCGTCGGGAGCGCCCTATGCGGCGCGCCTGCTCGAGGCGCTGTCCGCGGCCGGGGCAGAGATCGGGCTCTGCGCCTCGCGCGCCGGGATCGAGGTCGTCGCGACCGAGCTCTACGGCGACGCGCGGCTCTCCGCCGACGAGACGCTCGCGCGGCTGACCGAGCCCGTCCGCGGCGCCGTCACCCTCTACGACGAGCGCGACTGGCACGCGCCCTACGCGAGCGGGTCGGCCAAGGTGGACGGCTACGTCGTCTGCCCCTGCTCGATGGGGACGCTCGGGACGATCGCCTCCGGCGCGATGTCGAACCTGATCCAGCGGGCCGCGAGCGTCGCGCTGAAGGAGGGCCGCAAGCTCGTCCTCTGCCCGCGCGAGACGCCGCTCTCGACGATCCACCTCGAGAACATGCTGCGGGTGCGGCAGGCCGGCGCGGTCGTCCTCTTCCTCGCGCCGGGCTTCTACCACGTGTCAAGAACGGACGCACCGGCAGACCCGGCACGTCCTCTTAGCGGCGTCGCAAGCGACCGCCTTTGGTCGGTGAACGACCTGGTCGACTTCGTCGTCGCGCGCTGCCTCGACCAGCTCGGGCTCGAGCACCAGCTGGCGCGCCGCTGGGGCGACGATTCGTGAGCGTCGAGTCCGGCAGGCTCGCGCCCGAGGCGGTGCGGTCGATGTTCGACCGGATCTCGCCCGTCTACGACGCGATGAACCGCACGATGACGGCCGGCCTCGACCAGCGCTGGCGCCGCGCGGCCGTGAACGCGGTCGTGCAGCCGGGCGACCGCGTGCTCGACGCCTGCTGCGGCACCGGCGACCTCGCGGTCGCCGCGGCTCGCGCCGGCGGGCGGGTCACGGGCGTCGACTTCTCGGAGCGAATGCTCGAGCGGGCGCGGCGAAAGGCGCCGGAGCTCGAGTGGGTGCAGGGCGACGCGCTCGCGCTGCCGTTCTCCGACGGCTCGTTCGACGCGGCGACCGTCGGCTTCGGCGTCCGCAACCTCGACGACCTCGAGCGCGGCCTCGCGGAGCTGCGGCGGGTGCTCCGGTCCGGCGGTCGCGTCGCGATCCTCGAGATCACGAGGCCGAGCGGGCTGCTGGCGCCCTTCTACCGGCTCTGGTTCGACGGCCTCGTCCCGGCGCTCGGAAGGCTGCTGCCCGGCGGGTCGGCCTACACGTACCTTCCCGCCAGCGTGCGCCGCTTCCCGGGACCGGACGAGCTGGCAGGCCTGCTGCGCGCGGGCGGGTTCGAGGACGTCCGCTGGCGCACCTTTGCCGGAGGGATCGTCGCGCTCCACATCGGGAGGGCGGGATGAGCCTCGCCACGATTCGTGAGACGCCCGGGCTGGACGCGTACCTGGGCGACCTCGAGGTGCGGCTGGCCGCGGCCGTCGACGAGTATCCGGGGCTCGTCGCCGAGGTCGGCGGCGAGGCGCTCGCGGCCGGCGGCAAGCGCCTGCGGCCGCTGCTCGTCTTCCTCGCGGCCCGGCCGGGCGAGGAGCCGCTCGCCGCCGGGGCGGCCGTCGAGCTCGTGCACATGGCGACCCTCGTCCACGACGACCTGATCGACCGCGCGCACTACCGCCGCGGCCGTGAGGCTGCGTGGGCGAGCCACGGGCCGCGGGCGGCGCGCGCGGCCGGCGACTACCTCTTCGCGCGCGCGTTCGCCGAGCTCGCCGCGACGGGCGACGCCGCGGCGGTGCGCTGCCTGGCCGACGCGACGCTCGCGCTCGCGCGCGGCGAGGCGCTGCAGCGCGCGCAGACGCACGACCCCGACACGAGCGTCGAGTCGTACCTCGAGCGCTGCGGGCTCAAGACGGGGAAGCTGTTCGAGGCGGCGTGCCTGCTCGGCAGCGGCGGCGACCGCGGCCTCGGCGAGTTCGGGCTCGCGCTCGGGATCGCGTTCCAGATCGCGGACGACATCCTCGACTGCTCGGGCGAGACGATCGAGACCGGCAAGATCGCCGGCACCGATCTGCGCGAGGGGACGCCGACGTTGCCGCTGATCCTGGCCGCGCGCGAGGACGCGTCGGTGCGGGACGCCCTCGCCGGCGGGCCGCTGAACGGTGCGCTCGTCCGCGTCGCCGAGACCGGCGCGCTCGAGTCGTCGCGCGAGGTCGCGCTCGACTACGCCCGCCGCGCGCGCGCGTGCCTCGACGGCCACCTGCGTCGCGACGAGCTCGACGCTCTCGCCGACGCCGTCGTCGACCGGGAGTCGTGATGGCGACGCTCGGCCGCACGATCCCGGCGCTGCCCGTTCGCGACACGGCGGCCGCGGCGGTCTTCTACCGCGACCGGCTCGGCTTCCGGATACTGCACCACGACGAAGGCTTCGTCGTGCTCGAGCGGGACGGCGCGCAGGTGCGCGCCCGCGACGTGCTCCACCCGGTCTCGCGCGACGGCGTGACCAAGACGGACTTCGGCTCCCGCGAGTTCGCGACGCTCGACGCCGACGGGAACCTCGTCTCGTTCTTCGAGTGGGTCGCGCGATGATCCGGCTCGGCCGCATCTCCTACGTGAACATGGCGCCCGTCTTCTACCGACTCGAAGC
>DATIER010000255.1:0-28033 GCA_035455605.1 Gaiellaceae bacterium
GGTGACCGAGATGCTGCGGCTCTTCGCCGGCTACTACCGCGAGCCGCGGCCCGTGGACGAGGTGGTCGAGCTCGTCGGCCTGCAGGAGAAGCGGGCCGAGCGCGTGCGGCGCCTCTCGGGCGGGCAGCGGCGGCGGCTCGATCTCGGGCTCGCGCTGGTCGGCGACCCGGAGCTGATCTTCCTCGACGAGCCCACGACCGGCTTCGACCCCCGGGCGCGCCGGCAGGCCTGGGACACGATCCGCGGGCTCCGCGGCCTCGGCAAGACGATCCTGCTGACGACGCACTACCTCGACGAGGCCGAGCAGCTGGCCGACCGCGTCGCCGTGCTGGCGCAGGGACGCATCGTCGCCTCCGGCACGCCGGCGGAGCTCACGGGCGCGGTGCCGGCGACCGAGATCCGCTACCGCGAGAACGGCCACGAGGTCGTGCTCGAGACCGACGAGCCGACGCGCGTGCTGCACGACCTGACGGCGAGGGCGCTCGCCGAGCAGCGCGAGCTCGAGGGCCTGCAGGTGCGTCGGCCGAGCCTCGAGGAGGTCTACCTCTCGCTGACCGAGGAGTCGGACGAGTGAGGCTCTTCTGGCACGAGCTGAAGGGCGAGCTGCTGCTCTACACGCGCAGCCGCGAGCTCGCGTTCTTCACCTTCCTGCTGCCGATGGTCTTCTTCGTCCTGCTCGGCTCGACCTACGGCAGCGACACGGTCGACGGGGTCAAGGGCTCGCACTTCCTGCTGGCCGGGATGATCGGCTACGGCGCGATCTCGATCGCCTTCGCCGGCCTCGCGATCGTGGTCGTGATCCGACGCGAGAACGGGATCCTGAAGCGCCTGCGCGCGACGCCGCTGCCCGCACAGTCGTACGTCGCCGCGCTCCTGTGCGCGTTCCTCGCGGCGTTCGCGGTCGAGGTGGTCTGCCTGATCGTGCTCGGCCGCGTGCTGTTCGGGATCCCGGTGCCGGACCGGCTGGGCTCGCTCGTGCTCGCGCTGCTGCTCGGCGCAACCGCCTTCTGCGGCCTCGGGATCGGCATCACCGCGCTGATCCGGAGCGCCGAGGGCGCCTCGGCGGTCGTGAACGCGATCTACCTGCCGGCGGCGTTCCTGGCGGGGGCGTTCTTCTCGCCGCACCACTTTCCGCAGGTGCTGCGCGCGATCGCGGACGTGCTGCCGCTGACCTACTTCCTGCGCCTCACGCGCAACGTGATGCTGCACGGCGACACGATCTGGTCACAGGGCACGAACGTCGCCGTGGTCGCAGCCTGGGGCGCGCTCGGCGTGGTCGTCGCGCTGAAGGCGTTCCGCTGGGAGCCTCACGAGTCGTAGGCTCGTGAGGCTCGAGGGTTAGGTTCCGGCGGGCGCGGCAATAGGGTCCGCGAGATGAGGGTCGAGCCTGAGCTTGCCTTCTGCGTGCGCGAGATCGAGCCGCCGGCCGTCGAGGTGCGCGTGAACTTCGGCGTCTTCGCCGGCCGCGCCGCGACACCGGCCGAGATCGACGACCTGGCCAGGGTGCTGCTGCCGAAGGTCGGCGAGGTGGCGATCGTGGCCGAGGAGCGGCACGAGATCGCCGAGCACAGCGAGGCGTCGCTGAACCTCGTCCGCGTCGAGGTTGCGCCCGACCAGCTGCCGGAGGACGGCCACGAGCTCGACCGGCTCTGCGGCCGCCTGGTCGAGGCCGCCGAGCAGTGGGCGCAGAGCTGCATCGCCGAGCGCCACGCGGACGTCGCCGACCTCTGACGGATCACTCGATCGGGGCATCGACGCAGCGGGTGCATCGCCCGACGATCGAGTCGTGGCCCGAGCCGCCCTCGCCGCTCTCGCGCTCTGCGCGCTGCTGATCGTCGCTCCCGCGTCGAGCGCCGCCGGTTCTCCCACGATCACGCTGCTCACGCCCGCGAACGGCTCGACGGTCGAGAGCGCCGTCGGCACGTACCCGACCTTCAGCTGGCACGTCGACTGGGCGCAGCCGGAGAACACGATCGTCCGCTTCGAGACCGCGACCGACCCGGCGTTCACCCAGAACGTCACCGTCGACACCCACTACTGCGCGGCCGCCGACGTGAACTGCTGGACGTCGATCCAGCCGCACTCCGCGTACTCGCAGCTGGCGAGCGTGTGGTACTGGCGCGTCGGCCTGACGACCTCGGGCGGGATCGCGTACAGCCAGACGTTCCGCTTCACGGCGCTGCCGCCGCGGGACACCGACCACGACGGCGTGCCCGACTCGAAGGACAACTGCCCGCTCCGCTCGAACCCCGACCAGCGCGACTCGAACCACGACGGCAAGGGCGACGCGTGCCAGCCCGATCACGTCAAGCCGCGCGTGAAGGTCGCCGCCGGCTCGGCCCGCCGCGGGCAGCACGCCTTCGTGCACGTCCGGGTCGCCGACGACCGCGGCTCCGTGCGCCTCAGCGTCACGCTCGCCTACCGCAGCCACGTGATGTACCGCGGCACCTTCGGCTGGACGACCACCACGTGGGGCCCGACCTACACCTTCTACACGCGCTCCGCGCTGCCGCGGTTCCTCCCGACCGGCACCTACCTCGCCTGCGTCAAGGCGTGGGACCGCGCCGGCAACCACGCGCTCGCGTGCAGCCGCTACCGCGTGCGCTAGCGCCGCGATGAGCGAGGTCGCCGTCACCCGGCCGACGCGGCCGGCCGAGCTCGACGCCAACGCCGTCCTGAAGCAGGCCTGGGCGCTCTACAGGCGCCTGTTCGGCCGCTCGGTGCTGCTCGGCGCGCTCGTGCTCGGGGCGCTCCACTTCCTCCAGGCGCTCGCGACCTTCGGCCGCACCGGCGTGCTCGTCTCGCTGCTGGCCCTCGTCTTGGGCGTGGCCGGGATCGCCCTGCTCCAGGGCGGGCTGGTCGAGGTCGTCCGCGGCCTGCACTCCGACGGAAGCGCCGACGCCTCGCTCGGCGACGTGCTCGCGCGCGCGGGGAGCCGCCTCTGGAGGCTCCTCGCCGTCTCGCTCCTCACCGGGCTCGGCGTGGGCTTCGGGCTCCTCCTCCTCGTCGTGCCCGGGCTCGTGCTGATGACGCGCTGGGCGCTGGCCGTGCCCGTGGCGATGCTGGAGCCCGGCACCGCCCGCGACGCGCTGTCACGGTCCCGCGAGATCGTCCGCGGCAACGGCCGGAACGTCTTCAAGGTCTTGTTCGCCGTCGGCGTGCTCACGGCGCTCGTCCAGGTCCCGTTCGGCCTCGCCGCCGCCGGCTCCGGAGCGTTCGGCTGGTGGCTCGCCGTGACGACCGCCTCGGCACTGACGGCGCCGTACGCGGCGCACGCGCTGACCGTCGTCTACTACGAGCTGGTCGAGCCGGGCCGGCCGGTCGTGCTCGAGCCCGGCACGCGCTGGCAGTCGATCTGGGACGAGCAGGACGCCGGGCCGACCGACGACGCCGGCTAGCGGGCCTTCGTCGGCGGCGGGAGCCGCACCTCGGTCTCGTACTCGTGGCGGACGGCTGAGATGTGCATGGCCATGTGGTCGGCGACGGATCCGATCGGGTTGGCGCTCAGCAGCATCGGCAGCGAGATGATCACGTTGCCCGTCTCCGGCGCGCGCACGCCGTCCTGCCGGTACTGCGAGTAGCCGAGGTGGTAGATCGCCGTCAGCGTCACGACCAGGGCCAGCGCCGCGCCGACGTACTCGAGCCGGAGTCGCCACGACGGCAGGCGCCCGCCCAGCGACCGGTGGACGACGAGGCACGGGAGCACCGTCAGGAGCAGCGCGTCGACGGCGCCGTAGACGCCGCCTCGCCAGACGAGCTCGAACCAGTAGTAGGCGCCGCTCGGGTGCGGCGTCGCCTGCTCCGAGAGCACGTTCCGGACGAGCAGCGCTCCGACGACGATGCCGAGGACGACGCCGAGCTTCCAGTTCCGGAGCGCTACCGCGCGGACGTCGAGCCGCGTCGCTGCGGCATACGCCCAGAGCAGCGCACCCACGGCGGCGAAGTAGACGGCGAGGTAGAGGTCGTGCTGGAGGCCGAGGATGCTCGAGCCGACGAGCGGGACCGCGAAGCCGACGACGGCCGCGAGCGCGTACCAGCGCAGCTGCGTCGCCCAGCTGTCGGGATGCGCCTCGCGCCGCGGCGCGAGGTGGACGTGCGGAAGGTGGAGGCCGGTGGCTTCCATGGCGTCCACGCTACGACGCGCCACGCGCCGCGGCTTCCGGGATAGCGCGCAGGCGGGGTGCTCGGAACTACGGACGGCTCAGGCGCGGGCCAGGCGCCGGCGCGGCGTGCCTGCTCGGGCGGCCTGCAGGCCGAAGCGGACGAGCGCCCGCGGCATCTTCTCGGCCTGCGTGACGGTCTCCTCGAGCGCGGCGACGAACCAGTCGAGGTCCTCCTCCGTGACGACGAGCGGCGGCAGCGCCTTCAGCACGTTCAGGCCGTGGCCGGCGACCTGGCTGAGGATCCGGTGGTCGCGGAAGAGCGGCACCACGACGAGCTGGGCGAAGAGCGCCGGTTGGATCCGCTCGAGCATCCGCCACGTCCGGGATCCGCCCTCCGGCTCCTCGAACTCGATCGCCCACATCAGCCCCAGGCCGCGCACCTCGCGCACGACCGCCGACCGCTCGGCGAGCGGGCGCGTCCGCTCGAGCAGCTCGGCCCCGAGGCGAGCGCCGTGCCCGACCAGGCCGCGCTCGTCGAGCTCCCGCAGCGTCGCGAGGCCGGCGACCATCGCCAGGTCGTTCGGCGCGAACGTCGAGCCGTGGCTGACCGCGTTCGGCAGCGAATCGAAGATCGCGTCGTAGACGGCGTCGCTCATCAGCAGCGCACCGACCGGGACGTAACCGCCCGAGAGGGACTTCGCGACCGTGACGAGGTCGGGCTCGAGCCCCCAGTGCTCGAGCGCGAACAGGCGGCCGGTGCGGCCGAGGCCGGTCTGCACCTCGTCGACGCAGAAGAGCGTCCCGTGGCGGCGGCAGAGCTCCTGCGCCCCGGCGAGGTAGCCCTCGGCCGGGAGGTTGACGCCCTTGCCCTGCACCGGCTCGACGATGAAGAGCGCGACGTCCTCGCGCGCAAGCTCCCGCTCCAGGGCCTCGAGGTCGTTCCACGGCACGCGCTCGAACCCGGGCAGGAGCGGCCCGAAGCGCGAGGTGAACTCCGCGCCGTCGTTCGCCGACAGCGAGCCCAGCGTGAGGCCGTGGAAGGCGTGCTCGGCCGAGAGCACGCGTGAGCGCCCCGCGGCGGCACGGCCGAGCTTGAGCGCCGCCTCGACCGCCTCCGTGCCCGAGCTCGTGAACAGCACCTTGCCGAGCGACCCCGGCGCGCGCCGGAGCAGCTCCTGCGCCAGCAGCGCGGGCAGCACGTCGACGCCGAGCTGCGTCGAGCCCGGCCGCTCCAGCTCCAGCGCCTCGACGAGCGCCTCGCGCACGCGTGGGTTGTTGCGGCCGACGTTGAACATCCCGAAGCCGCCGAGCACGTCGAGGTAGCGGTCGCCGTCGGCGTCCCACAGGTGCGCGCCTTCCGCCCGTGCCCAGCGGCGGTCGAAGCCGATCGTCCGCAGCAGCTTCACGAACTGCGGGTTGATCGCCTGCGCGTGGAGGTCGAGCGCCTGGGCGCCGCGCTCCTCGACGAGCTCGCTCAGCCAGCCCACGCCTGGATTATCGCGACAGCCCGATCAGCACGCCGCCGGCGACGATCAGCGCCGCTCCCGCGACGAGCCGCCGGCCGACCAGCTCGCTCCGCCGCAGGAACAGCGCCGCGAAGGCCACGCCCCACAGCGACTCCGTCGCCACGAGCGGGGCCACCACGCTCACCCGCCCGTGGTAATAGGCCTCGAAGAGCAGCGCGTACGAGAGCCCAAAGATGAGCGCGGCCGGGGCGAACGTGCGCGCGGCGGCGCCGTAGCCGTGAAGCCAGGCGCCGCGGCGTGTGACCGCGAGGTAGAGCGCGACGGCCGCCACGGCGGCGAGGAGCGACGTCGGGACGGCGACGAGCGGCGGCACGTCGCTGCCCTTCGAGAGCGCGCGCACGACGTTGTCGCGCACGGCGAAGAGCGCGGTCGCCGAGACCGCGAAGATGACCCCGAGCCGACGGAAGTCCTCGGGCCGCACGCGCTCGTTCGCCAGGGCGATCCCGCCGGAGACGATCAGCAGGCCGCCGGCGATCAACCCGGCGCTGATCGGCTCGCCGAGGATCGTGAGCGCGATCGCGACGGCGACGAGCGGCGCCGTCCCCATCAGGACGGAGGTGCGCGCGGCTCCAGCGTCGCGCACGGCGCGGACGAACAGGACCTGCGAGATGCCGGGGGCGATCGCGCCGGCGACGAGGAAGGGCCACGCGTCGCGTAGGCCCGCGCCGCGGCTGACCGCGAGCCCGAGCGCGGCGGTCAGCACCAACGCGAGCGACGACATCGCGAACGAGCCGAGCTCCGCGTCGCTGACGTCGCGCAGCGCGAGCCGGATCGCGACGGACATCGCGCCGAACAGCGCCGCCGAGGCGCATGCCAGCAGGACCGCCGTCACTCAGGCGCGCGCGTGAATCGGCCCGCTGCGGGCGGCGAGGCGGCCGCCGTCGCGCCCGGCGCGGACCGCGAGCACCTCGGCGAGGATCGAGACGGCCGTCTCGGCCGGCGTGTGCGCACCGAGGTCGAGGCCGGCAGGGCCGGCCAGCCGCTCGAGCTGCTCCTCGTCGAGCCCGGCCTCGAGCAGCCGCTCGCGCCGCTTCTCCTGCGTGCGCCGCGAGCCGATCGCGCCGACGTAGAACGGGTCG
Organism: Gaiellaceae bacterium; assembly: GCA_035455605.1. Classification (GTDB taxonomy): domain Bacteria; phylum Actinomycetota; class Thermoleophilia; order Gaiellales; family Gaiellaceae; genus AC-32. The sequence continues at coordinate 6,709 of DATIER010000255.1, forward strand.
CCGGCGAGCGCCTTCGTCAGCGCGGGCACGTCGAGCCGCTCCTCGTGCGTCAGGACGACGACGGCGGTATCGGGGGCGGCCTCGAGCTCGTCCGGCCACGCGACCGTCAGCTCGTCCGGGCTCGGCAGCCGCTCGCGCGTCACGAGCGCCGGCCGCGGGTCGAGCACCGCCGTGCGCCAGCCGAGGGCCTTCGCGGCGCGGCAGAGCTCCTCGGCCGTGTCGGTCGCGCCGACGACGAGCAGCCGCGGCGGCGGCTCCAGCACCTCGGCGAAGACGCGCACGCCGTCGAGCTCCAGCACGCGGGAGGGGCCCGGCGGCACGTCTGCCTCGACGCGCTCGCCCGCCCGTTCGCCTTCGAGCACCGTGAGCGTCACGCCCTCGCCGGGCAGCTCGCCGTCGAAGGGCTCGACGAAGACGTCGATCTCGCCCCCGCACGGCAGGCCGACCGACCAGGCGAGCTCGTCCTCGATCCCGTAGCTGAGCAGCCGCGGTGTGCCGTCCGCGATCACCTCGCCGGCGGCGAGCGCGACGTCGCTCTCGACGCAGCCGCCCGAGACCGATCCGAAGAGCTCGCCCCGCTCCGACACCGCCAGCTTCGCGCCGACGGGCCGCGGCGCCGAGCGCCGGGTCGCCACGACGGTCGCGAGCGCGACGCGGTCGCCTCGCGCCCGCCAGCGCTCGATGGTCTCCGCGAGCTCGCGCACGCGCCCAGCGTACCGGGCGCGTGCGCGCTCGAAGGGTCAGGCGGCCGAGTCGAAGAACGCCGGCGGCGGGCCCTGCCGGTCGGGGCCGAAGCCGCGGTGGAGCTCGAAGCGCGGCCAGTCGGGCAGCTTGCCGTTGACGAGGTCGGTGACGTGCTGCTTCAGCTCGGACAGCAGCTGCTCCTCCTGCGCCTTCGTCAGGCGACCGTCCTTGACCGCCTGGCCGAGCTTGTCCTGCGCGTCCTTGACGAGTGCGTTCTCGAGCCCGTCGACCGACTTGCCCTGGTCCTTGGCGACCTGCGCGAGGGTCTTGCCGCTTTCGAGCTTGCGCTCCAGCTGCGCCTCGGTCAGGCCGAGGTAGCTCGCGGCCGCGTTGAGGCCGCGGTGGAAGACGCCCATGCCGCCGAGGCGGTGCCCGAAGCCCGGGCCCGGCCCTGCGAAGAACGGGACGTCGCCGGACTCGATGCGCTGCTTCAGCTCGTCGCCCTGCTGCTTCGTCAGCCGTCCGGACGCGACGGCGGCGTCGACGCGGTCCTCCAGCGCCTTCTTGAGCGCGGCCGTCAGCTTGCTCGGCGCGATGCCGAGGTTCTTCGCGGTCGCGTCGACGATCGCCGCGTTCTCCGCGCTCGGGGAGTGCGCCATCTTCGTCGCCGCGATCCCGGCGCCGGTTCCGCCGACTGCGAGTGCGGCCACGCCGGCCGCGACGACCTTTCGTCTGACTGCCATCACGTGCTCCTTTCCGGAGCCTGCATCGACTCCAAGCTGAGGGAAACCCGGTGGATGAAGAGGGTGAGCACGACCCACGCGGAGCCGGCGTAGAGCGCCAGCGCCCAGGTCGTGGTCGCGTCGGTGCCCGCCGTCAGGCCGTGGACGAGCGCCAGCGCCCAGACGGCGAAGTTGAGCATGTGCAGGCGCCGCCAGGCACCGTGCGGGATGCGCCGCCGATAGCGATTCGAGATCGCGAGCGCCGCGAGCAGCTCCGCGCCGACGACGCCGAGCCCGACGGCGAGCGGGCGGTAGCTCGACGCGCCGGGAACGAGCTCCTGCGAGAGCGAGAACGGCACGAAGCTGTCGAGCAGCAGCGCGCCGCCGTGGACGACGACGAAGACGCCGGCGAGGACGCCGACGAAGCGGTGAACGTCCTCGAGCGCGAACTTCGGCCAGCGGTCGAGTCGTGCCTTGCCCGACATCAGCAGGCCGAGGCAGACCGAGGCGCTCAGGAGCAGGTACGCGGTGAAGCCGCCCGCGCGGGCCGCGTACCAGACGGCGGTCACGAGACTCCGGTCTGGGCGCCGCCACCCGACGAGCCGCCGCTCTGGCCGAGCGTGCCCGGGCCGAGGTCGAAGCCGCTGCCGTCGTCCTCCTGCTGCTGCGAGCTCGTCGACGGCGTCGAGGCGGGCGCGGCCGTGCTCGCGTGGCCCGGGTGGCTCACCCGGGCGAGCAGGAGCAACGCGATGAAGCCCGCCGCGGCCGCCGCGACTGCGGTCTGCTTGGCGCCGGCGGCCCGGCGGCGGGCTGCTGCGATCCGCGACAGGGGAGGGGTCGGGCTCGCGTCCATGGGCCCAGCAAACCACTCGTCCCTAAGCGCGCCCTGAGACCGCCGTGAGAAGAGGCTAAGAGTGCGGCCCGCCGTTGAGGCGCATCCGCATCAGCGTCCCGCCGTCCTCGGGCCGCTCGGCCACGACCGCCCCGCCGTGCGACTCGGCCACCTGCTTCACGATCGCGAGGCCGAGGCCCGAGCCCGGCATCCCGCGCGCGTCGCGGGAGCGGTAGAAGCGATCGAAGACGTACGGCAAATCCTCGTCGGCGATGCCGGGCCCGTGGTCGCGCACCGACACCTCGCCCTCCCGCACGGCCACCTCGACCGGGCCGCCGGGCGGGCTCCACTTCGCCGCGTTGTCGAGCAGGTTCGCGACGGCCCGCTCGATCCGGGACGGCGTGCCGTGCACGACCGAGTCGTCGAAGTCGGTCGTGAAGTCGACCTCGGGGCGGTTCCGGCGCGCGCGCTCGACGGCCTCGGCGGCGAGCTCGTCGAGCCGGACCTCCCGCGCCGGCTCGTCGATCGCGTCCGGGCGCGTCTCGCGCGCCAGCTCGATCAGCTCTCCGATCAGCGCCGTCATCTCGTCGATCTGCTCGACCACGTCGTCGAGCAGCCGCTCGCGGTCGCCCGGCGCCAGCTTGTTCCCGCGCGCGAGGACCTCGATGTTCGTGCGCAGGCTCGTGAGCGGCGTGCGCAGCTCGTGCGACGCGTCGGCGACCAGCTGCCGCTGGGCCCGGCTCGAGGCCTCGAGCGCGGCGAGCATGGTGTTGAAGCTGCCGGCGAGCCGGCCCAGCTCGTCGTCGCCGGTCGAGGTGGGCTCGATCCGCTGCGAGAGGTCACGCGTCTCGGTCACCGCCTCGGCCGTGTGCGTCAGCCGCCGCACGGGCGTCAGCGCCGCGCGTGAGACGAGCAGCCCGAGCGCAGCCGCGACACCCATCCCGCCGGCTGCGATCAGGAACAGGAAGACCGTGATGCGGTGCAGCGTGCGGTCGACCGCCTTCAGCGGGCGGAAGACCTGGATCACGAGCGGCCCGGCGGTGCTCGTGCTCGGCAGGGTGAGCACGCGGTACTTGGTTCCCTGCACCGTCTTGTCGCTGAAGTAGGCCCGGCCGTGGCCCGCCTCGGCCGCGCGCCGGTCGCGGTTGCTCGGCGGCAGCGCGGGCGACTCCAGCTCGGTGACGACGTTGTTGCCGCTGCCGAACACGGCCTGCACGTAGGTGCTCTCGACGCCCGGCCCCGGGCCCGGGATCCGCAGGTAGCCGTTCTCGTCGACGGAGATGCGGAACGGCCCGTTCGCGATCTCGGTCAACCGCGTCTCGAGGCTGTGGTCGATCTCGTTGCGCAACTGCTGGTGGACGACGACGTACACGACCACCGAGGCCGCGAGCACGGCGAGCCCGACCGCAGCCGCGGCGGCGAGCGCGAGCCGGGTCCGAAGGCTCATTCCTCGCGCAGCGCGTAGCCGACGCCGCGGACCGTGTGGATCAGGCGCGGCTTGCCGCCGGTCTCGGTCTTCCGGCGCAGGTACCCGATGTAGACGTCGAGCGAGTTCGACGCGAAGCCGAAGTCGTAGCCCCAGACCCGCTCGAAGATCAGCGATCGCGTCAGCACCTGGCGCGGGTTGAGCATGAACAGCTCGAGCAGCGAGAACTCGGTGCGCGTCAGCTCGATCTTGTCGCCGTCCCGGGTCACCTCGCGCGTGCGCGGATCCAGGGTGAGGTCGGCGAACCGGAGCGGCTCGCCCGAGCCCTCGCTCGTGCGCCGCAGCAGGGCGCGGACGCGCGCGAGCAGCTCCTCGAGGGCGAACGGCTTCGTCAGGTAGTCGTCGGCGCCGGCGTCGAGGCCCTCGACGCGGTCCTCGACCTGCGTGCGCGCGGTCAGCATCAGGATCGGCAGGCGGCTGCCCTCGCGACGCAGCGTGCGCGAGACCTCCAGCCCGTCGACGCCCGGCATGAGCACGTCGAGCACCATCGCGTCCGGCTCCGCATCCGAGTGCAGCCGCGCGAGCGCCTGCGCGCCGTCCTCGGCCAGCTCGATCTCGTACCCCTCGAGCTCGAGCGCCCGTCGCAGCGACTCGCGGACGGCACGTTCGTCGTCGACCACCAGGATCTTCACGTGCGCATTGTTGCGCCCGAAGCTGAGATCTGCGTGAGAACACCCTGCAAGCGGCCGCTTCTTAGGAAATTCTCAGCCGACGTTCAGCTTCGTCTTAAGGCGGCGTGATCTAGTGCGGGCGTCATCGAATAAGGGATCCCCTAACCCTTGTGCGTGAAGTCGAAGCCCCGCTCCCGCGCGGGGCTTCGTCGTTCTCAGGAATTTCTTACTGCCGTTTCAGGTTCGTCTTAGGGCCGCGTGGTCTCATGACTGCGTCAACCGAAGGCGACCGAAAGGAACCTCCCCCACATGACCCGCCGTCCACACCGAATCATCATCGCGTCTCTCCTTGCAGCAGCCTGCGTTGGTGTGGGCGGCGGGGCGGTCGCCTACGCGACCCTGCACGGGGGGACCAAGACCGTCGTCAAGCAGGTCACCGTGCACGAGGGGCAGCCGGTGGCGAGCTCCTCGTCGCCGCTCTCGGTCAACGAGATCTACCGCAAGACCTACCGCGGCGTCGTCGAGATCACCGTCGAGTCGAACAGCGGCGGCCAGCAGACGCCGTTCGGCGGCAGCGGCCAGACGCAGGCGGAGGGCTCCGGCTGGGTTTACGACGGCCAGGGCCACATCGTCACGAACGAGCACGTCGTCGACGGAGCCACCTCGATCTCGGTGCAGTTCTGGAACGGCAAGACGTACACCGCGCATCTGGTCGGAACCGACAAGACCACCGACCTCGCGGTGATCAAGGTCGACGCGCCGTCCTCGCAGCTCCACCCGCTCAACGTCGGCAGCTCGACCGACCTGCAAGTCGGTGACGGCGTCGTCGCGATCGGCAGCCCGTTCGGCCTCGAGGAGACGGTCACGAGCGGCATCGTCAGCGCGCTCCACCGCGCGATCGACAGCCAGACGAAGTTCACCATCACCAACGCGATCCAGACCGACGCCGCCATCAACCACGGCAACTCCGGCGGCCCGCTGCTCGACTCGAACGCGGACGTGGTCGGGGTCAACTCCCAGATCAAGAGCGAGTCGGGCGACAACGCCGGCATCGGCTTCGCGATCCCCTCGGCGACCGTCGGCAAGGTCGTCCCGCAGCTGATCTCGAGCGGCAAGGCCGTCCACGCCTACCTCGGCATCTCGATCGACGCCAACGCCTCGACCGCCAAGGTCGCCGGTGTCAACGCCGGGACGCCCGCCGCGAAGGCCGGGCTCAAGACCGGGGACGTGATCACCGCCCTCGACAACCACCAGATCGCGACCGGCGACGACCTGAGCGCCACGATCGACACCTACAAGCCCGGCGACCAGGTCAAGGTCACCTACCAGCGGGGCGGCTCGCAGCACACGACGACCGTCACGCTCGGCACCCGCCCGAACGGCTCTCCCTCCTAGCCGGTTCCCTCGAAGATTCGCGGGGGCACGCGACTCCGCCCCCGCGAATCCATTCCACAGGCGCGGCGGACACCCCCAGTACTCTTCCTTCCGAGCCCCCGTAGCTCAGTGGAAGAGCAGCGCTCTCCTAAAGCGCGTGCGCAAGTTCGATTCTTGCCGGGGGCATGAGGCGGCGCCTCGGCGCCTCCTCTCTGCGGTTTCACCTCCTCGAGCGACGTAAACCATCGCCACATGGCGCCTCACTGGGCCGAGCTCGTCGGCTGGGTCTTTCTCGGGCTCGGCTTCGCGAGCGCACTCGTGATCCTCGCGGACGAGCTGCTGCTCGGTCACCGGCAGCAGATGTGGATCATGAATCTGGTCCACCCGATCACCGCGCTCTACTGAGGACCGGTCTGGGTCTGGGCCTACCTGCGGCACGGCCGGAAGTCCTCGCAGAAGGTGATGCACCGCGAAGCCGAACGGCTCGGACGCGAAGGTGCCGACCCGGAGCAGCTACGACGCGACGGCCGGTCGACCGACGATGCGCACTTGCAGCGCTGGCATGTCGCCAACGCCGACTCCCACTGCGGCGCCGGCTGCACGCTCGGCGACATCGCGGGCGACTGGATCGTCTTCGCGCTCGGCCCCTGGATGATCGCCGGCGCCACCGTCTGGCCCGAGATCATCCTTGCCTTCCCGCTCGCCTGGGTGTTCGGGATCGTCTTCCAGTACTTCACGATCGTGCCCATGCGCGAGAACGTCGGCAGGCTCGAGGGGCTGTGGCTCGCGGTCCGTGCCGACACGCTCTCGATCATCGCCTTCCAGCTCGGGCTCTTCGCCTGGATGATCGTCTCCGCGAAGCTGATCTGGCAGCCGCCGCTGCCGATCGACAGCCCGGCGCACTGGTGGATGATGCAGGTGGGGATGATCCTCGGCTTCTTCACCGCCTACCCCGTCAACCGCTGGCTGATCAAGATGGGCTGGAAGGAGAAGATGGACGACCGCACCCATCTGGCCGAGATGATCGAGCACGAGTCCGCCATGGAGCCAGGGCGACCGGAAGCGCCGGCCGATCGTCCGCCGGCTCGACCGGCTAGTGGTACGCGTGCACGACCGCGTGCCCGCGGCCGCGCGCGATCAACATCCGGTTCACCGGAAACGCCACCCAGAAGGCGATGAAGAGGCCTACGCCCAGGCTCCACCAGAACAGGAAGTCGCCGAGCCCTGCCGCCATCGCGCCGGGCACGAGCAGGATGAAGCCGTTGTCGACGATCTCCATCACCGCGATCGAGACGGTGTCGGCGGCGAGCGCCACCCGTGCGGCCCGCCTCAGCGGCACGCCGCCGCGCAGGAGCGGCCGCAAGGTCAGCAGGTAGCCGAAGAAGAACGCCAGCACGACGGCGATCGCGATCGAGGCGGCGTTGCCCCACCCGAGCGCGGTCGCGATCACCAGGCCGAGCACCTCGCCGATCGCACAGCCGGTGAGGCAGTGCCAGGTGGCGGCGAAGGCGGTGCGGTTCAGGGACGCGGACGCGCGATGCTCTTCGTGAGCGTGCGCCACCGGTCAGCGCGTGCGAGCGAAACGCTGGACGGCTTCCAGTAGCTCCTCGGTCTTCACCTGGGCGTCCTGCTCGTCCCCCGATGTCAGCGCGCCGGCGACGCAGTGGCGCACGTGCTCGTCGAGAATCTTGAACGCGAGCGACTCGAGCGCCGTGTTGACGGCCGCGATCTGGGTGAGGACGTCGATGCAGTAACGCTCGTCTTCGACCATCCGCTCGATGCCGCGCACCTGGCCCTCGATCCGGTGCAGGCGCTTGACGAGCGCCGGCTTGTCCTTCGTGTAGCCGTGCGTGTGCTCCGCGGTCGCGCTCATCCGGCTCCCTTCTCGCGTGCGCTCGAGAAGCGGCGCAGGCGCAGGCTGTTGGTGACGACGAACAGGCTCGAGGCGGCCATGGCCGCCGCGGCGATGATCGGGTTGAGGAGGCCGGCGACCGCCAGCGGGATCGCGGCGACGTTGTACGCGAACGCCCAGAAGAGGTTGCCCCTGATCGTGCGCAAGGTCTTGCGCGCGAGCCGGATGGCGTCGGCGGCTGCGCGGAGGTCGCCGGAGACGAGGGTGAGGTCGGATGCCTCGATCGCCACGTCGGTGCCGGTCCCGATCGCAAGCCCGAGGTCCGCCTGGGCGAGCGCCGGAGCGTCGTTGACGCCGTCGCCGACCATCGCCACGACCTCGCCTGCCTCCTGCAGGCGCTTCACCTCCGCCACCTTGTCCTGTGGGTAGACCTCCGCGAGCACGCGCTCGATTCCGACCTCGGCCGCAACCTGTTCGGCCGTCGCGCGCGAGTCGCCGGTCAGCAGCACGGGCGTCAGGCCGAGTCCTTCGAGCTCGGCGATCGCCGCGGCGCTGGTCGGCTTGACGGTGTCGCGCACGACCAGCCGGGCGCGCTCGACACCGTCCCAGGACGCGGTGATCGCGCCGTTGCCGCGCGCGACCTCGACCGCGTGTCCTTCGACCGTCCCGGCGACGCCGGTACCGGGGATGTTGCGAAAGCTCGTGACGGCAGGGAGCTCGCCGAGCTCGGCGCGCGCCGTCGCCGCGATCGCCTGGGCGATCGGATGCTCGGAGGCGGCCTCGACCGCGCCGGCCAGGCGCAGCACGTCAGCGCGCGTGGCGCCGTTCAGGAGCGCGACCTCGGCGAGCTCCATCCGCCCTTCCGTGATCGTCCCGGTCTTGTCGAGCACGATCGTCCCGACGCGGCGGGTCTGCTCGAGAATCTCCGGGCCCTTGATCAGGATGCCGAGCTGGGCGCCGCGGCCGGTGCCGACCATCAGCGCGGTCGGGGTCGCGAGCCCGAGCGCGCAGGGGCAGGCGATGATCATCACCGCGACCGCCGCCGTGAAGCTCGCCGCGACGGAATGGCCGGTGAGCAGCCAGCCTGCGAGCGTGGCCAAGGAGAGCGCGATCACGACCGGCACGAAGACGGCCGAGACGCGGTCGGCCAGCCGCTGCACCGGGGCCTTGCCAGACTGGGCGTCATCGACCAGGCGCGCGATCTGCGCGAGCGCGGTGTCCGCCCCGACCTTCGTCGCCCGCACGATCAGACGGCCGTAGCTGTTGACGGTCGCTCCGGCGACCTCGCTTCCAGGCGCGACCTCAACCGGAAGCGACTCGCCGGTCAGCATCGACTGGTCGAGCGCGGATTCGCCCTCGACCACGACGCCATCGGTTGCGACCTTTTCGCCGGGCCGGACCACGAACAGGTCGTCGACCGCGAGCTCGGCGATCGGAACCAGCGTCTCGACCCCGTCGCGCAGCACGCGTGCGTCCTTGGCGCCGAGCTCGAGCAGCTTGCGGATCGCCTCGGAGGAGCGGCCCTTGGCGCGGGCCTCGAGGAAACGGCCGAGCAGGATCAAGCTGGTGATCACCGCGGCGACCTCGAAGTAGGTGTCCTCGGCGATCGAGCCGACGAGGACGACCGTCGACCAGCTCCAGGCCGCGAGCGTGCCGAGCGAGATCAGCGTGTCCATCGTCGCGGCGCCGTGGCGGGCGCTCTTGAGGGCGGCTCGGTGGAAGCCGAGTCCGCCGTAGAAGACGACCGGCGTCGCCAGCACGAGCGCGACCCACTCCCAGCCCGAGAACTGGAGCGGCGGCACCATCGCCAGCAGCGCGACCGGCACGGTCAAGGCGAGCGAGAGCACGAGGCGCCGGGTCAGTGCCCTCAGCGGCTCGTCCTCGTGGTGGTGACCGCCGTGCCGGACGTGATCGTCCGCCTCGCCGTACCGATCGGCCGCGGGCGCGACACGCGCGCCGTAGCCCGCCGACTCGACCGCCCCCACGAGCGTCTCGACCGAGACGTTGTCGTCGCAGTGAACCGTCGCCTGCTCGGTCATCAGGTTGACGGTCGCGTCGACGCCGTCGAGCTCGTTCAGCTTGTGCTCGACGCGCGAAGCGCAGGAGGCGCAGTGCATCCCCTCGAGCTCGAGCTTCAGGTCCTTCGTGCCGGCTGTCTCGGTCATGGTGCCCTCCGGAATGAGGATACCCCATGAGGGTATAAAGGCGCCAATGCTCGGTGCGTAGCAGCGCTGGCGGTGACCAGCACGAGCTAATCCAGCGCCAGCAACGCGCTAGTGGTCCTTGTGGGGCGGGCGCTGCGCGAGCCTGACGGCCGCGTACACGATCGCGCCGAGGACGATCAGCCAGAACGTCATCATGAAGCTCATCCAGACCCAGTCCCAGCCATTCATCCAGTGCACGGCACACCTCCTTGGAAGCTGCTACGGGAGGATCGGCCGTGGCGGGCCGAGCAGCATCCGGCCCGTTCCACATACCCGTTGGGGGTAACTACTGATTCGCTCGCCAGGCGGTGGAGCTCTGCGCCGACCGGCGTCTCGGCCCAGCTAGCAAGCGGCTGAATCCTGGACTCGAGCCGACGCGCCCCGGAGGAGTACGACGAGCGTGATCAGCGCAGCGGGGACGACCATGCTGAAGCCGATCAGAATCCCGTGCGTCAGCCCGACGGTCTCCTGAATGCGCCCGAGGACGACGTATCCGATCCCGGCCAGGGCCGAGCCGAGCCCGAGAACCATTCCCGCTGCCGTCGCCGGCGCGCCCGGGATGAACTCCTGGGCGATGATCACCAAGGCGGGAACGGGCACGAAGATGAGGATGCCCGCGAGCACGATCGCGCCGAAGTAGGCGGCCGTACCCGGCTCGGTCGCGATCACGGCCAGAAGGGGACAGAGGGTCAACAGAAACGCCCCGACGATCGTGATCAGCGCGCCCAACCTGGGTGCGAGGAAGCCGCCCGCGAGCGAGCCGAGGCCGCCGGCGAAGGCGAACGCGGACAAGGTCCAGCCGATGATCGCCGCGTCGGGCGCGTAGTCGTGCTCGTGCACGAGCCAGAGCGGCACGGAGCCGGAGAAGGTGACGAACGCGAGCGCGCTGAACATGCTCGCGAGAGCGAGCCCCCCGAGCGGGCCGCGCACCAGGCGCAGGTCGAACAGGCGACGCAGGGGTCGGCACGGGTGGGGCTCCCACTGAGGCAGGAGCAGGCCCACGGCGACGCCGAGAACGAGCCCCGGTATCGCGAGCCAGACAGTCGCGTCGCTGCCGTACCTGGAGACGACGGACAGGATGACGATCGGCCCGAGCGCGAACCCCACCATGCCGCCGGCGGTGAAGAGACCGATGCCGAGACCCGGGCTCCTCGCCTGCGAACCGGCGATCGTCGTGCCGACGGGGTGCAGCGCAGCCGACCCCAGGCCGCCGATCACGAGCAGGACGAAGACGAGCCAGAGCTGGGAAGCGGCCCCGATCAGGCTCAGGAACGTCGACGCCATCAGGACGCCCAGGCATCCGATCAGTCGCAGCCCGACGTCCTCGCCGAGCGCACCGAAGACCGGCTGGGTCACCGAAGAGGCGATCCAGAACACGGCGATCATCAGCGCGAGGGTCGTGGGGCCCGCGTCGAAGCGCACCTGGAGAGTCGGGAGCAACGCGCCCAGGATGGCGGTCATCGCGTCGTTGACCGTGTGAACGAGCGTCATGAAGACCGCGAGCGTCGTCCCGCCGAGGATGCCCGGCTTCCGGATGATGTGCGGCATTCGCCGATCATGAACGGTTCGGCATCCGGCCACTACCGCGCCGACCGCCCGAGCGGCGGAGAGGGCAGATGCGGAACAGGCCGAGACCTATGCTCTTCGGATGGCCGACCGGACGATGCAGCTGACCACGACTCGGCCGCTTCGGCGGCGCTCACCGGAGCGCGAGCGGCTCGAGCGCCAGGCGCGCCTGCTCGCGTGGGGCGGGATCGCCTACCACGTCGTCGAGTTTGCGATCGCGATCGGCGCCGGGATCGCCGCCGGCTCGATCGCGCTGGTCGGCTTCGGCGCGGACTCGCTGATCGAGGCACTCGCGGGCTTCGTCGTCCTCTGGCTCTTCACCGGCGCCCGGGTCGGCTCACAGGCGGCCGAGCGCCGCGCGCAGCAGCTGATCGCCGGAAGCTTCTTCGTGCTCGCCGCCTACGTCGCGGTCGAGGCGATCCGGACGCTGGTCGGCTCCAACCACCCGGAGGCGAGCCGCGTCGGGATCGGACTGGCCGTCTTCACGACGGTGACGATGCCGTTGCTCGCGCGCGTCAAGCGAGGGGTCGGACACAAGCTGGGCTCGGTCGCGACGGTCAAGGAGGCCTCGCAGACGCAGCTCTGCGCCTACATGTCGATCGCCCTGCTCGCCGGCCTGGTGCTCAACGCCGCCGCCGGCCTCTGGTGGGCAGACCCTGCGGCCGCGCTCGTCATCGCGGCGATCGCACTGAACGAGGGCCTCGAAAGCTGGCGCGGAAAGGGCTGCGCAGACGGCTGCTGCTAGCCGGCCGGGTCGACTGACTGCAGGCAGCCGGCCGGCTAGTCGGGCAGGAGCGGCAGCTCGACCCCTCGGCTCCTGCCGATCAGGACGGCCCGCGTGACCGCGCGCGAGCCGAAGCGCTGCCACACCTCGTCGAGGGCGGCGTCGAGCGCGTCGCTGTGGCGGCGGTCGAGCGGCAGCGCGAGCTGCAGGGCCGTCCCGTCGCCGAGGTTGCCGACCGCGACGCCGACGAGGGTGATCCCTCGCTCCTCGATCAGCGGGGTCGCGTCCTCGAGCAGCGCCGTCGCGGTGGCGAGGATCACGCCGGTGTTCGCCGTCGGCTGCCGCAGCGTGTGCGAGCGCGTGGCGCGGGAGAAGTCGTCGAAGCGCAGGCGCAGGACGACCGTCCGACCCGCGCGGCCGGCGACCCGCATGCGCCGCGCGACGCGCTCGACCAGCCCGACGAGCGCGGCGGCGACGTCCTCGGCCGTCTTCGGCGAACGGCCGAGCGCACGCTGCGCGCCGATCGACCCGCGGTGTGTCCGCCGACGCACGGGTCGTGGGTCGCGGTTGCGCGCGAGCGCGTAGAGGTGCCGCCCGGACGCACGCCCGAGGACGGACACGAGGTCGTGCTCGGCGAACGCCGCGACGTCGCCGACCGTCGTGACCCCGAGCTCGTGCAGCCTCCTCGCGGTCACCTGCCCGACGCCCCAGAGCCGCTCGACGGGAAGGGGGTGCAGGAACGCGAGCTCGCGCCCCGGCGGGACGAGGAGCAGGCCGTCCGGCTTCGCCACGCCGCTCGCGACCTTCGCGAGGAACTTCGTCCCCGCGATGCCGACCGTGATCGGGAGTCCGACCTGCGCGCGGACGTCGGCTCGAAGCCGGGCGGCGATCTCGCGCGCGCTGCCGGCGGTGCGCCGCAGCCCGCGGACGTCGAGGAACGCCTCGTCGATCGACAGCCCCTCGACGTGCGGCGTCGTCTCCTCGAACACGCGGTAGACGTCGCGGCTCGCCTCGGCGTACGCGGACATGCGCGGCTCGACGACGACCGCCTCGGGGCAGAGGCGACGGGCGACGCCGACGGTCATGGGCGTGTAGACGCCGTGAGCCTTCGCCTCGTAGCTCGCGGCCAGCACGACCCAGCCGCCGACGAGCACGGGCCTGCCGCGCAGCTCCGGCCGGTCGCGCTGCTCGACCGCGGCGAAGAAGGAGTCGACGTCGGCGTGGAGGATCGTTGGCTCGTCGGCCACCAGGCCGATCTAAGCGAACGTACGTTCCCCCCGCAAGCGCACGTGCTCGTCCAGCTCGAAGCCGGCCTCGAACGCCCGCCGGACCGGACACGACTCCGCGACGCGCTCGAGCCGTGCCACCTGCTCCTCGTCGAGGTCGCCCTCGAGCCGTACGTCCACCTCGAACCGCCTCGGCGTCGCCTTGTGGTCGTAGTCGACGTCGACCTCGACGCGCGCGAGCGGCCACTCCTTCGTGCGCGCGTACATCACGACGGTCGTCGAGATGCACGCCGCCAGCGCAGCCGGCAGCAGCTCGTGCGGAGCGGGCGCGCTCCCGTCACCGCCGATGCGCACCGGCTCGTCGGTCACCAGCCGGTGGCCGTCGCCGATCACCACCTCCTGGCGGAGCGTGCCCGGAATCGAGCGTGAGCTCGCGGTGAGGCTCATGCCCGAAGCGTCGCTCGCAGCCGGCAGCCGGGAATCCGTGTCGCCGCGGAGCGCAGGTGCGGGCAACTACGCGTCGATGTTTGCGCCCGGCTCGTGCGAGCAACACCCCACGGTGGACGCCGAGCAGGTCGCGCGCAACGACGCCATCTTCCGCGAGGCGAACGAGCGGATCGACCGCGCCGGTGCGCGGTTGGACGCCCGTGACCCACTCCCCTTCATCTGCGAGTGCGCCGACCCCGAGTGTCGCGCGCTGCTCTCCCTCACCCGCGGCGAATACGAGGAGGTGCGCGATCACGGCAAGCGGTTCGCGGTCGCCCCGGGACACGAGCGGTCGGCGGACGGCCACGCCGAGGTCGTCGAGCGCCGAGACGGCTACGTCGTGGTGCAGAAGGTGGGCGCGGCGGCCGAGGTCGCCGAGGCACTCGACCCGCGAGGAGACTGATGGACGAGCGAGCGCGGCGAGTCGGTCTGAACGAGGCGCTGTTCCGCACGGTGAACGAGGAGGTCCGCGAGCTGAGCGACCGGTTCGCCGTCGTCACCGAGCCGATGAGCGTCGTCTGCGAGTGCGAGCGCGGCGACTGCTTCGAGCGGGTCGACGTGCGGGCGGAGGAGTACGAGCACGTCCGCAGCGACGCGACGCTCTTCATCGTCCGGCCCGGGCACGAGGCCACCGACGTGGAGAGCGTCGTCGAGGATCACGGGGACTACCGCGTCGTGCGCAAGCACGAAGGCGTGCCGGCGGACATTGCCCGCCGCACCGACGACCTGACGTAGGCCTCGCGGCCTACGCGTGGATGCGGTAGACGACCCCGCGGCCCCAGTCGGCGACCAGCAGCCCGCCGCGCCGGTCGACGAGCAGCGCCAGCGGGTGGGCGAAGCCGGAGGCGAAGACGCTGACGCGCCGTGCCGTGCCGTTCGGGCGCAGCTGCACGCGCACGATCCGCCGGCCGAAACGGTGGCTCAGGTACTGGCCCCACTCGGCCACGTAGAGGTCGCCGCGCCAGAACGCGAGCCCGTCCGCCGACGAGTGCGGCTCGAGGTACGCCGCGGGGCGCGTCACGCCGGCGCAGCTGCCGGCCAGGCGCAGCGTCCGCGCGCTCGGCCAGCAGCGCGGCCAGCCGTAGTGCGCACCGGGCCGGATCCAGACCGCCATGTCGGCCGGCTCCGGATCGCCCGCTCGGTCAAGGTCGTCCTGGCCGTTCACCGAGGCGTAGAGGCGGCCGATGCCCGGCTGGAACGCGAGCCCGTACGGGTTGCGCAACCCGCGAGCGACCACGCGGAGGTCGGTGCCGTCCGGCCGCAAGGAGAGGACGGCCGCACTGCGAGCGTCGCGCTCGCGACAGGCGTCGCAGGTCGAGCCGCTGCCCCAGTACAGGCGGCCGTGGTGGAAGAGGACGCTGTCCTGCTGGTGCTCGCCGAACGGCAGCCCCTTCACGACGACGTGCCGGCTCACCAGCCGGCCGGCGCGCAGCGTGAAGCGCTCGAGCCGCCCCTGCTCCGACACGAACAGCGTGCGCCCGTGCCACGCGAGCCCGAGCGGGACTCGTAGCCCGCGCGCGAGCACGACCGGCCGCCGGGCGCCGCGCCGGATGCGCACGACCGTCCCGCCGGTCTGCGTGACGTAGATCCGGTTGTCCGGCCCGTACGCCATCGCCGTCGGCTGCGAGAGGCCGCTCGCGAACATCTGCACGTGATAGCCGGGCGGAACGCCGATCCCCCGGCTCGTGCCGGCCGCCGGCACCGCGACCACTGCCGCGACGGCGCCCGCGCCGACGGCGGTCGCGAACGCACGCCGGAGCACGCTTGACTCTCCGGTTACGGGAGACCCCATGCTGTGCACATGATGACCATCGGGCGGTTCGCGGAGGCCACCGGGTTGACCGTGAAGGCGCTACGCCACTACGACGAGATCGGCCTGCTCGCGCCCGCGAGCGTCGACGCGGAGACCGGCTACCGCTACTACGAGCCCGCGCAGGTCGAGGCCGCCGTGGCGATCCGCCGGCTGCGAGCGCTGGAGCTCCCGCTCGAGGAGATCCGCCTCCTCCTTCGCGCCGACGCGGGCGGTCTCCGCTCGGGCCTCGCCGCGCACGGCTACCACGTCGCCGCCGAGACGCACGACAAGCAGATGCTGCTGATCGAGCTCGCGGCGATCGTCGAGGGCGGTGCAGCGACCGTCGAGCTCGAGCGCGCCGACGAGCCCGAGCTGCGCCTGGCGGGCACGATCCGGCACCTGCCACAGGAGGACGTGGGCGACGGGATCCAGTCGATGTGCCGCCGAGCGCTCGAGCACCTGCAGGAGCTCGGAGTCGAGCCGACCGGCGACCCGACGGCGCTCTTCCGCCGCGGCGACCGCGAGCACTGGCACGTGGTCGAGGCAGGATGGCCGGTCGGCGACGACTTCCGGGGCGACGACGAGGTGGCGGTGCAGGTCTACGAGGCGAGCCCGGCCGTGCGCTACGACTACCGCGGCCCGCTCGACGAGCTCCACCCGCCGGCGCAGCGGTTCATCGCGACCGCGCTCGGACAGGGCCATCGCTTCTCCCAGCCGATCCGGATCGTCTTCCTCGGCGACGACCACGCGCGGCTGGTGTGGCCGCTCGCGACGAGCTGCTGAGCCGAAGTCCCACCGATGATTCAGGCGCGGTCGCCGAGTCTCTCCGTGCGCAACGCTCCGGACCGTGACCCGGGAGACAGCATGAGACTTCTTCTCACCTCAGCCGGCATCAAGAACGCGAGCATCCACGACGCGCTCGTCGAGCTACTGGGCAAGCCGATCGGCGAGTGCGGCGCCCTCTGCATTCCCACCGCCGGGTACGGGAGCCTCTACGGCAGTCCGGTGGGAGTCTGGCGGTTCATCAGCGGTCGATCGGGCCAACCCATGTGCGAGCTGGGCTGGAAGTCTGTGGGAGTGCTCGAGCTCAGCGCGCTGCCCGACATGGGCGCGGAACGCTGGGCCGGATGGGTGCGCGAGGCCGACGTCCTGCTCGTGAACGGCGGCGACGCCCTGTACCTCGGCCACTGGCTGCGGGAGTCCGGGCTGGCGGGCCTGCTGCCGTCGCTGACCGACACGGTCTACGTCGGCTTCAGCGCCGGGAGCATGGCGATGACTCCACGCATCGGGGAGGACTTCGTCGGCTGGCAGCCGCCGACCGGTGGCGACGAGTCGCTGGGCGTCGTCGACTTCTCGATCTTCCCGCACGTGGATCACCCGGACCTGCCGGAGAACACCATGGCCGCCGCGGAACGCTGGGCCGCCGGCCTGCCGAACCCGGCGTACGCGATCGACGACGAGACGGCGATCGCAGTCGTCGACGACACGGTCGACGTCGTCTCCGAAGGGCATTGGCGGCTGTTCGCCCCCGAGTCGAGAGCGGCCCGGCCCGGGTAGAGGACGACTCGACCTCGGCCCGTGCTTCCGGGGGCGTCGCCCCATGCGGAGGCAGCGACTAGGACGAGAACGCGGGGGCGTACCGGAACGGTCCTGCGACCGACTCCGTGTACGCGGTCAGAGGTCGGGCCTGGAAGGCAGCTCCCCAGTCCGGCTCCGGAGGCGTCACGCCGAGCTCCTCGGCCGGGCGGAACCCGAAGCGGCCGTAGTACTGCGGCGCGCCGAGCAGAACGACCAACGGCACGTTCGCGGCATCGGCAGCGGCGAGCAGCGCGTCCATCAGGGCGCTCCCCATGCCGGTGCCCTGATGTTGCGGCAGGACGCCGATCGGCCCCACGGCGACGACCGGGTCGACGGCGACCGTCGCCCGGCTCGCCGTCACGTGGCCGACCACGCCGCCGTCGGCCAGCGCCGTGAACGAGAGCTCGGGGATCGTGTCGCCCGCCTCCCACAGCGCCTCGAACAGCCCGACCTCGGGGGGGACGGAACCAGGGTTCTGCGGCGGCCGAAAGCGCGGCCGCCGAAACGCCTCGGCGTAGACGTGCCGAATCGCCTCGTAGTCGTCCGCCTGCTGCTCCCTGACGATCACCGGCCCATCCTCGCATCACTCGAGCGGGAGCCAGTGGACGTGCCCGAGCAGCTCGGCGGCGATCTGCGGCGGCGCGCGTTCTCCGTCGACCTGTAGGTCGGTCAGCTCACGCATTCCCGATGCGTTGATCTCGCGCGCACGGTCGAGATGCCAGCCGACGCCGGCTCCGCTCTCCCGGCCCGCGAGGCGCTCGGCGAGCACGTCGTCCGGGACATCGAGCCAGACGGTGGTGAGGACGGCCTCGGGAACTGCCCTGGCCACGAGCTCGAGGTGGCGCGGATACATGAGGACGCGCGGGAGAAGCAGGCGCCGGACACCTGCCTCGCGGTAGACGCGGTAGACGGCGGCGAGGGCCCGCTCGGCGATCGCCTCGTTGTGCGGGTCGTCGGGCGGTGCGGTCGACAGGTAGACGAGCTCCGCGTCCACCATCGCAGCCTGGACAGCGGCGGCACCGAGCAGCTCGAGGCAGGCGAAACCGACGGTCGACTTGCCGGCGCCACACGGCCCCGTGATGAGCAGCGCCTCCGCGGCATCCCCGCTCCTCGAGCCCATTGGCAGGTGACCTTACGACCGGAACGGCCGGCGCCGCCGGGCGAGGACACGTGGGACTGGGTGCCGGAGACCGCTGAGCCTATGATCGACCCGTGGAACCGGCGCAACTGCTCGTCAAGCCGAAGCTCCGGGGCGTCTTTCACGAGCTCGGCTTCTACGCGGCTGCCGCAGTCGGCGTCACGGTGGTCGTGACGGCCGAGCCGGGACGGGCACGGATCGCCGGCCTCATCTTCGCGAGCTCGGTCGCCTTCTGCTTCGGCGCAAGCGCCGTCTACCACCGACCGACGTGGCGCCCGCGGGCCCGCGCCTGGCTCGCTCGGCTCGACCACGCCGGCGTCTACCTGCTGATCGCCGGCAGCTACGCACCGTTCGCCTTGATCGTGCTGTCGAGAGCCTGGGCGATCCCGGTGCTGGCGATCGTCTGGGGCGGCGCCCTCGTCGCGATCCTCCTGAAGCTGTTCTGGGTACAGGCGCCGAAACCGCTGTCGGCCGCGATCGGCCTGACGCTCGGCTGGGTGGGTGCCGTCGCCTTCCCGCAGCTGCTGACGCTCTCGCCGGTCGCCATCCTGCTGGTCGCGGCCAGCGGGATCCTCTTCACGGCCGGGGCCGTGGTGTACGCGCGGCGGCGCCCCGACCCGCACCCACAGGTCTTCGGTTACCACGAGCTGTTTCATGTGCTCACGCTCGCCGCGGTGGCCTGTGAGTACGTGGTGATCGCGTTCTACGTGCTTCCGCGCGCCTAGGCGCCGGGCGGTCAGCTCACGACAGTAGCTTCGCGGAGCGGGGAAGCTCGGAGCCTCCGTCGAACACGTCGGCGCCCGACCGCAGTACATGCCTGGGGTGGTGGCTGCCTAGGGCCGAACGGTGGGACGCCGTCCCACGTCGGCCTCGGCCCGGAGGTCAGCGGCGCGCCTCGTCGTGCTTGCGGCCTCCTCGCTTCTCCCCGCCGCAATCAGCAGTTCCGACCACTCGCGACACACTGCGGCGGCCTCGCGGTACATGCTGGACGCCGTGAGGGCTTCAACAGCTCGCTCGAAGCTGTGACTTGCCGTGTCCAGTTCACCGCACCCCGCCTCCGTGAGCGCCTGCGCCAGCCAAAGGAGACCCTGTTCTGCGGGGGCATCGGCGAGTTCCTCGTGAGCGCGGCGGATCAACGGACGCGCGCTTTCGAAGTCGCTTCGGCGGGCGTGGGCAAGCGCTTGCCCCGCATGAAGTGCACCGAGGTCACGCGAGTCGGCCCCTAGGGTCTCGAGCCGTGCGGCCAGCTCCAGATGCCGCTCCCCTTCGCGGATGTTGTAGGCCCACAGATGCACCTCGGCAGCAAAGAGATGCGCTCTGGCGAGCTCGAGGCTGTCCTCCGTGTGATCGAGCAGGATGATGGCCCGCCGAATCTCGTTGAGCGCGGCCCGCGGTTGGCCCTCCATGTAGGCGAGTCGCGCCAACGACCAGTGCATCGTGACCTGCGTGTGCGCGTCGAGAGCGGCATCCGCGTCGAGTTCCTCGAGAACCGAGCGCGCGCGCTCGAACTCGCCGAGGTCGGTCAGTGCGTAGCTGAGGTACGTCGCGAGCCGAAGCCGTACCCCCACGCCCTCGGACATCTGGCAGCCTGGATCGTCGAGCGCCTCCTCGAGCACCGCTACGGCCTCTTCGGCACGCCCGAGGAACCGGAGCGCCTTCGAGAGGCTGACGTAGACGTTCGTCTGCACAAGGGGCGAGACGAGCGGCGACGCCACGGCGACCGAAAGGTTTTGCGCGGCCTCGCGTTGGTTGCCCGCCGCGAGTGAGGCGAGGCCCAACGCGATCTGCGCGCGCGTCGTGATGTCGCTTTGGCCGCTTCGCTGCGCCTCCTTCAAGACTGCTTCGAGCGCGTGGCGTGCCTCGATGCTGTAATCGCCCAACCGCAGCCGCAGCTCGGCGTCCGTGAGTCGGAGCTCCAGCGCCTCGCCGGGTGCGATCTCGGCACCGCTCTCGAGGTACTCCGGCGTCACGCCGAGCCGGCGCGCAAGCACACGGATCGCGGGGACAGACGGCATGCGCTGACCGGACTCGATTCGCGAGATGTAGGCCGGGCTCACGCCGCTGGAGGCGAGCTGCCGCTGAGACAGACCACGCGCGAGCCGCAGCCTTCGCACGCGTGCTCCGATGTTCTCGTCCGGGCTCTTCGATCGAGGAGAGTGGATCACGCCCGGGCATCATCCCGATCGCGCCTGCGAAGCGTCAAGCGTGCTGACTTGACAGGATCGCCGTCGTCGTCTCTGCTCCCCCTCTCCCCAAACTCCCAGACCAGTGTTGCTTCCCTGGTTCTGCACACCCACAGCGGAGCGGAAGGAGGTGAACATGGCCCGCCTGATGTCCATTGCGGCGGCGGCCGCGCTTGTGCTCTCAGCCGCCTTTGCCGCCGGCCTCACCTGCGGCGGTTAGACGATGCGCTGTGTCTCGGGGCGGCGCCGCATCCCGCCCCGAGACACCCACTCGTGCATCGAGCGACCAGTTGAAACGCTGGTTACCACTCGCACTCTCCGGACGATGGCGTACGGGCTGCTGCCGGTGGGCAGCAGTGTGGTCAGATCCGGCGACGGGCCTGTCAGCGGCGGCGGGCGGCCGGGCTGCGGCTCCTCGGCCGCCCCGCCACCACTGCTGAGCATACGCGGCGGTAAGCCGGCGACACAGGGGCAGGGGAGTCTGGAGCGCGCGAGCGTTCTCTACGCCAGCTCGGATGCCGCCTCGTCGAAGATCTCGGTGTGCAGGTCGACGTCGGCCGCGGTCGTCGCCGGCGACATCAGCGCCATGTTGTGGAACGGCGTCAGCAGGATCCCGCGGTTCAGTGCGTAGAGGTGGATCAGGCGGTCGAGCAGCGGGTCGCCGCTGGCCGCCGCCTCGCTGCCGGTGCGCGGGCGCTCGCGGCGGAAGAGGTACTCGACCCGGCAGCCGAGCCTCGTGACGTGCCACGGCAGGTCGTGCCGCTCGATCACGCCGTCGACGCCTGCCTCGAACCGCTCGCCGAGCGCGATCATCCGCTCGAACGCCTCGTCCGTCAGCACCTCCGCGAGCGTCGCGCGCGTCGCCGC
>DATIER010000256.1:0-17549 GCA_035455605.1 Gaiellaceae bacterium
CGCGTACCAGACGGCCCGCTGGAAGCGCGACGAGCCGACGCCGAAGCTCGCCCGGCTCGTCCTCTGCGGCACCGGCGACGGCCTCGAGCGCGCAGCCGCGCGCGCGGCGACCGTCGCGGCGTGGACGAACCGTGCCCGCGATCTCGTCAACAGCCCCCCGAACGAGCTGACGCCGGAGCGCCTGGCCGAGCGCGCCTGCGAGATCGCGTCGTCGGTCGAGCACCTGACCGCGGAGGCCCTCGGGCCCGACGAGATCTCGGCCGAGGGCATGGGCGCGTTCGCCGCGGTCGCGCAGGGGAGTGATACCCCGGCGCGCCTCGTCGTGCTGCGCTACGACCCGCCCGAGCCCGCTCGCGCCGACCTCGTGCTCGGGCTCGTCGGCAAGGCGATCACCTTCGACACCGGCGGCATCTCGCTCAAGCCGTCGCTGCACATGGAGGACATGAAGGGCGACATGGGCGGAGGCGCAGCGGTGATCGAGGCCACGGGCGCGATCGCCGAGCTCGGCCTCCCCGTGCGCGTGCTCACCGTGGCGGCGGCGACGGAGAACATGCCGAGCGGCCACGCCTACCGGCCCGGCGACATCGTCACGGCCGCGAACGGCAAGACGATCGAGATCACGAACACCGACGCCGAGGGCAGGCTCGTCCTGGCCGACGCCCTCTGGTACGCGCGCCGGCAGGGCGCGACGCATCTGCTCGACCTGGCGACGCTGACGGGCGCGATGGAGGTCGCGCTCGGTGACCTCTACGCCGGCGTCTTCGCCAACGACGACGACTGGCAGCGCCGGGTCGTCGAGGCGGGCGAGGCGAGCGGCGACCACGCGTGGCCGTTCCCGATGCACCCCCGCTACCGGCGCTACGTCGACTCGGTCTTCGCCGACATGAAGAACTCGTCCGACCTGCGGCAGGCGGGCGCGGTGCTCGCCGCCGCGTTCCTGGAGGAGTTCGCGGGCGACGGGCCCTGGGCCCACATGGACATCGCCGGCCCTGCCTTCCTCGAGCGCTCACGCGGCGACTACCTGAGCCAGCGGGGCGGCACGGGCTACGGCGTGCGGCTGATCGTCGAGCTGGCCTCGCAGCTCAGCGCGTGAACTTCGACGTCACGCCCGAGCAGGAGCTCGTCCGCTCGACCGTCCGTGAGTTCGCGGAGCAAGAGGTCGCGCCGGTCGCCGCCGAGCTCGATCGCGAGCACCGCTTCCCGTACGAGCTCGTGGCCGAGCTGGCCGAGCTCGGGCTGATGGGCATGCCGGTGCCGGAGGAGTACGGCGGCGCGGGCGCCGACACGCTCTCGTACGCGATCGCGGTCGAGGAGCTGACGCGGATCGACTCGTCGGTGGCGATCACGCTGGCGGCGCACACCTCGCTCGGGACGATGCCGATCCTGCTCTTCGGCACCGAGGAGCAGAAGCGCGAGTGGCTGCCCGAGCTCGCGAGCGGGCGCCGCCTCGCGGCGTTCGGCCTGACCGAGCCCGGCGCCGGCTCCGACGCCGCCGCCACGCGCACCACCGCCGAGCTCCGCGACGGCGAGTGGATCGTCAACGGCTCGAAGATCTTCATCACGAACGCGGGCACCGACATCACCGCCTGCGTCACGATCACGGCCCGCACCGGCGAGGACGAGATCTCGAACCTGATCGTCCCGAACGGCACGCCCGGCTACGAGATCTCGGCGCCGATGGACAAGCTCGGCTGGCGCGCCTCCGACACCCGCGAGCTGTCGTTCCGCGACGCCGCCGTGCCGGAGGGGAACCTGCTCGGCGAGCGCGGCCAGGGCTTTCGCCAGTTCCTCGAGATCCTCGACGGCGGCCGCATCTCCGTCGCCGCCATGGGCGTCGGCCTGGCGCAGGGCGCCTACGACCTCGCCTACGCCTACGCGAAGGAGCGCGAGCAGTTCGGCCGGCCGATCGCGAGCTTCCAGGCGATCCAGTTCCAGCTCGCCGACATGGCGGTCGAGCTCGAGGCCGGCCGCGCGCTCACGTACAAGGCGGCGTGGCTCAAGGACCAGGGCCGCCCCTTCGCGCGGGAGGCGGCGATGGCCAAGCTCTATACCGGCGAGCTCTCGCACCGGGCCGCGAACGCGGCGCTGCAGATCCACGGCGGCTACGGGTTCATGGAGGAGTCCGCGATCGCCCGCCTGTACCGGGACCAGAAGATCCTCGAGATCGGCGAGGGCACCAACGAGGTCCAGCGGATGGTGATCGCCCGCCACCTCGGGCTCTAGCAGACCGAGTCTGGCGCAGTGGATCCCGTGCCCGACTTCAGTCTGGCTCGGGCGTGCCCAGGGCAGCGGATGGTGATCGCCCGCCACCTTGGGCTCTGACGGGCGGGCGTCAGTCCGCGCCGGTCTCGGCGGACGGCGAGCGCCGGTTCCCTCGCGCCCCGAGGCGCTTGCGGGCCGGGACGAGCATGAGCAGCAGGATCGCCAGCCCGGCGGCGGCGATGATCAGCCGGTCGCGCGTCGCGGTGCTCTTCGTCGTGTACGCCGGCAGCGTCACGCCCTGCGCGGCGGCGAGCTTCCGCACCGCCTGCGTCGTCGACTTGACGAGCGCGTCGGGCGTCCGCCCCGGCTGCGCGGCGCGGAGCGCCCGCCGCTCGGCCGCGGTCGAGCGGTGCGGCCAGTAGACGCCGAACCCCGTCGGCATCGCCACCAGCAGCCGCTTCGCGTACACGAACGCGATCTCGCTGCCGAGGAACTTCGAGTAGTCCTGCGGCTTGCGCCAGAGGCTGACGGCGGTGCCGAGGTCGCCCGTGAAGGCGATCACCGCGACCCGGATCGGGTAGCCCTGCTCGTTGGCCGCGGCGACCGTCTTGCGGAGCGCGTCGAGGTCGGACTGCTGCACCGGCACCTCCGGGCCGACGAAGACCTGCTGCGTGAGCAGCACGTCGCTCGCGGGGTCGCCGTTCGCGGAGGCCGCGGGCGCGGCGACGAGCGCCGCGAGGGCGGCGAGCACGAGCGCGCGCCTCATCGGCTCTCCAGCGCTCGCTGCGCCTCCTCCTCCTCGGAGAGGAGCCGCATCAGGAAGTACGAGAGCGCGGCGAAGAAGACGAGCATCTGCTCGCCGTTCATCAGGATCCCGCCCAGGTTCTGGTCCTTCTGCGGCGAGAGCGTCCACAGCCGCGGCGCGGCCTCGTAGAAGCCGTAGAACGCGCTCGCCGAGAAGATCAGCGCCAGCGAGAGGAACGCCGAGCCGACGTACGCGGCGCCGAGGTACGCCAGCTTGAGCGCCGTCGAGAGGTGCTGCGGCAGCTCGGAGAAGACCGGCCACCAGAAGAGGAGCCCGGCGCCGAGCAGCAGCAGGTGCTCGACGTTCAGCACCAGCGGGTGGCGCAGCGCGAAGTCGTAGAACGCCGGCAGGTGGACGCCGTACCAGACCACAAGCCAGAACGGCAGCACGAGGCGCGGCCGCGTCGCGAACGCCAGCCAGCGCCCGCCGCGGCCCGCGACCGCCGCCCTCATCGCCGGGGTCAGGCCGAGCACGAGGAGCGGCGGCGCCCAGTCGGCGACCATCACGTTCTGCAGCAGGTGGATCAGCAGCAGGTAGTGGACCGCGATCGTCTCGAGCGGCGAGTTGACCGGGATCGCGATCAGCAGCAGGCCGAGCACGAAGAGGGTCGTCCTGAATGGCGAGGGCCGCTCGACCGTCCGTGCCAGGCGCCAGTAGCCGTAGCCGCCGGCCAAAGCGAGCGCGAGGAAGAGCGGCTCGAAGCTGAAGGAGCTCGGCGCCGGGACGCTCACGTGAAGGCGGGCTTGCGGCTCCGCTCGCGGACGTAGGGCCGGAGCAGCAGCGCGACGCAGATGCCGAGCGCGAGCAGCTGCTCGGTCATCATCACGACGCCCGCCAGCCGCTGGTCGGTGAGGGCGGAGACGCCGTGCGCGCCCGTGTAGCGCGGGTAGACCGGGCTCGAGCTGAAGAGCAGCACGTCGATCAGCGGCTGCATCAGGGCGATCATCGCGAGCGCGAAGAAGATCCGCTGCGGCCGGCGCAGGCGCCCGTGACGCGCCGGGTCGACGAGCTGGATCCAGACGAGCGCCCCGGCGACGACGAAGCTCAGGTGCTGGAGGTCGTGCACCACCGGATGCGCGGCGGCGTAGTCGTAGACGGCCGGGATGTGCCAGGCGTAGATCGCCGCCGTCCAGAGCCCGAGCGCGACGAGCGGCACCAGCAGGACGCCGAGCAGCGAGCGGAGCGGGCGGAACGAGGCGAGCGGCTTCAGCACCGAGGGCGGCAGCAGGAAGAAGACGAGCGGCCCGCGGACGGCGACCACGAGCAGGGCGATCGCCGCGTCGCCGATCAGCACGTGCTGGAGCATGTGCGCGGACAGCAGCTCCTCGTCGCCGAGCCCGTCGAGCGGCGAGACCAGCGCCAGCACGAGCAGCGCGAGCCCGGCGCCGAAGAGCAGCACGCGGCTCCAGGGCGCGTGGTCCGGGCGGCGGCGGTGGAGGCGGACGAACGCCTGCGCGAAGAGCGCGGCCGCGAGCACCGCGCCCACGACCACCGCGGGCGGCGTCTCCCACGAAGCGGAGGAATGCGCGAGCAGCACCGCCGTCTCAGGGTAACCGTTTGACACGCGCTCCCACCCGTCGTGATCCTGCCTGCAGATGGGGCGCTTCCTCCTCGCCTGCAGCGCGGTCGCGCTCCTCGCCGGCTGCTCGTCGTCCTCGAACGTCGCGGCGCCGACGATCGCGCCCGCGCGCACCTACGCGCTGACGGGCTTCGCGCCCCTGCGCGTCGCGCGCCCGGGGCCGGCGCGCGTCACGTTCACGATCCGGCAGCCCTCCGGCACGCCGCTGACGGACTACAGGCGCGGCGTCGGCCCGCACACGGGCATCCACCTGATCGTCGTCAAGCACGACCTGAGCACGATCATCCACGAGCACCCGCCGATCGGCGCCGACGGGCGGATCTCCGAGACGGTCGTCTTCCCCTCCCCCGGCCCGTACCGCGTGCTCGTCGACGCCTACCCCGGCGCGAAGGGCGCGCCGCGCAACTTCCAGCTCCACCAGGACGTGCGCGTCGGCGGCGCCTACCGGCCGCAGCGGCTGCCGCCGTTCCGCGCGTCGCAGGCGATCGCCGGCTACAACGTCGTGCTGCAGGCACCGGGGCAGCTCCGTGCGATCGAGCCCGCGGCGCTGACCGCGACGGTGACCGATCCCTCCGGAAAGCCGGTCGTCTTCAAGCCGTGGTTCGGCGCGCTCGCCCACGCCGTCTTCTTCCGCGCCGGCTCGCTCGACTACTTCCACACGCACGTCTGCGGGCCGTCGACACCGGGCTGCACGAGCGTCCTCGGCGCGACCACGGTCACCGGCAAGCCGGCCGGGCCGGGAAAGCTGCACGTCGGTGTGCTGCTCCCGATCGGCGGCACCTGGCGCCTGTTCCTGCAGTTCCGCGACCGCGGCCGCGTCGTCACGGCGCCCTTTACGCTGCGCGTGCGATGAAGGCACGCCTGGCGCTCTTCGGCGGGACGGTCGCGCTGCTCGTCCTGGTCGCGCGGTGGCTCGCGTACGCGCTGGCGCCGAGCCCGCTCGCGCGGGCACTCGAGCACCGGGCCGGCGGCCCGAGCCTCGTCACGGTGACGCTGGTCTCGCTCGGAGTCGCCGCGCTCGGCTCGACCGCCGTCGTCTGGCTCGCCGCCCTCGGCGTGCGTGAGCGCGCGCGCCTGCGGCCGGAGCGGGTCGCGCCGACGCTGCGCCTGCGGCGGACGGCGCTGCGCGCTGCGGCGCTCTACGTCACGAGCTGCCTCGCCTTCGCGACCTTCGAGTCGTACCTGCACTGGCGCGCCGGGCTCGGCTTCCACGGGCTCTCGTGCCTCGTCGGGCCCGTGCACCGCAACGCGCTTCCGCTCCTCGCCGCGCTGGCGCTGCTCGCCGCCGCCCTCGCGGAGGCGGCGGGGCACCTGCTCGCCTGGGCGCGCGCGGTCGCGCGCGAGCTCCGCCGCCGCCGGCTCGCGCCGGTCGCGTTCGCCTTCTTCGCCCCGTGCCTCTCGCCCGCGCCGGCGCTGGTGCCGCTGCGGCCGCGGTCGCGCGGGCCGCCGCTCCCGGCCTGACCGGGACGCCCACGCGAAAGGAGATCCATGAAGCTCGTTCCCGCGGCCGCAGCGGCGGCCGTGACCATGCTCGTCTTCGCCGGCGCCGCCTCGGCGCACGCGATTCTCAGCCCACCGGTCGCGAAGGCGAAGGTGGACCAGCAGTTCACGCTCTCCGTTCCCACCGAGGAGGAGGGCGCGGCCACGACCGAGGTCGAGCTGACCGTCCCGGACGGGCTCTCGATCGACTCGTTCGAGCCGGCGCCCGGCTGGAAGCGCAGCGAGCAGGCAACCGGTTCCGGCGAGGCGCAGGTAATCAGGAAGGTGACGTGGACCGGCGGCAGGGTGCCCACCGGCGAGGACGCCGTGTTTCGCTTCAACGGCAGCCTCGCCTCGACGAAGACGATCGTGGTGCCGGTGCGGCAGACGTACTCGAACGGCAAGCTCGTCGACTGGACCGGCGCGGAGAGCTCCGACACGCCCGCGCCGCGGATCGAAGGCGTCTCGGACCTCGGCGGCAGCTCGAGCTCGACGCTGACGATCGTGGCACTCGTCGTCGGCGCGATCGGCGTCGTGCTGGGGATCGTCGGCCTGACCACGCGGGGCCGGCCGCTCGCGTGAGGCGAGGCCTCCTGGTCGCAGCGGTGGCCTCGGCGGCGCTCGCGCTGCCGTCCTCGGCGTGGGCGCACGCCGCGCTGCTGCGAACGGTGCCCGAGGCGAGCCGGACGGTGAACGCGGCGCCGCCAGAGGTCCGGCTCACCTACAGCGAGCCGGTCGCGCCGAAGTTCGCGATCGTCTCGGTCACCGACGCGACGGGACAACAGGTGACGAGCGGGCCGCCGGCGGCCGCCCCGGGCGCGCCGCAGACGCTCGTCACACCGCTGCGCGGCATCGCCGAGGGGTGGTACCTCGTCTTCTGGCGCGTGATCTCGGCTGACGGGCACCCGGTGCGCGGAGCGTTCACGTTCGCGGTCGGGCCGAACCCCGGGCCCCCGCCGCAGTTCCGCGTGCCGTCGCTGAGCGAGACGGCGACGACGACGCAGCTCCTGGTCGGCCGCTGGGTGATGTTCCTCTCGCTGCTCGCGACGCTCGGGCTGTTCGCGCTGCGGATGCTGATCGCGCGGCCCGTCGTCCGGGTCGTCCGCGGCTGCTCGCTCCGGCCGCTGAACGTGGCGTTCCTGGTCGCCCTCGCGGTCGCGCTCGCGGCCGTGCCGGTCTACGTCCTGCTCGCGACCGCCCAGTTCACGCTGCGCTCGGCGTGGGACCTGAACGCGATCGTGCCGGTGGCGCGAGACTCCGACTTCGGGCGCGACTACCTCGACCTCGAGCTCGTGCTCGCGCTGTTCGCCGTCGCCGCGGGCGCCGCGCTCTGGGTCGACCGGCCGGAGCGGCAGGTGCGATCCGTCGCCGAGCTGCTCGCGCTGCCGTCCGCGCTCGCCGCCGCGATCGGGACGCTCGTGCTGCCGGCGCTCGCCGGCCACGCCGGGCAGAAGTCGCCGCGCGGGCTGTCGCTCCCGCTCGACGTCGCCCACCTCACGGCCGTCTCGATCTGGATCGGCGGCCTGATCGGGCTCGTCGTCTTCTGGCTCGCGGTCGGCGCACGCGGTCGGGCGGCCGCGCTCGCGTACGTCGTGCCGCGCTTCTCGACGGTCGCGCTTTGCTCGGTGCTGCTCCTGATCGGCACCGGGATCGGCCAGTCGCTGGAGGAGCTGCCGACGCTCGCGAGCCTCTGGAGCACCTCGTACGGGCAGGCGCTGCTCTGGAAGCTCGGCCTGCTGAGCGCGGCGCTGCTGCTGGCGGCGGTCAACCTCGCGCGCACGAAGCCGCGCCTGCAGGCGAGCGACGCGAGCGCGCCGACCCTGCTGCGGCGGTTGGTCCAGGGCGAGATCGTGTTCGTGGCCGCAGCCCTCTTCGCCGCCGCCGTGCTGTCGAGCCTCGCGCCGCCGTCGAGCGCGCTCGCCAAGGTCCAGGACGTCGCGGCCCGCGTCGGCCCCGGCCCGGTCTCGACGGTCGTCGCGAAGGACCCGTACAAGGTGCAGGTGCGCGTGACGCCGAACCGCGCGGCGGTGCCGAACACGTTCCAGCTCGCGCTGACACGTGACGGCAGGCCCGTGCCGGGCGCGCGGGTGGTGGCCAAGTTCGACATGCTCGACATGGAGATGGGCGAGCAGAGCTACCGGTTCAGGGAGCTGCGGCCCGGCGTCTTCTCGAAGTCGGCGCCGGCGCTCGTGATGGTCGGGCACTGGGGCCTCGTCTTCGAGGTCACGCCGCCGCAGGGCAAGCCCTTCGTCGTCACGCTGCTCGACAAGGCGGGCGGATGAGGGCGCGCCTGCTCGCCGCGCTCGTGGCGCTCGCGGCCACCGCCGCCGCGTGGGTGGTCGTGCTCGAGGCGGTCCGGCGGACGGTCTAGCCGGAGCGCGCGTCGAGGCGAATCGTCCAGCGGTCGATCGAGTCGATCACGAGGTGGGTTTCGCTCCACGGGTCCTGCGCGAAGCGCTCGCGAATCTCCTGCTCGGAGGCCGCCTCCACGGCGTGGGCGGTCCGCACCTCGTCTCCGAGCACGCCGCCGAGGACGATGAAGCCGTCGTCGACGAGCCCGTCCATGAAGTCCGCGTGGTCGAGCCACCCCGACTGCTGCTCGAGCGGCTTCGAGTGGTCGTACTCCGGCCCGGAGCGACGGAGGATGACGAGGAACATCATCTCGGCGGCACGATCGTCAGCGGTCGGTTGAACGCCGTGTAGCGATGGAGCATGAAGTGCGACGCCGCAGTCATCCGCAGCTGCAACGGCCGGTAGCTCCGCCTGTCGATCCAGGCCGTGAACCACGCCGGCGTGCTCGGGTTCGCGAAGGAGACGATCCAGACCGGCCTGCCGCGGACGGTGCTCTCGCCGAGCACGTACGCGTTCGTCGCCGTCGAGCCCCACACCGGCTCGGGAACGCGCAGCGCGGGCAGCTGCTGCGAGCGGCGCCACGGCGCCCCCGGGTGGTCGCGGTCCCAGCGGCGCGTGCCGAGCACGATCGCGTCGGCGCCGCCCCTGATCCGGTACTCGACCTGGTTCGGCGCCTTCAGGCTCCAGGTCGTGTGGAGCCCACCGGTCGGGCCGGAGCGCAGCGACTCGAGGTAGACCAGGCTGCGCAGGGCGCGCGTCACCCTCGCGGCGCGCGCGACGATCGTGGCCGCCGGCCGCGGCCGGGCCGGCACCGTGAACGCGACCGGCGGGCTCCCCTTCGGCCGCACGACCACGCGTGAGGGCCTGGGAGCGGCGGCCGAGTAGCAGCCGGGCCCGCACGGCTTCGCGACGATCGTCCGCGGGCCGGCGACGAACGAGACCTTCAGCCCCGACTGCGGCCCGCCCTCCGGCGAGAGCACGGTCGCCGTCAGCTTGCCGCTCCCGACCGCGAGCGCGACGGCGCGGCTGCCGGACTCGCCGCCCAGCACGAGCGCGCCGCGCGGGGGCGGCGGCGGGTTCCGCACCGTCACCTGCAGCGAGCGCTGCGAGACGGCCGGCCCGCTCGAGCACCCCGTTGCGAGCACACCGAGCGCGGGCAGGAGCGCGAGTCGCCGGATCACCTCGTCGCCAAGCTACCGGCGAATCACCCCGCCGGGGGAGGCGGAGCCGACGGGGTCGGCGCATATGGAGAGGGCGGCCCTCAGCGGAAGTGGGGATCTCAATGCGGCGTCAACTCAGGCGACTCTTCGTGCTCGGCGTACCCGTGGCCATCATGGCGACGGTCGCGACAGGGAGCGCCGGCGCCAGTCCGAGCGTCCACCGGGCGAAGGTGACGGCACCGCTCGTCGCCGCAGCACGGCACACCGCCCCGCAGAAGCTCCTGCACGTGATCGTCACCGGGCCGTCCGCGGCGGCAGCCTCGGCACGGTACGGGACGAGCGTCAGGCGCCTCGGCCTGGGCGGCGGCGTCGCAGCGACCGTCCGGGCCGACCGCCTCGCAGCGCTGGAGGCCGCGCCCGGCGTGACGCTCGTCTCGCTCGACGCCCGGGTCAGCTTCGCCGCGGTCGGGTCGGTCTCGGCCGCGTCCCTGGCGACGATCTACCCGGGCCGCGACTCCGCCTCGAACCCGTGGTCGGCCGGCGCGACCGGCCGGGGCGTCGGGATCGCGGTGATCGACAGCGGCGTCACGCCCTCCGACGCGTTCGGGTCACGCCTGGTGCAGGTCGCGCTCGACGGTCAGACCGGCTCGCTCGACGACACGGTCGGCCACGGCACGCTCGTCGCCGGGGTCGCCGCCGGCTACAGCCCCGACGGACACTTCATCGGGATCGCGCCCGGCGCGAGCGTCTACGCGATCAACATCGACCGGCCCGAGGGCGTCCACACGAGCGACGTGATCACGGCGCTGAAGTGGGTCTTCGACAACGCCCACGCCTACAACATCCGGGTTGTCAACCTCTCGCTGACCGAGAACGTCCAGAGCTCGTACAAGGACAGCCCGCTCGACCTGGCGGTGGAGCGGCTCTGGGCCAGCGGCGTCTTCGTCGCGGTCGCGGCCGGCAACCGCGGCACCGGCGCCGGCGCCATCGACTACGCGCCCGCGAACGACCCGCTCGCCTTCACCGTCGGCGCCTTCGACACGATGGGCACCAGCGGCCCGGGCGACGACACGCTGGCCCCGTGGAGCTCCGGCGGCAAGACGATGGACGGGTTCACGAAGCCCGACCTCGTCGCCCCCGGCCGCCACATCGCGGGCCCGCTCCCTGCGAGCACGGCGCTCGACGCGCAGGCGCCTGCCGCCAACCGCGTCGCCACCGGCTACGCCGAGATCAACGGCACCTCGTTCGCCGCCCCGCAGGTGGCCGGTGCCGCCGCGATCATCTTCCAGTGGCACCCCGACTGGAGCCCGGACAACGTCAAGTGGGCGCTGATCGCCAAGAAGGGGCCACATCCGAAGAGCACGAACCTCGGCTCCCTCAGCCTCAGCTCGTCCTACAACATCGCCGGCGCGCCGAACCGCGCGAACCAGGGCGTCGCCGCGCTCGTGTGCGCGCCCGGCACGACGTGCCTGACCGGCTCGACCGTCGCGTCCAACTGGGACTCGTCGAGCTGGAGCTCGTCCAGCTGGAGCTCCTCGAGCTGGAGCAGCTCGTCGTGGAGCTCGTCGAGCTGGAGCGCGTACGCCGACTGGACGTCCTCCAGCTGGAGCTCGTCGAGCTGGAGCTCCTCCAGCTGGAGCTCGACCTCGTGGTCGGGCACGGCTGACGACGACTTCGACCCCTGGGGCTAGTGCTCCGCGCCGCCGCTCCTGCCGGCGTCGAGGTCGACGCGGGTGCGCTCGACCAGCGCGTCGCCGCCCTGATCGCAGCGCTCGGGACGCTCGCCTCCGCGGCGATCGTCGCCGACGGCGGCGAGCTCCACGCCGCGCTGACCGGCACGCTCGGGCGGGTCGCGACGATCGTCCTGCTGACGCTCGGCCTGCAGATGTTCTCGATCCGCGTCTACGGCCGCGGCAGCGTCGGCGTCTCGGCGATCGGGATCCTCGCGGGCGTCTACCTGCTCCCGCTCGCGCCGGCGATGGCGATCGCGGCGCTCGCGGCGGCGGCCCAGTGGCTGCGGACGCGGCCGAAGCTCTACAAGGGCGCCTTCGACGTCTCGAACTACGCCGTCTCCGCCGGCGCGGCCTCGCTGGCGTTCCACGCGATCGGCCCGTGGCCGACCGCCGGCGCGATCGTCGCCGGCCTCGTCTACGTGATCTCGAACAACGGGCTGCTGAGCCTGGCGATGAGCCTCGACGAGCGCGTGTCGTGGCGGACGGTCTGGCTCGAGCGCTTCCACTGGGCGCGGTTCCACTTCGTGCTCTTCGGGCCGCTCGCGCTGGCCGCGACGATCGCCTACCGCGAGATCGGCGTCATGGGCCTCGTCGCGTTCACGCTGCCCCCGGCGCTGATGATCCTCTCCGTCCGCCAGTACCTTGAGCGGACGGCGGCCGCGGTCGACGAGATCCGCGACGCGAACACGAAGCTGCGCCGCGCGCACCGCGACACGATCGCGGCGCTCTCGCGCAGCATGGAGGCGAAGGACGTCTACACCGGCGGGCACACCGAGCGCGTGGCCGCGGTCGCGGTCGGGCTCGCGCGGCGGCTCGGCTACGAGCACGAGGAGCTCGAGGCGATCGAGATCGGGGCGCTGCTGCACGACATCGGCAAGATCGGCGTCCCGGAGTCGATCCTGCGCAAGGACGGCCCGCTCGACGAGGAGGAGTGGGCGATCATCCGCTCGCACCCGCTCATCTCCGACTACATCCTCGCCGAGCTCGACCTCGACCCGATCGTCAGGCAGTGCGCGCGCTCGAGCCACGAGCGCATCGACGGCAAGGGCTACCCCGACGCGCTCGCCGGCGACGAGATCCCGCTCCCGGCGCGGATCGTCTTCGTGGCGGACGCGCTCGACGCGCTGACGAGCGACCGCTCGTACCGGGCCGGCCGGCCGCTGATGGCGGCGCTCGCCGAGATCGAGCGCAACGCCGGCACCCAGTTCTGCCCGCAGGTGGTCGCGGCGCTGCGCGAGCTCTGGCGCACCGAGCCGCGCCTGCTCGGGAACGGGCTGCCGCAGGACGAGGACGCGGCGCCGCCGGCGCGCCTCCACGCCCGCCCGCCGGCCGCGTAGTCCTCTAGGCGACCGTCGCGGTCTTGCGCGCCGGGTTGAAGAACGGCACCTCGACCACCGTCGCAGGCACACGTCCGCGCCGCGCCTCGACCGTCCACTCGGCCTCGATCCTCGTGCCGACCTCGCTCTGGCCGGCATCGACGGATGCGAGCGCGATCACCTGCTTCAGGATCGGGCTCCACGTCGTGCTCGTCGCCTTGCCGACCTGACGACCTCGCGAGTACAGCGGGACCGCCTCGCGCGAAGGCGCCGGGTCGAGCGTCGGCGTCAGGCCTCGCGTCCGGTACAGCTCCTCCAGCGGCTCCCAGTCGAGCTCGAGGCCGACGAGCCTGCGCGGCGGCCCGCCTCGCTCCTGCTCGGCTTCGAGCGCCCGGCGGCCGACGAAGCTCGCCTCCTTGTCGAAGTCGACGAAGCGGCCGAGGATGCCGAGCTCGAAGGGCGAGAACGACTGCTCGGGGATCAGGGCCCGCCGCACCGAGTCGAAGTCGACCTCGATCAGGATCAACCCGGCCTCGATCCGGGCGACGTCGAGCGCGAGCATCCCCGCGGGCCTGGCGCCGTAAGCGTCGCCTGCCCGCGCGAAGGCGTCCCAGACCTCCACCGCGTGCTCGCGATCGACCCAGACCTCGTAGCCGAGGTCGCCCGTGTAGCCGGTGCGCGAGACGTCGACCTCGATCGATCCGATCCGCCCGGGCCGCCGGCCGAAGTACCTAAGGTCGCCCCACTCCGCCTCGGTGACGGCTTCGAGCAGGTCGCGGCTCAGCGGGCCTTGCACCGCGAGCGCGGCCACCCGCTCGCTGACGTCCTCGATCTCGACGTCGAGGCCGCGCGCGTTCAGCCGGAACCAGCGCAGCGACGGGTCGGCGGCCGTCCAGCGGTACGTCTGCTCGTCCAGCCGGCCGACGGTCCCGTCGTCGACGACGCGGCCGTCCTCGTTGCACCACGAGGTGTAGTAGACGCGGCCGACGGCGAGCTTGGTGGCGTCGCGCGTGATCACGCGGTCGACGAGCCGCTGCGCGTCCGGGCCCGTCACGAGGTACTTGTAGAGCGGCGAGACATCGATCAGCGCCGCGGCCTCGCGGATGGCGTTGTACTCGATCTCGTGGGAGTCGTCGTACGCGCTCGCAGCGAAGTACCCCGACCACTCCCGCCACTGCTGCTTGCGGTTGAGTGCCACGGCGCGGGAGTAGAAGGCTGTTCCGACCGACACCGCGCGCGATTGTCGCAGAGGGGGCCTGAACGCTTCGGGCATAGTCCGCTGTCGCGGTGTCGACCTCGACCAGCACATCTGACCGCCGTGCGTACGACGCCGTCGTGATCGGCGGTGGGCACAACGGGCTCGTGGCCGCGGCCTACCTCGCGCGGGCCGGCCTCAAGGTCGTCGTGCTGGAGCGACGCCACGTGCTCGGCGGCGCGGCGGTGACCGAGGAGGTGTTCCCCGGCTTCCGGTTCAGCGTCGCCTCCTACGTCGTCTCCCTTCTGCGCCCGGAGATCGTCCGCGAGCTCGCGCTGCCGAGGCACGGCCTCGAGATCCTCCCGCTCGACGGGACGTTCACCCCGCTCGAGGACGACTACCTGTGGCGCGTGAACGACCACGGCAGGACGGTGCGCGAGCTGCGCCGCTGGTCGCCGAGCGACGCGGAGGCGTACGAGGACTACAGCCGCCTGATGGTCGAGATGGCGCGGTTCGTCAAGCCGATCCTCTCGATGGCGCCGCCCGACCCGGGCCGGTTCCATCCGCGCGAGTGGCTCCCGGTCGCGCGGCTCGGCCGGGACTTCAAGAACCTCCCGAGCGAGCAGCAGACGGTGTTCGTCCAGCTGATGACGATGAGCGCGGCCGACTTCCTCGACCAGTGGTTCGAGACCGACCCGCTCAAGGCGACGATGAGCGCCTCCGGGATCATCGGCACCTTCCAGGGCGTCCGCTCGCCGGGGACCGCCTACGTCCTCCTGCACCACTACATGGGCGAGATCGACGGCGTCCTGCGCGCGTGGGGAATCCCGCGCGGAGGCACCGGCGCGGTCAGCAACTCGATCGCCGAGGCGGCACGGTCGCTCGGCGTCGAGATCCGGACCGAGGCCCCGGTCGAGCAGCTGCTGATCCACGGCGACGAGGTCACCGGTGTCGTGCTGGGCTCGGGCGAGGAGGTGACCGCCCGGCTGACGCTCTCGAGCCTCGACCCCCGCCAGACGTTCGACCGGCTCACCCCGGCGGGCCACCTCGACCCGGCCTTCCTCGAGGAGGTCGGGCGCTACCGGTACCGCGGCTCCAGCGGAAAGGTGAACCTCGCGCTCGACGGTCTGCCCGACTTCACCTGCCTCCCGGGCGCCGGCGACCACCTCCGCGGGGCGATCAGCTTCAGCCCCGGCGTCGACTACCTGGAGGTCGCCTACGACGACGCGAAGTCCGGGCGGTTCAGCCGCCGCCCGTACATCGACATGGTCATCCCGACGCTGGTGGACCCGTCGATGGCGCCGCCGGGGAAGCACGTGCTGAGCTGCTTCGTGCAGTACGCGCCCTACCACCTCGCCGACGGCGACGAGTGGGACGACGCCCGCCGCGAGGCGTTCGGCGACGCGGTGATCGACACGATCGCCGAGCGGGCGCCGAACATCCGCGAGCTGATCCTGCACCGGCAGGTGCTGACCCCGAGGGACATCGAGGAGCGGTTCGGCCTCTCCGAGGGGAACATCTTCCAGGGCGAGCTCTCGCTCGAGCAGCTCTTCTTCAACCGGCCGCTTCCTGGCTGGGCGCGCTACCGGACGCCGCTGCGGAACCTGTGGATGTGCGGCTCGGCGACGCACCCCGGCGGCGGGATCATGGGAGCCTCCGGGCGCCTCGGGGCGCTCCAGGTCCTGCGCTCGCTGCGCGCACGGAAGGCGGCCTGAGTGGCCGCCGAGCGCTACGACGCCGTCGTCGTGGGAGCCGGCCACAACGGCCTGGTCACCGCCGCCTACCTCGCGAAGGCCGGCCCGCGCACGCTCGTACTCGAGCGGCGCAGCCGCGCCGGCGGGCCGCTGGCGACCGAGGAGCTCGCCCCCGGTGTGCGTGCGCCGCTCCTCGCCGACGGCGTGGGAGGCCTCCAGAGCGGCGTCGTCGCCGACCTCGGCCTGCGCGCGCACGGCTTCCACGCGCTCGAGCCGGACACAGTCGCGTGGGCCCCGTCCACCGACGGAACGAGCCTCACCCTGTGGCGCGATCCGGTCAGGACGGCCACCGAGCTTCGCGCCCGCCCCGATCCGCGCGACGCCGAGGCGTTCCTCGAGCTCGACCGCAGAGTCCGCTCCCTCGCCGGCTTCGTGGCGCGCCTCCAGGCGAGCGAGCCTCCCGACCTGGGGTCGCCGTCGCTCGCGGACGCGGGCACCGGCGTCACGCTCCTGAACGCCCTCCGGCGCCTCGGCCGCGAGCAACTCCGCGAGGCGCTGCGCGTGCTGCCGATGTCGGTCGCCGATCTCGTCGGCGAGGCCGTCGAGGACGAACTGCTGCGCGGCGTGCTCGGCGTGCGAGGGGTCCGCTACTCGGCAATGGGGCCGCGGTCGGCCGGCACCGCGCTGAACTTCCTCTGGGACTCGGCCGCCGGCGGCGGCGCGGCAGGACGCACGGTCTTCGCGCGCGGCGGCCCGGACGCGCTGGTGAACGCACTGCTCGCGGCCGCGCGACGGCACGGCGCGACCGTCCGCTGCGATGCCGAGGTCGCGGCGATCCGGACGAGGGACGGCGCCGTCGAGGGAGTCGCCCTCGCGAGCGGCGAGGAGATCGACGCAGGAGTCGTCGCCTCGAGCGCCGATCCCAAGCGGACCCTCCTGGGCCTGCTCGACCCGGCCGAGGTCGGGCCGACGCTGGGCTGGCGGGCCGAGCACATCCGCGCGCCCGGCGTCGTGGCCAAGGTCACCCTCGTCCTCGACGGGCTGCCGACCTTCGGCGGAGCGGACGAGGAGCGGCTGCGCGGCCGGATCGTCGTCGCCCCGAGCCTCGACCACGTCGAGCGCGCCTTCAACGACTCGAAGTACGGCCGCATCTCGGGAGAGCCCTATCTCGAGGCAAGCATCCCGTCGCTCTCGGACCCGTCGCTGGCGCCGGAGGGCAC
Organism: Gaiellaceae bacterium; assembly: GCA_035455605.1. Taxonomy (GTDB): domain Bacteria; phylum Actinomycetota; class Thermoleophilia; order Gaiellales; family Gaiellaceae; genus AC-32. The sequence continues at coordinate 16,736 of DATIER010000256.1, forward strand.
GCACGTCATGGGCGTGCTCTTCCAGTACGCGCCCCACGACCTCCGCGAGGCCGCGTGGAACCAGGCCGCGAACGACCGCGTCGCGGACGCGGCCGTGAGAACGCTCGAGGTGCACGCCCCGGGCCTGACGGAGCGAATCGTCGCGCGCCGCGTCGTCACGCCGGCCGAGCTCGAGCAGGACTACGGCCTGAGCGGCGGGCATCCCATGCACGGCGAGCACGCGCTCGACCAGTTCTTCGCCTGGCGGCCGCTCCTCGGCCACGCGCGCTACCGGCTCGCCGGGATCCGCGGCCTCTACCTGTGCGGGGCCGGCGCCCACCCGGGCGGCGGAATCACGGGCGGGCCGGGCAGGAACGCGGCGCGGGCCATCCTGGCCGATCTCCCGCGCACCCGGCGCCTCGGCGCGCGACGCTCGCGGCCCTCGCGGGTCGGCTAGGCGGGCGGCGGCTCCTCCGGCGGCCGGGCGGGCGGCTCGGGGGCGGGCGGCTCGGGGGCGGGCGCGGCGTCCGGAGCGGTGGCCGCGGCAGGAGGCACGGGCGCCGGGGCCGGTCGGCGAGCGGCCAGGACGGCCAGGGCGGTGCTGCCGCCGACGACGAAGGCGCCGCCGATCAGCAGCCCGATCGCAACCCAGAGCAGGAAGGAGAGCTTGGCGCCGAGGTCGACGTCCGCGGCGACGCCGCGCGAGCCGTCGGCGTTCATCAGCACGACCGACCAGTCGCCGTCGCGCACCTTCCACGACAGCGTCTGGGTTCCCACGCCGGAGGCGGACGCGGCCCAGAACGACTGCGCCGTCGGCGGCGCTCGGGGCGCTCCG
>DATIER010000257.1:0-2213 GCA_035455605.1 Gaiellaceae bacterium
TCCCGGCGTACCTCACCGTCGCCGAGGCGGCCGACTACCGCGCCAGACGGCGCAGACGCCGACGGAGGAGCCGGCCGCTCTACCGGCGGCTGCGGTACCGGCGGCTCCTCGCGCTCGCCGTCGTGATCGCGCTGCTCCCGCTCGTCTACTCCTACGCCTCGACGATGGCGCAGCCCTCGAGCCTCCCGCTCGGCGTCCGCTCGGTGGAGTGGGTCCGCGCGGAGGGCGGCGCCTGGCTCGTCAACGACGTCGAGAACCTCTACTACTCGTGGACGGCGCCCGCCAAGGGCGGGCCGCAGCTGAAGCGACTGCCGGTGGTCGGCCTCGGCCACCAGCGCCCGTTCGCGGGCCGGCGGCGCCCGACGAGCCGCACCTGGCCGCCGCGGGTGCGCTCGGCGATCAGCCCGGCCCTGCCCGGCGAGGGCGTCTGGCGCTCGACCGGTCGGGTCGTCCGGGGTGCGCCGCCGGTGCTCGTCACGACCTTCCGGCCGGAGGCGGCGTACCCGAGGATCGTCGCCTACGTCGCGTGGATCGACAGGTCGCGGACGCAGCTCGCACTCTACCCGGGCCGGTACGAGCCGCCCTCGGGCGCCCCGCGCGGGCCGATGGAGGTCCCGTCCGGGCAGCGCTGGCGCCTGCTCGCGACCTTCAACAGCGGCTTCACCTACCGCGACGGGCACGGCGGCTTCGCCGTCGACGGCCGTTCGTACACCCCACTGCGCGACGGGATGGGGACGCTCGTCGCGACGCGCGGCGGCGGCGTCGACGTCCGCACCTGGCGCGGCGGCCCCGTCCCGGGACCGCGGATCGTCCTCGCGCGCCAGAACCTGCCGCTGATCCTGGACGGCGGCCGGCCGAACCCCGGCCTGAGCGACAGCTCCGCCTGGGGCGCGACGCTCGGCAACGCCGTGAGGGTGTGGCGCTCGGGAGTCGGCATCGACCGTCGCGGAAACCTGATCTACGCCGCCGCCGACTACCAGACCGTCGGCACGCTCGCGGCGCTGCTCCGTCGCGCCGGGGCGGTGCGGGCGATGGAGCTCGACATCAACGCCGAGTGGCCGAGCTTCATCACCTACGGCAGCCGCGGCTGGCGCGACCCGGCGAAGCTCGTCCCGAACGGGCAGCAGCCGAGCACCCGCTACCTCTCGCCCGACGATCGCGACTTCTTCGCCGTCTACCGGCGCGCTGGCTCGCCGCTGGTGCCGTTCCGATGACGACAGCCGTGTTCGCCGAGCGTCGACGGGCGTGGCAGCTGCCGGCCGCCGTTCGTGCGCTGCGCCCTCGCCAGTGGACGAAGAACCTGCTCCTCTTCGCGGTTGCTGTTCGCCGGCAGGCTCGACGACGTCCCGTCCTGGCTCGACGCGACGACGGCCTTCGCGGCCTTCTGCCTCGTCTCCAGCGCCTTCTACCTCCTCAACGACCTGCGTGACGCCGAGGCCGACCGCCTGCACCCGACGAAGCGTCTCCGGCCGATCGCGGCCCGCGAGTTCCAGCCGCGCCGCGCCCTCGTCCTCGCCGGGCTGCTGGCGCCTGCCGGCCTCGCGCTCGGCGCGGCCCTCGGCTGGGAGACGCTCGCGCTGCTGGCCGGCTTCGCGACCGGTCCAGCTGGCCTACACCTTCGGGCTCAAGCGGCTCGCGTTCGTCGACGTGCTCGCGATCGCCGGGCTGTTCGTGCTCCGCGCCGCGGCGGGGGCTGCGGCGGTCGGCGTGCGGATCTCGCCGTGGCTGCTCGTCTGCACGTCGCTGCTCGCGCTCTTCCTCGCCCTGGCGAAGCGTCGCGCCGAGCTCGTCCGGGTCACGGGGAGCCGGAGCGTCGGGCGCGCGGCGCTCGAGCGCTACTCGCTGCCGCTCGTCGACCGCCTCGTGCACGCCACCGCCTTCGCCTGCATCGCCGCCTACGCGCTGTACGGCTTCGAGGCGCCCGAGGCCGCCATGGCCCTGACGATCCCGCTCGTGGCCGCCGGCGTGTGCCGCTACCTGTTCGTGACGCAGTACCGCGAGCTCGGCGAGGAGCCGGAGCAGGTGCTCCTGAGCGACCCGGTGCTGATCGGCTCGGTGCTCTGCTGGGTGGCCGTGGCGGGGACGGTGCTCGCGAGGCCGTGAGAGCCGCGGCGGCTCTCGCCGTGCTGCTCGCCGCTGCCGCGCCGGCCGGCGGCTCGACGGAGCCGTCGCTGCGAGTCGAAGGACCGTTCGGCCGTGGTGCCGTGCAGGTC
>DATIER010000258.1:0-2479 GCA_035455605.1 Gaiellaceae bacterium
ATCCTCCAGGCCGCGGAGGGCAATCCGCTCTTTCTCGAAGAAATGCTCGCGCTCGTCCACGACTCCGGCGGTCGTGAAGTCGAGGTTCCGCCGACGATCCAAGCTCTGCTTGCCGCGCGGCTCGACCAGCTCGACCCGGCCGAGCGCGGCGTGCTCGAGCGCGGCTCGGTCGAGGGCCAGCTCTTCCACAGCGCCGCGGTCGTCGCGATCGCGCGCGAGCCCGCCTCGGTCGACCGGCAGCTCGTCGCGCTCGTCCGCAAGGAGCTCGTGCGGCCGGACCGCTCGCAGCTGCCCGCCTCGGACGCCTACCGCTTCCGCCACCTGCTGATCCGCGACGCCGCCTACGACGCGCTGCCGAAGGCGACGCGCGCCGAGCTGCACGAGCGCTTCGCCCGGTGGCTGGAGCTGCACGGCAGCGGCCTCGTCGAGTTGGACGAGGTGCTCGGCTACCACCTCGAGCAGGCGTGCCGCTACCGGCTCGAGCTCGGCGCGTCCGCGGACGAGCTCGGCGCCCGGGCCGCCGCCCGCCTGGCCACTGCGGGCCGGCGCGCGCTCGTCGTGCGCGACGCCGCGACCGCGGCGAACCTGCTCCGACGGGCGCTCGCGCTCCACGAGCCGCGCGGCCGCGAAGGCGTCGAGCTCCAGCTCGACCTCGCGACCGCGCTCGTCGACGTCGGCGAGATGCGCGAGGGCGAAGCCCGCCGGGATCGCGCCGTCGTCCTCGCGCGGGAGACCGGCGACCGCGCCCTCGAGCTACGCGCGCGGTGCGAGCGCGCGATCCTGCACACGGTCACCTCGCCGAAGTTCACCGGCGAGCAGGGGCTGGAGCTCGCGCGGCAGGCGATCGCCGAGCTCGGCCCGGACGGCGACGACCAGGCGCTCGCGAGCGCCTGGTTCCTCGTGCTCGCGGCCCAGAACCTGCGTGCGCAGTGGCAGGAGTGCATCGTCGCGGCCGAGCACGTGCTCGAGCACACGAAGAGCGCCGGCGACCGCTGGCGGAGCGAGGGGCTCGAGTTCTACGCGCCCGCCCTCTTCTGGGGCCCCACGCCGCTCGACGAGGCGCTCCCCCGCGTCGAGGCGCTCCTCCTCGAGAGTGCCCACCAGGCGAAGAGCCTGAGGGCGTGGACGCTGCGTCCGCTCGCCGGCTTCTACGCGCTCCAGGGCCGGTTCGACGAGGCCCGCGCCCTGCTCGCCGAGTCGCACCAGATCCTGGCCGAGCTCGGGCGAAAGGTCGACCTCGTGACGCTCGCCTTCTGGTCGGGGCCGCTCGAGCTGCTCGCGGGCAACCCCGCTGAGGCGGCCCGCGTCACCGGCGAGGCCTGTGACTTCCTCGACGCCGCCGGTGAGCGGGGCTGGCTCTCGACGATGGCGACGCTCCACGCGAGCGCGCTCTTCGACCTCGGCCGCTTCGACGAGTCCGAGGCGGCCGCGCTCCGCAGCCGGGACGCGGCGACGAGCGACGACGCCAACGCGCAGGCGTCGTGGCGCACGGCGCTCGCGAAGGTGCTCGCCCAGCGGGGGGAGCACGAGGAGGCGGAGCGCCTCGTGGAGGAGGCGCTTCCGATCGCCGACAGCTCCGACGAGCTGAACAACCAGGGCTACCTGCGCCTGGACGCCGCGCTCGTGTATCGCTTCGCAGCCCGCCGCGACAAGGCGGAGGCCGCGCTGCGGGAGGCGCTCGCCCGCTTCGAGCAGAAGGGCAATGCCGTCATGGCCGGCCGGACGCGCGAGTTCCTGGCAGCGCTCTGACGCCGATTAGAGCTTTGTACAGGTTTGCCCAAGATCGTCCCGGCCGGGCATGAGAGGCCGTACGGTGCCCCGGCGGGATTGGGTGCCGTCAAGTACCCGAGCCCCTCTCCCCCTCAGGAGCCGACCGTCCGTTGTCGCGCCATCGCAACGGGCGGTCGCGTGGTCCGGGAAATCCGTCCGACCCCCGCCCTAAGGTGGGCGGTCCGCTCGAGGCGCGCTGGCATCGCCGACCCGGGCGCAGGACATACCATTCGGAGAAGCGCAGGAGGTCGGGAAATGGCGTCAGCAAGGCAGTTGGAGACCGTCGAGATCGCCGACGAGCAGCTCGAGAACACGGTGGTCGAAGAGTCCGCCGGCCTCGGCCTGCGCCGGTTCTTCACGATCCCCGGCCGCGACCCGTTCGACGAGATCGAGTGGGAGACTCGCGACGCCCTGATCCCGGGCAAGGACGGCCCGGCGTTCGAGCAGAAGGACGTCGAGTTCCCGAAGTTCTGGTCGCAGACGGCGACGAACATCGTCGCCCAGAAGTACTTCCGCGGCCGCATGTCCTCGCCGGAGCGCGAGCGCAGCGTCAAGCAGATGGTCGGCCGCGTGGTCGACACGATCGTCGCCTGGGGCCGCGACGGCGGCTACTTCGCCGACGACGAGGAGGCCGAGACCTTCGAGGCCGAGCTGAAGGCGATCCTGGTCAACCAGTACGCCGCCTTCAACTCGCCGGTCTGGTTCAACG
>DATIER010000259.1:0-12696 GCA_035455605.1 Gaiellaceae bacterium
CGCCTCCTCCGTCGGCATGCCGCGGTCGACCAGCTCCTTGATCCTGCTGACGATGAACACGTGGTAGTCCATCGAGAGGCCGAACAGGAGCACGAACAGGAACAGCGGCAGCCACGACGCGATGCCGCCGTTCGAGCGGAACGAGAGGATGCCCTCGGCCCAGTGGCCCTGGAAGACGAGCACGAGGATGCCGTACGCCGCACCGACGGAGAGCAGGTTGAGCACGATCGCCTTGATCGGGATCACGATCGAGCGGAACGTCATCAGCAGGAGCACGAACGCCAGGCCGAGCACGAACGCGAACACGAGCGGCAGATGCGTCCGCATCAGGTCGTTGAAGTCGCGGTTGCCGGCCGTCTCGCCGCCGACGGCGACCTCGAGGCCCGGGACCGTGCCGAGCGTCGCCGGGATGATCTGGTCGCGCATCTGGCGCAGCGCCGAGTAGGCGGTCGGGCTGCGGCTGTCGGTCGTCGCGATCGGCATCGTGATGCGCTCGATCGTGTTCGACCCGTTGATGCTGATGTCCATCGGGAGCGCCATCTTCCCCGTCGCGAGCGCGCGGTCACGGAGGTCGAGGACGGCCTGCTGCACCTGGACGGTGTTCAGGTCCGGCCCCTTGACGGCGATCACCATCGGCACAGGCGAGCCGGGGAACGCCTTCTCGACGCGGTCGAACGTCTTCACGATCGGGATCGAGGGCGGCAGGTCGGTGACGCTCGGGAACTTCGTGCTCAGGTGGAAGGCCGGCACCATCAGCGCCACCAGCAGGCCCGCGGACAGAACGACCGACACCGCCGGGTGGCGGAGCACCGGCCGCAGGATCGCGCTCCAGACGCGCGAGCCGCCCCCGGTGGCCTCCCGGTGGAGGAACGGGATGCGGCCGCGCTCGACGTTGTCGCCGAGCCGGTGCATCAGCGCGGGCAGCACCGACAGCGAGCCGATGATCGCGACCGCGACGACGATCATCGTCCCGACGCTGATCGAGCGGAAGGTCGGGTCGCCGGCGACGAGCATCCCCGCGACGGCCACGAACACGGTTGCTCCGGAGATGAGCACCGCCTGCCCGGACGTGGAGGCGGTGCGCAGGAGCGCGGTGTGCGCGTCGCTGCCGCGCGCGCGCTCCTCCCGCTCGCGCTTCAGATAGAAGAGCGAGTAGTCGACGCCGACGGCCATGCCGACGAGCAGGATCACCGACTGCGTCGCCGCCGACGCGGCGAGCGCCTGGCTCACGAGCGCCGAGAGGCCGATCGCGCCGAGCACGCCCGAGAAGGCGAGCAACACCGGCAGCCCGGCGGCCACGAGCGAGCCGAACGCGAACAGGAGGATCAGCAGACTCGCCGGCACGGCGAGCTTCTCCGCGCGCTTGAAGTCGTTGCCGAGCGTGTCGTCGAGCGCCTTGCGCGCGCTGGCGTCGCCGAACTCCGCGACGACGAAGCCCGGGTGCGCGCGCTGGGCCGCGGCGGTCGCGTCGAGCGCCCCCTGCACGTGCTTGGACGCGTCCTCGGCCTTGCCCCTGATGTCGAACCGGACGATCGCGGAGTGCTTGTCCTTCGAGATCTGCCCCTGGCTGACGATCGCGGGCGCGAGGGGCGAGTGGATGCTCGTCACCTCCGGCACCTGCTTCAGGCGGGCGACGACGTCCTCGATCGTCGCCTTGAAGGGCGCGTCGAGCGGGACGTACCGCTGATTCTGGATCAGGACCGACTCCGTCGCCGGCTGCTTGAAGTCGCCGCTGCCGAGAATCCTCTGGGCCCGGCCGGACTCGCCGTCGCCGGCGTTCGAGTCGAGCAGCTTGTTCGTTCCCACCGCATTGCCGAGGAAGACGGCCACGGCCACGAACATCAGCCACCCGAAGAACGCGGTCTTCCAGTGCCCGGCGCTCCAACGGCCGGCCCGGCCTGCGAGATTCGCCCGTTCCATCCCGACCACCCCCGTCGGTCGACGACCCTCGCCCGAGGCTACGCCCCGTCACCGCCGACTTCAAGGGCGGCCTGAGCTACGAGCGGTGCAGGATCGTGACGCCCCCGTCCCGGCAGACGCGGCGGTATCCGGGATCACGTCCGGCGCGGCCTTCGACGGCGAGGTAGGCGTCGTGGTCCTGCCGGAAAAGCGGGTCGATCTGCAGCCGGTGGCTCAGGTGCGGGACGAGCGGGCCCGACGCCGCCACCGAGGCCCGCCGCGGGATCCGGTCGAGACAGGCGTCGATCTCGCCGGCACGCGCGGCGGTCATGTAGCCCGACAGGCCGTGCAGCGGGCGGACGACGCCGACGGTCAGCACGAGCCCGGTCGCGAGCACGCCGACGACGGCGAGCGAGCGCAGCCGCTTCATCCTCGAGAGCGTGTCGACGGCGGCGAAGGCGAGGATCGGCGCGATCGGCAGCGAGTACTGGAACCGGTCCGACCAGAACGCCGGGTTCCCCGCCAGGAACCGCTCGGCGATCGTCGGCAGCGCGACGATCAGCAACGGCGAGGCGAGCGGAAGGAAGAGCCAGGCCCCGAACGTCGCGGCGAGCGTCGCCCGCTTCTCGCCCTTGTCGACCACCGCCGCGGCGACGCGCCACGGCCGGCGCACGGCTGCGAGAGGCGCCCGCGTCCAGCTGCGGCCGAGGCTCGGGTAGTCCCAGTAGTGGTACCGGTGGCCCGAGATGGCCGGGATGATCGCGCCGAGCGCGACGACGAACCACGCGCCTGCGAGGCCGATCACGCCGAGGCCGAACCGCGCCCGCCGCTGGACGACGACCGCGTAGAGGCCCATCGCCGCGAAGGTCAACGCGATGTCCTCCTTCGCCAGGCAGCCGAGGGCGAGCATCAGCCAGAAGAGCGCCTGCCGCCGCTCGAGCAACGCGTAGAGGCCGAACGAGATCGCGGGGACGGCCAGCGCGAGCTCGTGGAAGTCGAAGATCATCCCGGCGAGCAGGCCCCAGAAGCCGAGGAAGGCGAGCTGGATCGCGGTAGCGCCGGCGAGGCCGAGCCGCGGCCGCGCCCACCAGAACAGCGGCAGGCTCGCCGCGGCGAGCAACAGCGCCTGGGCGACGAGCAACACGCGCGCGTCGTCCCAGACCCAGTACGCCGGGGCGAGCAGCATCAGCGCCGGATGGAAGTGGTCGCCCAGCAGGTTCGGCACGCCCTTGACCGTGTTGCGGACGATCGCGAACCGGCTGTAGCCCCAGATCGTCTGGTCGAAGATGCCGAGGTCGTAGCCGCCGCTCGCGAAGCGGTCGTGCCGGTGGATCGAGACGACGGCGTAGAACGCGGCGGCCGTAGACGCGCAGCCGACCGGGAGGGCGTCGATCGCCAGCCGTCGAACGTCCAGGCGCCAGCGCGGAAGCGGCAGAGCCTCGGACAGGCTGACCAGTGTAGGCGTCGAGCCGCTAGGCTGCGGCAGCCGTGAGCGCCGCCACGCTGCACACCAGTCACGGGGCGATCGAGCTGGAGCTGTTCGACGCCGACGCTCCGAGGACGGTCGACAACTTCCGCAAGCTGGCCGGCGACGGCTTCTACGACGGCGTCGTCTTCCACCGCGTGATCCCTGACTTCATGATCCAGGGCGGCGACCCGACCGGCACCGGCATGGGCGGCCCGGGCTACACGTTCGAGGACGAGCCCAACGACCACGGCGTCGTCCGCGGCGTGCTCGCGATGGCGAACGCCGGGCCGAACACGAACGGCAGCCAGTTCTTCATCGTCACGGCCGAGGCCACACCGTGGCTCGACGGGAAGCACACCGTGTTCGGCCGGGTGAGCGAGGGCATGGACGTCGTCGACACGATCTCGCAGGTCGAGACCGACGCGAACGACAAGCCGCGCCAGCCGGTCGTGATCGAGCGCGTCGAGCTCGCCGAGTCGTAGGCAAAGCCCGACGGGACGCGGGGCCGGGCGCCTGCGTGCGCCGCTCCCCCGGCCTGAACGCCCTGCAGTAGGCAAATCCATACGAACAGCGGGTTGATCGCCCGCGGTCCGTGCCGTAGCTTCGATGAGCAGGACCGGACCCGGAGGGAGCAGTGAACAGCCGCCACGCCTCAGACGACTTCGTGCGCGAGGTCAACGAGACCATCGCCGAGCTCGGCGAGCGGTTCGGCCTGCGCGAAGGGACGCTCGAGCTGATCTGCGAATGCGGCGAGCCCGGTTGCGCGGAGCGGGTCGAGGTGCCGAGCGCCGAGTACGAGCGCCTGCACGCCGCCGGCCGCCGAATCGTCGCCCCCGGGCACGTGCACGCGCGCGCGTCCGAGCTCCACGCGGGTTACGCCGTCGTCGACGACTGAGCCCGCCGCCGCCTCAGCAACCAGCGCACGAGCTCGACGGCGCCGGTGACGGCGAATGCGATCGCGAACGCGAGCAGCAGCCCCTTCCACGGCTGGCTCTCGAAGGCGCTGCCGCCGAAGTAGCCGAGGAGCGCCGCGTACGACGCCCAGATCGAGGCCGCGATCGCGTCGTAGAAGACGAACTTCCGGTACGGGTACTCGAGCGTCCCCGCGCTGAGCGTGACGACGGTTCGCCCGCCCGGGATGAAGCGTGCGATCACGATCAGCTGCCCGCCGCGCGCCTCCACCTGACGGTGCGCCCACTCGACCCGGCCCTGCGCCTTCTCGGAGGTGAAGAAGCGGTCGTTGATCCGCCGCCCGAACCGGTTGCCGAGCCAGTAGCCGATGTTGTCCCCCGCGAACGCCCCGGCCGCCGCGAACACGATCACCAGCGGCAGGCTGAGGCTGCCCTGCGAGGCGACGACGCCGGCCGTGATGACCGACGTCTCGCTGGGCACGACCGGGAAGATCGCGTCGAGCAGCGCCAGCACGAACAGGATCGCGTACGCCCAGCCGGAGGCATCTGCGACGAGCTGCGTGAAGTGGTGGAACACTGTCCCGAGCGTATGGGTTTGGAGCTTGAGAACGGGGAAGAAGGCTGCGGACTTCGAGGAAAGGGACGGCGATGTTCAGACGCAGCAGGACCACGGTCTTGAAGGAGAACGCGATCTCGGGCAAGGAGCTGGCGCTCGCCCTCTCGCGCGACAAGAAATTCCGGAAGCAGCTGGCGCAGGCGATCGGCCACGGCGTCCGCGCGCGGCGGCGCGCCGCGAGCCGCCTCGGCATGACGGCGGCCGCGACGCGGCTCCTGACCGACGAGGAGCTCCGCAACGAGCTGCAGACGATGGCGCAGAACCTGCAGGAGGCGTGGAGCCGCGCCGAGCGTAGGCGCAGCCACAAGGGCCGCAAGATGATGCTGGTGTTCGTCGGCGCCGGCGGCGCCGTGGCCGCCGTGTACGGGTGGCGCAAGCGCTCGGGCGGCAAGCTGGCCGTGCCCGGCATGGGCTCCGGGATCAGCACGATCGACGAGTCGATCGAGGTCGGCGTGCCGGTCTCGACGGCGTACAACCAGTGGACGCAGTTCGAGGAGTTCCCGCTCTTCATGGAGGGCGTCGACCACGTCGAGCAGCGCGACGACACGCGGCTCCACTGGGTCGCGACGATCGGCGGCCAGACCGCCGAGTGGGACGCGAAGATCCTCGAGCAGCACGCCGACAGCCAGATCAGCTGGATCTCCGAGGACGGCAAGAAGACGCGCGGCACCGTCTCGTTCGAGCCGCTCGGCGAGAACCGGACGCTGATCCGCCTGTCGATGAGCTACAAGCCCGAAGGGCCGGTCGAGCAGGCGGGTTCGGCGGCTGGGCTCGACGGCCAGCGCATCCGCGCCGACCTCGAGCGGTTCAAGCAGCTGATCGAGAGCCGCGGCGACGAGTCCGGCGCCTGGCGGGGCGAGGTCTCGGCCGGCCGGACGGAGAGCTGATGCCGAACCGCCGCGACGTCGTCGCCGAGCAGCTCGACGAGCTGCGCACGGACTTCGAGGCGCTCTGGGTCGCGCTCACACGCGACCCGAAGAAGGAGGCGCGCAAGGAACGCGCGTGGACGATCTTCGCCGGGGCGGCGGGAGCCGCCGCCGCCCTGGCGGCACGCAAGCTCGCGACGCAGATCTGGGTCGTGCTGACGGGCGAGGTGCCGCCTCCGCAGCAGCGCCGGCGCCCGCCCCAGAAGGTCTAGCGCTCCCGGACGGTTCGGCGCCTCGACGGCGCCCTGCTAGAAGTCGGGTGATGGCGACGTCGGCCCCGACGACGACGGCCCCGCGCCTGCAGGAGCCCTGGCGACAACCGGCGGACGACGTCGCGACGGCGCTCGGCACCGACGCCGACGGCGGCCTCGACGCCCGCGAGGCGGCTGCGCGCCTGGAGCGAGTCGGGCCGAACCGGCTCGACGAGGAGCCGCCGCTCCCGGCGTGGCGGAAGTTCCTCGGCCAGTTCGCCGACCCGCTGATCTACCTGCTGCTCGCGGCGACGGTCGTCTCGCTCGTCGCCTGGGTGCTCGAGGGCGAGGAGGCGGCGCCGTACGACGCGATCGTGATCGCCGCGATCGTCGTCGCGAACGCGGTGCTCGGATACGTGCAGGAGGCGCGGGCCGAGAAGGCGGTCGCCGCGCTGCAACGGATGGCGGCTGCGACCGCTACCGTCGTTCGGGACGCGCGCCCCGAGCGCGTGCCCGCGGCCGAGGTCGTGCCTGGCGACGTCCTGCTGCTCGCCGAGGGCGATGCCGTCGCCGCCGACGCCCGCCTGCTCGAAGCGGCGTCGCTGACGGTCGCAGAGGCGGCGCTGACGGGCGAGAGCGAGCCGGTGCTGAAGGACGTCGCGGCGCTCACCGGCCCGGCCGAGCTGGCCGACCGCGTGAACATGGTCTTCAGCGGCACCGCGATCGCGCGCGGGCGCGGCCGCGCGGTCGTGACCGCGACCGGGATGGCGACCGAGATGGGGAACGTGGCGCGCCTCCTCGGCAGCACCGTCGAGCAGCCCACGCCGCTCCAGCGAGAGGTCGACCGCCTCGGCCGCATGCTCGGCGTCGCGGTGATCGTGATCGCCGCGGTCGTCGTCGCCGCGATCCTGCTCACGGCGGACATCGGCACCGCCTCCGACGTCGTCTCGGTGCTTCTCGTCGGGGTGTCGCTCGCCGTGGCAGCCGTGCCCGAGGGCCTGCCCGCCGTGCTCTCGGTCGTGCTGGCCCTCGGCGTCCAGCGCATGGCCCGGCGGAACGCGATCGTCAAGAAGCTCTCGTCCGTCGAGACGCTCGGCTCCGCGTCCGTGATCTGCTCCGACAAGACGGGCACGCTGACGAAGAACGAGATGACGATCCAGAAGGTCGTCACCGCATCCGGCGAGGTCGACGTCAGCGGCGGCGGCTACCGGCCCGAGGGCGAGCTGCTGGTCGACGGCAGTCCGCTCGACGACCCGCTGCTGATCGAGGAGGTCCGGTCGGTGCTCGTCGGCGGCAGCCTCACGAACGACGCCGTGCTGCGGCAGGAGAACGGCACCTGGACGATCCAGGGCGACCCGACCGAGGCGGCGTTCCTCGTCGCCGAGGCGAAGATCGAAGGCCTGCCGGAGGCCCGGGAGTCCCGCTTCGAGCGCGTCGGCGAGATCCCCTTCACCTCCGAGCGAAAGCTGATGAGCACGTTGCAGAGCGACCTCGAGGGCGACCTCGGGCTGGCGGTGGTGACGAAGGGCGCGCCGGACGTGCTCCTCGGGCGCTGCAGCGGCGAGCGCTCCGGCCGCGAGGTGCGGCCGCTCTCGGACGACCGACGCCGGCAGATCCTCGCAACCGTCGACCGGCTCGCCGACCTCGCGCTGCGCACGCTGGCCGTCGCCTACCGGCCCGTGCCGCAAGACCCGCCGCCCCCGGAGGACGAGACGCTCGAGCGCGAGCTCGTCTACCTCGGCCTCGTCGGGATCCTCGACCCGCCGCGGTCGGAGGCGCAGGCGGCGATCGCCGAGGCGCATTCCGCCGGGGTCCGCGTCGTGATGATCACGGGCGACCATCCCCACACCGCCGCCCGGGTGGCGACCGAGCTCGGGATCGCGCCGGCGGGCGGCCGCGTCGTCACCGGCGGCGAGCTCGAGTCGCTCGACGACGACGGGCGCGCGGCCGTCGTCCGGGACGCTCCGATCTACGCCCGCGTCGCGCCGGAGCACAAGCTCGCGATCGTCGACGGCCTCCATGCGGAGGGCCGCATCGTGGCGATGACCGGAGACGGCGTGAACGACGCCCCCGCGCTGAAGGCGGCGGACATCGGCGTCGCCATGGGCGTCGCCGGCACCGACGTCGCGAAAGAGGCGGCGGACATGATCCTCGCCGACGACAACTTCGCGACCATCGTCAGCGCGATCCGCGAGGGCCGCGGCATCTTCGCGAACATCCGCAAGTTCCTCCGCTTCCTGCTCTCGTCGAACATCGGCGAGGTGCTCACCATGTTCTTCGGCGTCGTGCTCGCCGGCGCGCTCGGGCTGGAGGACACCGGCGAGGCGATCGCGGTGCCGCTGCTCGCGACGCAGATCCTCTGGATCAACCTCCTGACCGACGGCGCGCCTGCGCTGGCGCTCGGGCTCGACCCGCCGCCCGACGACGTCATGAGCCGGCCCCCGCGGCGGCTGAGCGACCGGGTGATCGACCGCGAGATGTGGCTCGGCATCGTCTGGGTCGGCGCCGTGATGGCGGTTGTCACGCTGCTCGCCCTCGACCTGCGCCTTCCCGGCGGCATCGTCGGCGGCTCGGGCAGCGTCGCCGAGGCGCGCACGATGGCGTTCACGACGCTCGTGCTCGCGCAGCTCTTCAACTGCTTCAACGCGCGCTCCGACCGCACGAGCGCCTTCCATCGGCTGTTCACCAACCCGTACCTCTGGGCGGCGATCGCGTTCTCGGCGCTGCTGCAGGTGGCGGTCGTGGAACTGCCGTTCCTGAACGACGCGTTCAAGACCGCTCCGCTCGGCCTCGACGAGTGGCTGATCTGCATCGGCCTCGCGAGCGTCGTGCTCTGGGCCGACGAGGCGAAGAAGCTGCTCGAGCGCAGGCTGCGAGGCTAGGGGCTTTCCCGGACCGCGAATCCGCGTCTGCCCGGTCGTCCGCGGGTCGCCGGCCGAGCGATTCTCGAGCTTCACGGGCAGGAGACCCGCGCCGGCCGTCTCAGCACGATGCGCAGCGGCGGGCAGGGCTCCGACCGATCGACTCGTCAAGGAGGACCTCATGAACGGGTTGACCTTCCGGGGCGCCACGGCGCTCGTCGCCGCCGCCTCCTTCGCGGTCGCCGCCGTCGTCGCGCTCGTCTCCGCCGACGCCTCGGCCTCGACCTCCGGGCTCGCTCCGGGGACGCGCTTCTACGTTCCCGGCCCGAACCCGGCCGCACAGCAGCAGATCGCCCGGCTGACGAGCTCGGGCGAGAAGGCGGACGCTGCCCGCGTCGCGGCGCTGGCGTCGACCGCGCACGCCGTCTGGATCTCCGGCGGCTCGCCGAACGACGCGCGCGTGTCGGCGCAGAAGACGGTGAACCGCGCCGCCGGCAAGAACCAGCTGCCGGTGCTGGCGCTCTACAACGTCCCGGGGCGGGACTGCAGCGGCTACTCCGCGGGCGGAGCCACCGACCTCGCGTCCTACCAGGCGTGGATCGACGGCGTCGCGGCCGGCATCGGCGACCGGCCGGCGATCGTGATCCTCGAGCCCGACGGCCTGGGGCTCTTGCCGCAGTCGAACTGCGGCTCGCAGGACTTCACCGACGCCGACCGCTACGCGGAGCTGGGCTACGCGGTCGACACGCTCGGCCGGGGTGCGGCGACCCGCGTCTACCTCGACGCGACGCACAGCGCCTGGCAGAGCGTCGGCGACGCCGCGCAGCGCCTCGTGCTGGCGGGCGTCGAGCGGGCGGCCGGCTTCTTCCTGAACGTCTCGAACTACCAGTACGCCTCCAACGAGGTGTTCTACGGAACCTGGATCTCGAACTGCATCGCGTACGCGACGAAGATCGCGCCCGGAGGGTTCGGCGCCTGCCCGAACCAGTACTGGGACGGCGGCCCGGCGACCAACTGGGACGGTGACGCGCTCAGCCCGTACCTCGTCTGGCGGAACGAGCCGTACAGCGGCGACCACGCCGACCTGGCCTGGAACACCGTCGGCATCGACTCCCGCTGGGCGTCGATGCTCGGCTCGACGCAGCCCACGACGCACTTCGTCGTCGACACGAGCCGCGACGGCCTCGGCCCGTGGCAGACGACGGTCGCCTACCCCGACAAGCAGGACTGGTGCAACCCGCCGGGACGCGGCGCCGGCCCCCGGCCTACGGCGGACACGGGCAGCGCGCTCGCCGACGCGTTCCTGTGGGTGAAGGTGCCCGGCGAGTCCGACGGGTCGTGCAACCGCGGCATCCCGGGCGCGACGACCGACCCCGAGTGGGACGGCATCGTCGATCCGGCCGCGGGCGTGTGGTTCCCCGAGCAGGCGCTGCAGCTCGCGCAGCTCGCGGCCCCGCCGCTGGTGCCGTAGCGGCGAGCCGGCCGGCGCCTGCCGCACGAGGTGGGCGCCGGCCTCCTGCTCGTCCTCCCGGCGCGCCTCCGTCAGTGCACGGGCAGCGTCCCGCGCGGCCCGCGAAGGTGGGGCCGGGCGTCGCCGGAGCCGGCGACGATCAGCGCCAACAGTGCGAGGACGCCCGAGGCCGGCCCGTACAGCCACCATTCGTACTCCCTGCTCCAGGTGAAGCTCGCCACCGTCTCGAGCAAGAAGACCCCCGCGAGCGCCCACGCGAAGAAGCGGATCGCGCGGTCGGAGACGAACGCCTGCTGCCACAGGCCGACCCGTGCGAGCACGACCGCCACGGCGGCGACGAGCAGCACGATCACGAGGACGGCCACGAGTCGGATGCCCGTCGACGTCGCCTGATGGAGCCCCCAGGTGCCGCCGAGCGCCCAGTAGACGTGCGTGCCGACCGGACCGGCCAGCAGACCGACGATCAGGAGCAGCGCGGCAACACGGCCCCAGGCACCTTTCACGCTCACTGTCATCGGATACCTCCCTTCTGCCGCCGCTCAGGTCACGTCCCGGCGGGACACCACGAGCACGCCTGCGAGGACGAACGCCGCTGCGTAGGCGGCGAGCAGGGCGGCTCCCGCCGGCGCCGAGAGCAGGTGCACGGACGAGTCGCCGACGGTGTTCCCGGTGATCGCGGTTCCCGCCGCGCCGGGCGCGAAGCGGCCGACACCCGGCAGGTACTGGAAGATCAGGATCTCGACCACGAAGACCCAGGCGAACAGGCCGACGATCGCGAGCACCTGGTTGCGGACGAGCGCGCCGAGCCCGACGCCGAGCATGGCCCAGAGCCCCGACATCACGATCGTGCCGACCAGCAGGCTGCGGACGTCGCCGGAGCCGATCAGCACGTCGTAGCCGCGGGCGCGGATCATCACGACGCCGGTGCCGAGGCCGAGCCCGGCTCCGAGCGCGCCGAAGCCCATCCCCACGAGGAGGCTCGCGAGCACCTTCGCGGCCACGACCCGCGCGCGGTCCGGCGTGAAGACGAACGTCGCCCGGATCGTGCCGTGGCGGAACTCGCTGGTCATCGCCATCACGCCGATCATCGCGGCGAAGGCCGCGGCCCAGGTGCCGTTCCCGACCAGCTCGCGCTGATTCTCCGCCAGCGAGAGATCGGCCTCGGAGCTGAAGCTGCCGGCGATCACGCCGAACAGGATCAGCGCGACCAGCCCGAGCAGGAGGCCGAGGTTCGTTCGCGTCGTTCGCATCTTGCGCAGCTCGGAGCGAAGCTGGGCGATCATCGCTCGCTCCCGGAGGTGAGCTCGAGGAACGCCGTCTCGAGCGTGGAGGATTCCTGCACGAGCTCCTGCACCGGGATCCCGGCCGCGAATGCGAGCTCGCCGATCTCGGCCGGCGAGACACCGCGGACGAGGAGCTCGTCGCCGTCCAGCACCGTCGCCTCGAGGCCGGCTGCCGCGAGCCGCGGCAGCAGCGCACGGATCCCCGGCGCCCGGACGCGGACGCCGCCGGCCATGCGCGCGGTCAGCTCGTCCAGCTCGGCGATCGTGACGAGCCGGCCCCGGTCGATGATGATCACGCGGTCGACCGTCTGCGCCACCTCGGCGAGGACGTGGCTCGAGACCAGCACGGTCTTCCCGGCCGTCGCGAAGCTTCGCATGAAGGTGCGCAGCCAGTGGACGCCTTCGGGGTCGAGCCCGTTCGCCGGCTCGTCGAGGATCAGCAGCTCCGGGTCGCGCAAGAGGGCGGCCGCGAGCCCGAGCCGCTGCCGCATGCCGAGCGAATAGGTCCCGACCCTGCGCGGCGCCGCGTCCGCGAGCTCGACCAGCTCGAGCACCTCGTCGACGCGCGCGACGGGGAGGCTCGCCGCGAGCGCGAGCGTGACCAGATGCTCGCGGCCGGAGCGGCCGGGGTGGAAGTCCGCCGCCTCGAGCACCGCCCCGACTCGCCGCGCCGGCTCCGGGCTCTCCCGGTAGCGGCGCCCGAAGACGAGCGCCGAGCCGGAGGTCGGCCGGACGAGGCCGAGCAACATCCGCAGCGTCGTCGTCTTCCCGGCGCCGTTCGGGCCCAGGAAACCGGTGACGGTTCCTGCCCGCAGCCGGAAGCTCAGGCCGTCGACGGCCACGAGGGAGCCGAAGCGCTTGCTGAGATGCTCGACGCAGACGACATCGGCTACCGCCGGCTCGGCGGACGAGCTCGAACGTCGTCGGACCGCCGTCTGCCCGTTCTGTCTCGGCAGATCGACGGGCATGCTCATATGCCTCCCTTCGAGCATCGCCATCGTCGCCCGGCGGCCGATTCGCTTCATCGGGGAGGACGCTGAACGGGCCTCGCGGGCAACTACCGATCGAGA
>DATIER010000260.1:0-4018 GCA_035455605.1 Gaiellaceae bacterium
CGCGCGGTCTACGAGCCGGAAGCGCTGGCGTTCGAGAAGCCGAGCCGTGACAACGAGGACGAGTTCCGGCGCAAGGTGCGGATGCTGCCGTGGTCGTGGCGCTACCTGTTCGAGGCCGCGCCGCTCCGCGGGGTGCCGCCGATGTACCTCTTCGAGCTGCTCTCGCACCGGGTGCTGCGCTACGCGAGCGGCTTCCTGCACGTCGGCCTGCTGGCGAGCTCGATCGCGCTCTGGGGCGAGGGCTGGGTCTACGAGGCGACGCTCGCCGCGCAGGCGCTGTGGCTCGCGCTCGCGGCCGCCGGGAAGCTGAAGCTCCGCGTCCCCGGCGCCGGCCTGGCCTGGTACTACCTCCTGATGACCGCCGCCACGATGGCCGCCCTCGTCCGCTACCTGCGCGAGGGCGCGCCGCTGATGTGGGAGAAGGCAGAAGGCACCAGGTAACTGCTGCATGTCATCACGAGGGGTCGCTAGTTTGGGCCGGGTGCGCCTGCCCGCAGTTCTCGTCGCGCTTGCGCTGCTCGCCGCAGGCTGCGCGTCCTCGAAGAAGGCCGACACCACCCGGCCCGACGCGCCGCCAGCGGCGCTGAAGCCGCCGCCGAAGCCGAAGCCGCCGCCCGCTCCGCCGAAGCGGTCGAAGGTGCACGTGGTCGTCTTCGACGGCGACACGGGAGCGCCGGTCCGGAACGCGGTCGTCCACGTCGGGCGCTTCGGCGGCAGGACGGACCACCACGGCGTCGCGAAGATCGCGATCGCGCGCCACTCGCGCCTCGAGGTGAACGTCGCGAAGCGCGGCTACGACGCCTACAGCCAGCGGCTCCAGTTCCGCAACCGGCCGAAGGTCGGCGTCCGCGTCTACCAGGCGAAGCTGCAGTGGCCGCGCTACGGCGCGACGACCGGGCGCACCCAGTCCCATCCGCTGCTGCGGATGCGCCCGCCGTTCCGCGTCGTCTGGAGCACGGCGATCGGCCTGATGGAGTTCCCGGCCGTGGTCGCCGACGGCGTCGCCTTCGTCGCGAACTACCACGCCCAGGTGCGCGCGCTCTCGATGCGGAACGGCAAGGTCGCGTGGCGCCGCTCGTTCGGCGGGATCATGGCCGCCTCGCCCGCGATCGTCGGCGGCGACCTCGTCGTCCACGCCATGAACGGCCACGTCTACGTGCTCGACCGCCACAGCGGCCGCATCCGCTGGAGCTACCGCACGGGCGCGCCGATCGAGTCGTCGCCGCTCGTGCTCGACGGCGTCGACTACTTCGGCGACTGGAGCGGCACCGTCTGGGCGCTCGACCTGCGCACGCACCGGCCGCGCTGGACGTACCGCTCGGGCTACAAGATCACCTCGAGCGCGTCGTCCGCCGGCGGCACGATCTTCATCGGCGACTACGGCGGGCGGGTGCTCGCGCTCTCGCCGGCGAACGGCGGGCTGCGCTGGTCGGGGTCGGTCAACGGCCGCGTCTACGGCACGCCCGCGACCGATCACGGGCGCGTCTTCGTGCCGAGCTCGACGGGCGGCTCGTTGACCGCGTTCTCGACGCGGGGCGCGCGGCTGTGGTCGCTCGGCACCGGCTCGTACGTCTACTCCTCGCCGGCCGTCTGGAACGGGCGCGTCTACATCGGCTCCTACAACGGCTCGCTCTACTGCCTCTCGGCGGCCTCGGGCCGCGTGCTCTGGCGCTTCGGAAGCGGCGGCGCGATCGGCGGCGCGCCGACCGTCGTCGACGGAATCGTCTACTTCGCCAACCGGCAGCACCGGATCTACGCGCTGAACGCGCGCGCCGGCAGGCAGCTCTGGCGCTGGCCCGACGGCGCGTTCGTCCCGGTCACGGGCAACGGGCGCCTCCTGCTCCTGCACGGCTTCTCGCGGCTCTACGCGGTCGCGCCCAAGAGCCGGCCGCGATGAAGAGGATCCTGCTCGCGGCGGGCGCCGTCGTGGTGCTGGTCGCCGCCGGGCTCGTCGCCTTCGGCCTCTACCGCAAGCACCAGGGCCGCAACATCCGCGGTTCCTCGACCGAGTTCGTGACAACGCAGGCGGCGCCGAAGCAGCCGGCACCGACGTCCAAGATCCGCTGGCCGATGTACCGCTTCGACCCGACGCGGCAGGGCAACGCCGAGAAGATGCTGGTCGAGCCGCCGTACAAGCCGCTCTGGTTCTTCCGCGCCGGCTCGCTCGTCGAGTTCCCGCCCGCGGTCGCGTACGGGAAGCTCTACTTCGCGAACGCGAAGGGCGTCCTGTTCGCGGTCGACATCTCGAAGGTGCGCACCGTCTGGGCCTACCGGGCCCGACGCTGCACCGCGGCCTCGCCGGCCGTCGACAACCACACCGTCTACATGACCTTCATGAACACGCCGCCCTGCAACGCGACCCGCTCGGGCCTCGACGGGCAGGTCGTGGCGCTGAACGCGGACACCGGCAAGATCCGCTGGCGGCTGAGGATCGGGCCGACCGAGTCGTCGCCCCTCGTCGACCACGGCACCGTCTACGTCGGCGACTGGAACGGGAGGCTGTACGCGCTGAGCGCGGCCTCGGGCGCCACCCGCTGGACGTTCCAGGCCGGCGCCAAGATCAAGGACGGGGTCGCGCTCTCCGGCGGCCGGGTCTACTTCGGCTCGTACGACCACCACGTCTACGCGCTCAACGCGAGAACCGGCAAGCTCGTCTGGAAGGCATCGGCGCAGCAGCGGCTCGGAAGCCGCGGCACGTTCTACGCGACGCCCGCCGTCGCCTACGACCGCGTCTACATCGGCTCGACCGACGGCAAGATGTACTCGTTCGGCGCCACGAGCGGGAAGCTGCGCTGGTCGCACGGGACCGGCGGCTACGTCTACTCGTCGGCCGCCGTCTACCAGCAGCGCGTGTTCGCGGGATCGTTCAACGGGGACCTCTACGCGTTCAACGCGGCGACCGGGGACGTGCTCTGGAAGTACCGCACCAACGGCCCGATCTCGGGCTCGCCGATCGTCGTCAACGGCCTCGTCTACGTCTCGTCGCTGCGCGGGCGGACGTACGCGCTCGACCCGAAGTCCGGGAAGCTGGTCTGGTCGTTCCCGCGCGGCGCCTACGCCGCGGTGGTGTCCGACCGCCGGCGCCTCTATCTGGTCGCGTATGCACGGATCTTCGCCCTCGCGCCGAGGAAGCGGTGAGGAACCGCCTGCTCCGGGCCGCGCGCACGGGTAGGCTCAGCCGCCGATGACCAGCGTGCGCGAACGCGAGCGGGAGCTACCGGACCTCGACGCCGAGGAGAGCGTCGACCTACGCCGGCACTGGGTCGCGATCACGACGCACTGGTGGCTGCCGGTGATCGGCCTCGTCGCCGGCGTGATCGTCGGCTACCTGATCTCGCTCGGCGGCGCGCAGGTCTACAAGGCGAAGGCGGTCGTCTACCTCGGGCAGCCGCTCTCCCAGGGCGGCGTCCAGGTCCAGAGCCAGGCGACGAACCCGAGCACCGTGCGACAGATCGTGACCGCGGAGTCGACGATCCAGCGTGTTGCCCGCGACGCGGGCATGCGGCCCGGCCAGCTACGCGGCCACGTCTCGACGCAGGCGGTCACCGGGAACATCTCGCGGCTCGGGCAGAACCCGCTCGTCGCGATCTCGGTGACCGGACATGCCCGCCGGGCGGTGCAGCGTGCCGCCAACGACCTGGCCCGGGCGGTCGTGTTCTCGGACGCGCTCGGCGGCTACTCGAAGACGAAGATCGAGAACCTGCAGCTGCAGGTCGACACCGAGAAGACCGCGGTCGACGCGCTGAACAAGAACATCAAGGCCCAGCAGCAGGCGTTGAGCAACGCCTCCGGGTTGTCGACCACCGACCGCCTGATCCTCGGAAACCAGCTCAGCAGCCTGCAGCAGCAGCTGCTGACGACGACGGATCTCCTCACCACGAACCAGCAGCAGCTCGCGCTGGCCAAGGACGTCGAGGCGCCGCAGGTCACGACCCTTGCCGCGGCGACGAAGACGACCGCGCGCAGCCGCCGCAACACGGTGATCGTCGCCGGGCTGATCGGCCTCCTGCTCGGGATC
>DATIER010000261.1:0-10568 GCA_035455605.1 Gaiellaceae bacterium
CCGCAGAGGCAGGAGCCTCCAAGCGGGTTCTCCGGGCTCGGCTCCGGACCGACCTGCGCGTGCTCGGCCATTCCGCCCACGACTATCACAGACGGGCGAGGTCGCTCGCGTGCCTGTCGCCCCACCGGCGCAAGGCCGCCAACGCGGCCTCCAGCTCGCGACCCTTCTTCGTCAGCCGGTACTCGTAGCGCGGCGGCCGCCGGCTGTAGAGCCTGCGCTCGAGGATGCCCTCGTCGACGAGCCGGTTGAGCCGGTCACTGAGCACGTTGCGAGCGATGCCGAGGCTCTGCTGCAGCTGGTCGAACCGGCACAGGCCGTCGAGCACGTCGCGGACGATCAGTAGCGTCCAGCGCTCGCCCACGATCTCCAGCGCCCGGGCGATCGAGCAGTTCTGCCCCTCGTACGTTCGGTTCAGCACCGCGATCGAGTGTAGCGGAGTCGGTTTCGTGACGAAACCGAGTTGCTATCGTGGGAGCAACCGAAGGAGGTACGCACTTGACCCAGCAGCCCCAGCTACAGCTCGTTCACGCCGTGTGCGCGACCTGCGGCACGGCGTTCGACCTCCGCTCGACCGCCGGGTCGCTCGCGGTCGAGACCTGCTCGAACTGCCATCCCGCCTACACCGGCCGGCAGCACACGGCCGTCCGCGGCGACCGCATCGAGCGCTTCAACCGGCGCCGCTCCCTGGCCGCGTAGCGCCGGTTAGATTCGTCCGGGTGGAGACGCCCCGGACGCAGGAGCTGCGCGCGCTGGCGGCGCGCATCGCCTCGAGGCTGCCGCCCGTGGTCGAGGAGGTCGTGCTCACCGGCAGCGTCTCGCGCGGCGTCGCCGACGACCGCTCGGACCTCGAGCTGCTCGTCGTCACGGCCGAGCGGCTCGAGCTCGCCGAGTGCTTCGAGCACGCCGGCCGCGCCGGGCTCGAGGAGCTCGACACGTGGGGGCCGCAGGGCGGCGAGAGCTCGCGCGTCTTCGGCTACTGCGACGGCGTGCCGGTCGAGCTCGTGTGGTGGTCGCGCGACGTCGCCGACCGCTCGGTCGCGGCCGTCCTCGAGGGCGTGCCGTCCGGCTCGGGCGACGCGCTCGCCCACGGCGTCTCGCTGCGGACGACCGGGCTGCTGCAGGGCTGGCAGGAGCGGCTGCGGGAGTACCCCGACGAGCTCGCGGCGGCACGGATCGAGGACGCGGCGCTCACGTGGGGCGGGTACGCGCCCGCCGGCATGCTGACGATCGTCCGGCCGGGCGAGCGACTCGCGCTCGTCGAGCGGCTGTTCGACGACGTGCTGCGCGTGCTCCGGATCGTCTACGCGCTGAACCGCGTCTGGGAGCCGACGACGAAGCGGCTCGCCGCGCGCGTGGGAGCGCTCGCCGTGAAGCCGGAACGGCTGGCCGAGCGGGTCGAGCAGGTGCTCACCGAGCCCGACCCGCGCACGGCGGCGCTCGTGCTGAGCGAGCTGCAGGCGGACACGCTGGCACTCGCGCCGAGCGGCCCCAACGTCGAGCGTGCCCGCCGCTGGGTGGACGAGGTGATCGCCGTCCTGCGCTCGGAGGGCGCAGACGGCCGGAGTCGCTGAGTCGTCGGCAGGATGATCGTCGCCAGCGACGTGTCGGCGCAGACCGGCCTCGCCCTCCTGCTGGCGCTGGCCTCGACCGCGCTGATCAACATCGCCTACCTGCGCGAGCACGATGCGGCCGCCGCGCTGCCCGCGCTCTCGCTACGCCGGCCGCTGCACTCGGCCCACGTGCTGCTCACCGACCGCAGCTGGCTGATCGGGTTCGCGCTCGAGAGCGGCGGCTTCCTCCTGTACGTCGTCGCGCTCGCGCTCGCGCCGCTCGCGCTCGTGCAGAGCATCGCGGCTGGCGGGATCGGCATCCTCGCGTTCGCCTCCGCGCGGATGAGCCGGCGGCGGCTCGGCCGGCACGAGCTCGCGGGCGTCGTGCTGTCGACGCTCGGCCTGCTGTCGCTGGCCGTCTCGCTGGCCGGGGGCAGCGGCGAGGGCAGCGGCGGCACGATCGCCGGCATCCTCGTGTGGTTCGGGATCACCACCGGCGCCGCCGTGGTGGCGCTCGCGCTCGGCCGGCGCTTCGGCGAGCTCGCGGTCGCCGAGGGCCTCGCCGGCGGGCTCCTGTTCTCGATCGGCGACATCTCGGTCAAAGTGGCGACGCTGGGCGGCGCGCGCTACCTGTTCGCGATCGGCGTCGTCCTCGGCTACTCGCTCGGCACCGGGCTCATGCAGCTCGGCTACCAGCGAGGCGGCGCGCTCACCGTCGCCGGCCTCGCCACCCTGGTCACCAACGCGCTGCCGATCGCCGCGGGCGCGGTCGTGCTCGGCGAGCCGGTGCCGTCGGGCCTCTTCGGCGCGCTCCGTCTCCTCGCATTCGTGGCCGTGACGGCCGGCGCGGTGCTCCTCGCACGGCCGGACGGCGCCGCCGTGGCAGAACCCGGCCCCGCCGTGGCAGAGCGCCCTGCCTGACGAGTGCTGTAGGTTCGGCGCGTGGGGCGAGCGCTGGGAGACGTGCTGCCGCTCGCAGTCGCGGTCGCCGTGTTCCCGGTGCCCGTGATCGCCGTCGTCCTCGTGCTCGGCTCGCGCCACGGCCGCGCGAAAGGGCTCGCCTTCGTGCTCGCCTGGGCGGTGGGGCTCGGAACGATCGGCGCGATCGTGCTCCTCCTCGCGGGCGCCGCGGACGCGAGCG
This sequence comes from Gaiellaceae bacterium, assembly GCA_035455605.1. Taxonomy (GTDB): domain Bacteria; phylum Actinomycetota; class Thermoleophilia; order Gaiellales; family Gaiellaceae; genus AC-32. The sequence goes on from DATIER010000261.1 coordinate 2,692, forward strand.
AGGACGGCGAGCCGGCCACCTGGGTCGCCGTGCTCCTGCTCGTGGCCGGCCTGCTCCTCCTGGCCCTGGCGGTCAAGCAGTGGCGCGGGCGCCCGCGCGCGGGCGAGGAGACGCCGGTTCCCGGCTGGATGCGGACGGTGGACGAGTTCGGCGTCGTCAAGGCCGGCGGCGCCGGCTTCGCGCTGTCGGGGCTCAACCCGAAGAACATCCTCCTGACCGCCGCCGCGGCGAGCGAGATCGCCGACGTCGGGCTCACGGCCGGACAGCAGGCCGTCGCGCTCTCCGCCTTCGTGGTGATCGCCTCGGCAGGCGTGCTGACCCCGCTCGTGCTCGCGCTGGCGCTCGGATCCCGCTCGCGCGACCTGCTGGACGGCATCCGCCGCTGGATGGCACGCAACAACGCGGTCATCATGAGCGTGCTCCTCCTGCTGATCGGCGCGAAGCTGGTCGGCGACGCGATCGCCGCCTTCTCGAGCTAGGAGGGATTGGCGGGATGGCGCTCGACTCCGGGGCGCGCTGGTCGTTCCGAGGCAAGGACGCAGGGAGCGTTCGTACCTGAAGGTACGGGCGCGACTGAGGACGCAGCATCGGGGCGAACAGCGCGTTCCGGCGGCACAGACGGTATTCCGTCAAGCCCTCCTCAGTGCAGGCCGTTGGCGATCGCGACCGCTTCGAGACGGGAGTGCGTGCCGGTCGCGCGCAGCACTTCGCGGATGTGGTTGCGAACGGTCTCGACGCTGAGGTGCAGCTCCTCGGCGATCTGCCTCGTCGAGCGGCCGCGCTCGAGCAGCCCGAGCACCTCGGCCTGACGCGGCGTCAGGTTCAGGTCGTGATGCGGGTGAGGCTCCTCGACGATCGCCGAGACCTGGCCGAAGACGCCGACCACGTGCTGGCCGTCGCGGAGCGGCACCGAGCTCACCTCGACCGCCAGCCGGTCGCCGTCGGCGCCCAGCACGACGACGGGCGCGTCCGTCACCTTCGCCGCGCCGACCACCTTCCGGGCGAACAGCTCCCGGGCGCGGAGCGTCTCCTCCGGGGCGACCACGGAGGTGAACTGCCGGCCGCGCACGTCGCCGACGAGGTTGCGCCCGGCCGTGTTCACCCAGCGGATCACGCCGCCCGTGTCGATCACGTAGCTCGGCACGTTGACGTGCTCGAGCACGTCGTCGAGCCGCAACGACTCGAGTGCTGACAGCGGCATGGCGAGAGTCTCCTACACCGCGGCGTGGTGGCGGCGGTAGAGCACGGCGTTCAGCTCGGCCGAGACGACCGCGACGCGACCGACGAGCACGAGCGAGAACAGCAGCGCCGTGGCGACGCCCAGCGCGCCATACGTGTTCGCCCGGTCCTCGACCAGACGGGCCGTGACGTAGACGTTGAAGACGTTGACGGCGAGCAGCCCGCTGCCGACGAGGAGCGCCCCCGGCACGAGCGCCGTCCAGCCCGCGTCGCCGTGCGGCAGCTCGAGCGAGAGCGCGAGCCAGGCGCCGCCGACGACCACCGTGTAGGCCGCGAGCGCGGAGAGCCCGCCCAGCTGGTCGTGCCGGCGGATCAAGCTGACGATCTCGGTCGCGGCGACGGTCGCGAGGAGCACCGCGAGCAGGACGCCGACCCCGCGCCGGGTCGTCCGTCCGAAGCGCCCGGTGCTGTGCCAGACGATCCCGTGCACGATCGCGAGCGCGCGGTAGAGCTTGGCCGCCGCGTAGAGGACGGCCGGGATCATCAGGACGAAGACGAGCGAGCGAGCGCTGCTCGACGCGGTCGCGGCGACGTTCGAGGCGAACAGCCCGTGCAGCCCCGCCTCCTTCGTCACCTGCCGGGTGCTCTTGTCCGCGGCGCCCGCGTACAGTCCGAGGCCCGACACCAGCAGGAGCGAGGTGGGCAGCCGGAGGACGAAGAGCCGGTACGCGAGCGCCCCGGCGAGCAGGCCGCCGCCGATCGACGAGTCGCTCTCGTAAAGCGACCAGGCGAGCTCGAGCGACCGGTGCTGCGAGCGAGCCGCCTCGATGCGCGCCTTCGCGGACCCGCCCCGCTCGCGCCACCGCTGCAGCCGCGGGGCGCTCACGGCGCGAGGGTGATCTCGGCCGGGAGCAAGACCTCCTCGTGCTCGGCCTCGTGCTCGGTCCGCACCCCCGCGTCGAAGTACACGTACACGGAGGTCACCGCGACGAACGGCATCGTCACGGCGTAGATGAAGCCCGAGGTCACGTTCACGAGCCAGAACGGGGCACCCGTGACGAGGATCAGCAACGAGCCGATCAGCGGCCCCGTCACCAGCGCGAGCCCTCCGCCGACCACGATCAGCGACGCGACCTTCAGCCATCGCCCCCGGACGAGCCGGCCGCTGCGGCGAAGGCCGGTCAGCGCTCCGACGCCCTCGAGCTCGACCACCGGCGCGATCAGGCACCAGCGGCCCGCGAGCCAGATCGCGATCGGGATCAGGAAGAACGAGCTCGCGAGCAGGGAGACCACGAGCGCGGCGAGCACCACCGCCACGAGCAGCGGGACGACGATGTCGGCGGCGAGCCGGTAGGCGTGGACGACGCCCGCCGGCCGGCCCGCGTCGAGCTCGGCGAGCGCCCTCGCCGTCGCCGCCTGGACGATGCCGAGGCCGAGCAGCGTCAGCGACGTCCCGACGGCGAGGACGACGAACGCGATCGGCCCGTTGCCGCCGCCCGTCTGCACGCCGAAGATGCTGGTCGCGTGCAGGACGAGCGCCTGCAGGAGGCTGACGAGCAACAGGATCGGGATGAACACGACGCCGATCCCCGCGAAGAGCCCGAACCTGGTCGCGTACATCCTTCCGGCCGACGACAGGATCTGGCCCCAGGAACGGCGCCGCGCGAGGTGCAGGGGCGCGCTCGGCCGCCAGCGGGTCCGGGTCAGCAGGAAGATCGCGAACAGGACGAGCGCGGCGAGCACGAGCGTGAACAGCAGCGGCTGGTCGACGAGCCGGACGAGGCCGCTCGAGCCGCGGCCGACCGCGGCGCAGAAGAAGTCGGTCGCGGTCGTCCCGAAGACGCTCCCGCCGGGAACGGTGTAGCTGCGGTCACGCCAGCCTTCCGACCACGTGATCGGCTCGGTCCACTGCTCCTTCAGGTTCGGCCCCGTCGGGCCGTTGAAGAACGCCGGCCGCAGCTCGCCCCAGCGGCCCTCGAAGCCGGTCCACGGAAACTCGCGCGCCGCCGCCTGCGGGTCGCTCGGGATCGTGCGCACGACGGGCCGGACGTCGAAGGTCGGGCCGCGCGTGTCGTCGCAGCCCACGCCCTCGGACGCGGAGCTGCCGAGGTAGAGCGACTCGCCGTAGAAGTTCGCGTGCGAGCCGGCGGCCGGGTGCACGACCGGATGGGTGCCGCCGAGCAGCTCGAGCTTCTCGTCCCCCCACGCGGCCCGCTCGGCGCCCTCGTGCTGGCTGTAGCCGATCTCCGTCGGCGAGCGCTTGAGCGCCTCGGCGGCGGTCGGCGCGTCGAAGACGAGCTGCACCATCTCCCAGTCGCCCTCGTGCAGGTTGTTCCAGTCGTTGAAGACGTAGAAGAGCCAGTACTGGAGCGCGACCTTGCCCGGGTGCGCGGCGTCGGTCGCGACGTGCGCGTAGACCGTCGGCGCATGGCCCTCGACGAGCCGCCGCTCCCAGTGCAGGTACGTGCACCCCGGGTCGAGCGCGCTGCCCGGAAAGTCGAGGTGGTACTCGAACAGGCCGGCGAGATCCTTCGCGCTCGGCGCGATCTTGACCAGGTCGTTCCCCCACGGCCCGCGGAGCGCCACCGTCGGCTCGTCGAAGAGCAGGTCGACGTCGATGGGCAGGTAGGGCTTGCCGGGCGGGCAGCCGGTCCGCTCGACGAGCCGCACGACCGGCGCGTAGCGGGCGGCCAGCGCCTGCTCGTCGCCGGTGTCGGCCGAGGCGGCTTGGACGAGCACGGACGCGAAGAGCGCCGTGACGACTGCCAGTCGAGCGAGCATCGCGGCCAATCGTCTCAACCTTTCGACGCCCGGTCTCAGCGTGGCGCCGGTGCCGCCGGCGGCAAGCTCATCGTCGCCTGCTCGGCGAGCAGCGGCGCCGACGGGATCGTGATGAACCCGCGCGTCGGGCGGTCGAGGTCGAACGTCACGAGCACCAGAAGGCTGACGACGGCCGCTGCCGCGGCGACCGGAACGAGGCCGCGTCCGAGGACGGACAGGTACAGACCGAGCAGCCCGAGGGCGAGCGCCGCCCCGACGAGCTCCAGCCAGAGGACCGCGTTCGGCACACGGTTGTTCAGGCCCGAGAGCCGGACCTCCTGCTGGTCGATCATCGCGTTCAGGCTGTCGACGTAGAGGCGGGGAGCACTGTCCTGTGGACGAGCGTTCAGCGCCTGGCCCGCCAGGCGCCAGAGCCGCTGCTGGAGACGTCCCTGCCGCGCGGCCGTCGCCTTCAGGGCTGCGCTTCCCGGGACCTCGTGCGTGACGCGGATCGCGAGCTCGTTGTAGCTGCGAAGGAGGGCGAGGGAGACGCTTCGCTGGGGCTCGGCGATCGTCTGCGCGCGCAGGTACGCGGTGCCGATCGTGTTCGCGTCGTCGACGACGTCGGCGCGGCGGTCCTGGTAGCGGCCGACGGCGAGCGTGAGGCCGAAGGCGAGGATCAACCCGACGACCCCGAGCAGCGCGCCCTGCAGGGCGCCGATCGGCTCGCGGTAGTGCTCCGACGAGCGCAGGAACCGGCCGAGGAGGATGCCGAGCGCGGCCGCGCCGCCGATCACCGCGAAGATCAGGAGCCCGAGCTCCCAGCTGCTCAGCGAGAAGAACACGCTGCTGCGAGACGGTACCGCCGCCCACAGACGGCGCTCCTGAGAGGATCGCGCGCGTGACGGCGTCGGCGATCCACTCCTGGCTGGTCGACATGGACGGCGTGCTCGTGCGCGGCGAGCACGCGATTCCCGGCGCCGCCGAGTTCGTCCGGCGGCTGCGCGAGCGGGAGCTGCCGTTCATGGTCCTGACGAACAACTCGATCTTCACGCGCCGCGACCTGGCGGCGAGGCTCGCGCTGAGCGAGCTCGACGTCCCCGAGGACGCGATCTGGACGTCGGCGCTCGCGACCGCCCGCTTCCTCGACGACCAGCGCCCCGGCGGCTCCGCCTTCGCGATCGGCGAGGCAGGGCTGACGACGGCGCTGCACGACGTCGGCTACACGCTCACCGAGCGCGCGCCCGACTACGTCGTCCTCGGCGAGACGCGGACGTACAGCTTCGAGCGGATCACGGCGGCGATCCGCCTGGTCGCGGGCGGCGCCCGCTTCATCGCGACGAACCCGGATCCGACTGGGCCCGGGCCGGCGGGCCTGGTCCCGGCGACAGGCTCGGTCGCCGCGCTGGTGACCCGTGCCACCGGCGTCGAGCCGTACTACGTCGGCAAGCCGAACCCGCTGATGATGCGGTCGGCGCTCAACGCGATCAACGCGCACTCGGAGACGACCGCGATGGTCGGCGACCGGATGGACACCGACGTCGTCGCGGGGCTCGAGGCCGGCATGCACAGCATCCTCGTCCTCACGGGGTCGACCGAGCGTGAGCAGGCGGAGGCGTTCCCGTACCGGCCGTCGCGGATCGTCGACTCGATCGCGGACCTGGTCGACGAGCTCGGCTGACCCGCGACCTCTCTTGCTTCGAGGTCTCTTGACGTCGAGTAAGCTCACGAAATACCTTTCGATCTGGAGTAGCTTGACCTGAAACGGATCCAGGAGGGAGCAGTCCATGGCCACGACGACGTCGCACTCCGTCATCTCGCTCGCGGATGCCGGCCCGGCCGCAGCCGCGAACGGCTTCGGGCTCGGCGGGCCGTCCGATCCGGATAGCGGCCGTCGCGGCCGCGTCTACGTCCGCCGCGAGCTCGGCATCGAGTCGTTCGGCGTGAACGCCTTCTACCAAGCGACGAGCGGGGCGTTCGTGATCGGCGAGCACGACGAGCTGGGGCCGACCGGGAGCGGCCACGAGGAGCTCTACGTGGTCGTCGCGGGCGGATGCACGTTCACGGTGGACGGCGAGCGGCTCGAAGCAGCGGCCGGCACGGCGGTCGTCGTTCGCGACCCCGCCGCGAAGCGATCGGCGCGGGCGACGGAGGACGGAACGATCGTCCTCGCCGTCGGCGGGCGGCCGGGCGAAGCGTTCACGCCCGGCCCGATCGAGTCGATCTCCGGGTTCTTCGGCCGGTATCGCGACAAGGACTACGAGGGGGCGCTGACCCTGCTACGCGCCGGCCTCGAGACGCACCCCGGCAACCCCTTCATGCTCTACAACGTCGCGTGCCTGGAGGCGCTGCTCGGCCGCGGCGACGAGGCGCTCGAGCCGCTGGCCGAGGCGCTCGAAGCGTGGCCCGCGTACAAGGAGCTCGCGGCGAGCGACGACGACCTCGCTCCGCTCCACGGCGACACGCGCTTCCGGTCGCTCGTGTCCTGAGACGAGCGGGCCGGGGGCGGCTCTGCTGCCGGTCGGCGTCGGTGCGGCTTTCCCACACCGCGGTCCGTACCCGCACCGATGTCCGGCCCGCCGAGGTCCGCGACCCTCGGGTGGAGACCCGACCCGAGGAGGAACCATGTCCGCGAGGATTGCAGTCAACGGCTTCGGCCGTGTCGGCAGGGCGGCGTTTCGTGCCGCACACCAGGCCGGCGTCGACGCCGAGTTCGTCGCGATCAACGACCTCGCCCACGGCGCGGAGCTCGCCCAGCTGCTGAAGCGCGACTCCGTGTACGGGCGCTTCGACGCCGACGTCGAGTTCGCCGACGAGGTGCTCACCGTCTCCGGCCACGCGCTGCCGATCTTCCACGCCGCCGATCCCGCCGACCTGCCGTGGCGCGAGCTCGGCGTCGACGTGGTGCTCGAGTGCACGGGCCGCTTCCGCTCGCGCGAGGACGCTGCGCGGCACCTCGACGCGGGCGCGCACAAGGTGATCGTCTCGGCGCCGATGAAGGATCCCGACGCCACGCTCGTGCTCGGCGTCAACTTCGACGAGACCTACGACCCCGAGCAGCAGCACGTGATCTCGAACGCCTCCTGCACGACCAACTGCCTCGCGCCCGTCGCCAGGGTGCTGAACGAGACGGTCGGGATCCGGCACGGGCTGATGACGACGATCCACGCCTACACGGCCGACCAGCGGCTCGTCGACCTGCCGCACAAGGACTTCCGCCGAGCCCGCGCCGCCGCGATCAACCTGGTGCCCACCTCCACGGGTGCGGCGAAGGCGATCGGCGCGGTGATCCCCGAGCTCGCGGGCAAGCTGCACGGGTTCGCGGTGCGGGTTCCCGTCCCGACCGGCTCGATGGTCGACCTGACCTTCGAGGCGGCCCGGGCCACGTCGGCAGAGGAGATCAACGAGATCTTCCGCGAGCGGGCCGACGTCGGCAGCCTCGAGGGAATCCTCGCCTACAGCGAGGAGCCGCTCGTCTCGTCGGACATCGTCGCCTCCCCGTACTCGGCCGTCTTCGACGCGCCGCTGACGAGCGTCGTCGACGGGACGCAGGTGAAGGTGATCGCGTGGTACGACAACGAGTGGGGCTACTCGAACCGGCTCCTCGAGCTGGCGACGAGGATCCTCGTCGAGCAGCCCGCCGTCGTCTGATGCAGCGGGGCGCCGCAGCGGACGTGCGCTGAGGCGCAGCAGGCGCGACGAACGCGCACCGGTGGCAGCCGGGCGTCAGCCGTCCCGGGGGACGGCGGCGCCCGCTGCCGGGTCGACCACCAGCGTCGCGACGAGCATGAACACCAGAACCGCGATGACCGCCCAGGCGAACGCGCGCCGCATCACGCCGTCCGCCTCAGCTCCTCGAGCGAGCTCTCGCCGAAGGCCGCGACGACCTCGGGACGGTCGAGCAGCCGGCTACGTTCCTCCGGCGACGACCAGTTGCG
>DATIER010000262.1:0-3091 GCA_035455605.1 Gaiellaceae bacterium
TGCTCCTCGTCGATCCGCGAGAGCGCGAAGCCGACGTGCACGAGCACCCAGTCGTCGACCCCGGCCTCGGGGCAGAGCGCGACGGAGACGTTGCGGCGCACGCCGGAGATCTCGGCCTTCGCGATGCCCGCGTCCGCGTCCACCAGCTCGACGATCTGGGCCGGGATCCCTAGGCACATGGCGCGCTCCTCCTCGCGGCGACGGCAGCCTGGCCGTAGCTTATGCCGCCGTCGTTCGGGGGTACCAGGCGGTGGGAGAGGACGCGGAAGCTGCGCTCCTCGAGCCGCCGCCGGGTCGAGTCGAGCAGCCGCAGGTTCTGGAACGACCCGCCGGAGAGGACGACCGTCTGCGGACCGCCCGCGTCGGCGCACGCCTCGGCCGCGGCGGCCGCGACCGTCTCGTGGAAGCGCGCCGCCACCTCCTCGCGCGGGCGGCCCTGCCGAACCTCCAAGTAACAGTCTGTTACTAGCTCCGTCGCGTCGCCGAACCGCCACGGGTACGGCTCTGCGGGCCGCTCGCCGGCCAGCTGCTCGAGCTCGACGGCCGCCTGGCCCTCGTACGAGACGCGCTCGCGCACGCCGAGCACCGCGGCGACGGCGTCGAACAGCCGGCCCATCCCGGAGGCGAGCGGCGGGTCGAGCTTCAGGCTCTCGCGCACCTGCTCCCACTCCCTCCACGGAACGTCGAGCCCGGCCCGCTCGAGGTGCGCCGCCGCGACGCGCCACGGCTCGCGGATCGCCGCCTCGCCGCCCGGCAGGGGCACGGGCTCCAGCCAGCCGAGCCGCTCGAACGACTCGAGGTCACAGCGCAGCAGCTCGCCGCCCCACAGCGTCCCGTCGGTGCCGTAGCCGGTGCCGTCGAACACGAGCGCGAGCGCCGGCCCGGTCTCGCCGTGCTCGGCGAGGCAGGCGGCGGCGTGCGCGTGGTGGTGCTGCACGCCGACGAGCTCGACCTCCTGCTCGAGCGCCCACTTCGTCGCCAGGTACTCCGGGTGCAGGTCGTGCGCCACGAGCTCCGGCTCGACGCGCAGCATCTCGAGGTAGAGGCGCAGGTCGCCGCGGAACGCGCGGTAGGCGGCCTCGGAGTCGAGGTCGCCGAGGTGCGCGGAGAGGAAGGCCTCGCGCCCGCGCGCGACGCAGAAGGTGCTCTTCAGCTCGGCGCCCGCGGCGACGAGCGGCGGCGCGCGGTCGGGCAAGGGCAGTGCCACGGGCACGTGGCCGCGCGAGCGGCGGACGGGGAAGCCGGCGCGGACGACCGAGTCCTCGCAGCGGCGGTGGATCGGGCGGTCGTGCGCGAGGAACGCGTCCGCGATCCCGGCGAGGCGGAGGCGCGCGTCCTCGTCGTCGAACGCGATCGGCTCGTCGGAGACGTTCCCGCTCGTCAGCACGAGCGGCCCGCCGGCCTCGGCGGCGAGCAGGTGGTGGAGCGGGGAGTAGGGCAGCATCAGCCCGAGCCACCGCGTCCCCGGGGCGACCGACTCCGCGACGGCGGCGCCGCCGAGCCGGCGCACGAGCACGACCGGCCGCGCGGGCGAGCGCAGCAGCTCGAGCTCGGCGTCGGAGAGCTCCGCGAGCGTCTGCGGCTCACGCGTGAGCACGGCGAACGGCTTCTCCTCGCGGTGCTTGCGCGCCCGCAGCCGTGCGACGGCGTCCTCGCTCGCGGCGTCGCAGGCGAGGTGGTAGCCGCCGAGCCCCTTGACGGCGAGGATCCGGCCCGCTCGAAGGAGCGCGACTGCCTCGTCGAGCGGCATGGAGAGGCGCGGCCCGCACGCGGGGCAGCAGGTCGGCTCGGCGTGGAAGCGCCGGTCGGCGGGATCCTCGTACTCGCGGCGGCACTCCGCGCACAGCTCGAAGCCGGCCATGGTCGTGTTCGCGCGGTCGTACGGGACCGAGCGGACGATCGTGAAGCGCGGCCCGCACTGCGTGCAGTTGACGAACGGGTAGCGGTGGCGCCGGTCGGCGGGGTCGAACAGCTCGCGCAGGCAGTCGTCACACGTGGCGACGTCGGCCGGGATCAGCGCCGAGCCGGCGGCCGGCACGCTGGCGACGATCCTGAACTCGCGCTCGCCGAGCGGCTCGCGGCGCTCGGCGACCACCTCCTGCACCCGCGCGAGCCCTGGCGCCTCGGCGCGGAGGCCGGCCGCGAAGGCCGCCACCGCCGGCTCGGCGCCCTCGACCTCCGCCAGGACACCGTGCCCGTCGTTCAGCACGAATCCGCCGAGGCCGTGCCGGGTCGCGAGCCCGTAGACGAAGGGCCGGAAGCCGACCCCCTGGACGACCCCGGACACGCGGAAGCGGCGTCGCGTCATGCGCGGATTGAATCGCGGAAGGCCACATCTGCAATCCGGGAAGGCACGGATGTAGGGTCGTCGCGACGCCAGCGATGCTCACACCGTGACCCGGGTCATCGAGCCTGCCGCGCTGGAGACGCTCGTTGCGGCGCTGCGCGAGCGCGGCTACCGCGTGCTCGGCCCGACGCTACGGGACGGCGCGATCGTCTACGACGAGCTCGCCTCGGCGGACGAGCTCCCCGCCGGGTGGACGGACGTCCAGGAGCCCGGGAGCTACCGCATCGAGCGGCGCGCCGACGACGCCCGCTTCGGGTTCGCCGTCGGCCCGCACTCGTGGAAGCACTACCTGCTGCCGCCGCGGCTGCGCCTCTGGCAGGCACGGCTGAACGGCAACGGCCTGGAGGTGGAGGACGAGCCGCTCGACGAGACGCCGCTCGCGTTCCTCGGCGTGCGCTCCTGCGAGCTGCACGCGATCGCCGTCCAGGACCGGGTCTTCGTCGGCGGCCGGGCGCAGGACCGCGACTACGCCGCCCGGCGCGACGGCGTCTTCCTGGTCGCCGTCAACTGCATCGAGCCGGGCGGCACCTGCTTCTGCGCCTCGATGGGCACCGGCCCGAAGGCCGAGAGCGGCTACGACCTGGCGCTGACGGAGGTGCTCGACGGCGCCCACCGGTTCCTCGTCGCGGCCGGCAGCGAGCGCGGCGCCGAGCTGCTCGCCGAGCTGCCGGGCCGCGAGGCGACCGAGGCCGACGTGCAGGCGGCGACGACGGCGGTCGACGTGGCCGCGACGCGGATGGGCCG
>DATIER010000263.1:0-21293 GCA_035455605.1 Gaiellaceae bacterium
CTCGGCGAGCGAACTGCCGAACAGGTAGGCCGTGCCGTACTCGGTGATCACCCAATGCACATCGGCCCGCGGAATCGCTACCGGCTCCCCCGCTCCGAGCCCGGGGCGAATCGCCGGCTGGCCGTCCGGAGTCCGCGAAGCCAGGCAGACGATCGCCACTCCTTCGGGCGACGCGAGGGCTCCTCTGTGGAAGGCCGGCCCGGTCGACAGGCCGCCGTAGAGCCTGCCGTCGAGGCTCTCGGTGCAGACCTGGCCCGTGAGATCGATCGTGAAGGCCTGGGTCACCGACACCATGCGCGGCACGCGGGCGACTACGGCCGCATCACAGACGTGATCGACGGGATAGAAAGAGAAGCGAGCATCATCGTCGACGAGGTCGTAGAGGCGGCGTGTCCCCATCGCAAAGCTCGCGGCGACCGGTCCCGTGATGACGCCCGCGGCTACGAGGTCGGCCACGGGCTCCGTGATCACGTCGGAGTGAATCGCAAGCTCGTGCCGGTTCGTAAGATGCCGCAGCATCTCGTTCGGGACCCGGCCGAGGCCGACCTGGAGTGTCGAGCCGTCTTCGACGAGCCGGGCGACGTAGCGTGCGATCTGCTCGGCGACCTCGTCCGCAGGCTCGTGCACGTACTCGATCACGGGGGAGTCCACCTCGATCATGCGATCGATGCGCTCGAGCGGGATGCGGCTGTCTCCGCGGGTTTTGGGCATCGACGGGTTGACCTCGGCGATGACCGTGCGGGCGGCGAGAGCGGCAGCCTGGGTGACGTCCACCGAGATTCCAAGGCTGCACGTGCCGTCGGGATCGGGAGGAGCGACCTGAACGAGGGCCACATCGATCGGCAGGCGGCCGCTTCGGATCAGCCGCGGGACGTCAGGGAGCGAGAGGGGCAGGTATTCCACGAGGCCCGAAGCAAGCAACGCCTGCGCGTCCCGCCCGACGTAGAAGACGCGGTGCCGGTAGTTGGTCGACGGCGGATCGCCGACGACGTTCCTGTCGATAAGGAAATGCACCAGCTCAACGCCATCGGGTGGTCTGTCGAGCTGCTCGAGCGCGGCGACGATTGCTCGAGGGGTCGCACAGGCCGTCCCGACGAAAACGCGGTCCCCCGGTCGGACAAGGGAAACCGCCTCGGTCGCCGGCTCCGTCCCTATGCTGGGCACTGGGACATAGTCGCGAAACGCGTTCTAGATGTCGACCGCGTCGCCTCGAACGAGAGAGGGCCTGCCTGAGCAGGCCCTTTCTTAGTAGCGGGGGCAGGATTTGAACCTGCGACCTCCGGGTTATGAGCCCGGCGAGCTACCTGACTGCTCCACCCCGCGTCGCCCGGCCAGTATAGCGCCTCGTTAGCCTTGGAAGATGCGCGTGGGCGTCGTCGACCTCGGCACCAACTCGACCCGTTTGCTGGTGGCGGACGTCGACGGCGACGCCGTGCACGAGGCCGAGCGCAGGACGGCCATCACGCGACTGGGCGAGGGAGTCGACGCGCGGCGCCGGCTGCTCCCGCTGCCGGTCGCGCGGGTGCGGAACGTCCTCTCCGGCTACCGCCGCGAGCTCGAGCGGCTCGAGGCCGAGCGGGTGCTGGCAGTGGGGACGAGCGCCGTCCGCGACGCCGAGAACGGCGAGGCGTTCCTCGGCGAGATCGAGTGGAGCTACGGCTTCGCTACGCGACTGCTGAGCGGCGAGGAGGAGGCGGAGCTGACCCGCCGCGGCGTGGCGAACGGGCACGGCCTCGCGACCGGCACGCTCGTGCTCGATGTCGGGGGCGGCTCGACCGAGCTGATCGCGGCACACGAACGGGCGAGCGTCGACGTCGGCTCGGTGCGCCTGAGCGAGCGGCACCTGCGCTCCGACCCGCCGACCCGCGACGAGCTCGCGGCGGCTGCGCACGCGGTGCAGGAGGCGCTGCCGGAGCTCCTGCCGACCAGCGCGATCGGCGTCGCCGGGACGATCACCGCCCTCGCCGCGCTCGAGCTCGGCGGCTACGACCGCGACCGGGTGCACGGCCACCGCCTCTCACGCGCCTCGGTCGAGCAGCAGCTCGAGCGACTGGCCGCGCTGCCGCTGAACGAGCGGCGCGAGCTCCCGGGCCTGGAGCCGGAGCGCGCGCCCGTGATCGTCGGCGGCGCCGTCGTCGTGCGCGAGGTGCTCGACCGCTACGGCCTCGACGCGCTCGAGGTGAGCGAGCGCGACCTGCTGCACGGCGCCGCGCTCGAGGCGGCGGCGTTGCCGGCCCCCGAGGAGGGCGCGGCGCCGCCCGGCGCCTACACCTGCTGTTGAGCGTGCGCGAGCCGTACCCGCCGATCGAGCCGCACGAGCGGGGAATGCTCGACGTCGGCGACGGCAACGAGGTCTACTGGGAGGTCTCCGGCAACCCGGACGGCAAGCCCGCGCTCGTCGTCCACGGCGGCCCCGGCTCGGGCTCGAATCCCGCCGGCCGCCGCTACTTCGATCCCGAGCGCTACCGGATCGTGCTCTTCGACCAGCGCGGGTGCGGCCGCAGCACGCCGCACGCGAGCGACCCGGCGACCGACATGAGCGCGAACACGACCGAGCACCTGCTGCAGGACGTCGAGCGTCTGCGCGAGCACCTGTCGATCGAGCGCTGGCTCCTCTACGGCGGCTCGTGGGGCTCGACGCTGCTGCTCGCCTACGCGGAGCGGCATCCCGAGCGCGTGTCCGAGATCGTCGTCGCCGGCGTGACGACGACGCGGCGCGCGGAGATCGACTGGCTCTACGGCGGCGTCCGGAGGTTCCTGCCCGAGGCGTGGAGGCAGTTCCGCGCAGGCGTGCCAGAAGCCGGCACGGATCACGACGTGGTCTCGGCGTACGCCCGGCGGATGGAGCATCCGGATCCCGCCGTCCGCGCAGCCGCGGCGGCCGCCTGGGTTGCGTGGGAGGACGCCGTCATCGCCCACGAGCGCGGCGGCCACCCCGGCGCCTACGGCGCCCGCGTCGGCCCGGCGCGGCTCGCGTTCGTCCGCATCTGCACCCACTACTTCGCGCACGGCGCGTGGCTCGAGGACGGCGCCGTGCTCCGGGACGCGCACCGGCTTGCGGGCATTCCCGGCGTGCTCGTCCACGGCCGGCTCGACCTCGGGTCACCGCTCGACACGGCGTGGGAGCTCGCGCAGGCGTGGCCGGACGCGCGGCTGGTGGTCGTCGACGACTCAGGCCACACGGGCAGCCCGACGATGCGGCTCGAGCTGCTCGCGGCGCTCGACCGCTTCGCGCGCTAGGCGTCGAGCGCGTCGGGCTCGGCCGGCGGCTCGTCCTCCGCCAGGCGCCGCTGCAGCGTGCTCCGCGAGAGCACGCCCACGAGCACGCCGCCTTCGACCACCGGGACACGCTCGGCGTCCCACTCCTCGAGCAGCGCGAACGCCTCGTCCAGCGGCACGTCGGGATCGATCGTCCGGTTGGGCGGCTCCGCGATCTCCCCGACCCGCACCGTGCGCGGATCGCGGCCGGCCGCGACCACCTCCTGGACGAGCGTCTTGCGCGTCACCACTCCGACGAAGCGCTCGGCGTCGGAGACGTACACGGCGCGGACGTCCGGCTGCGTCAGGTGCGACCCCGCCTCCTGCGCCGGGGCGGACGCGTCGAGCGAGCGCGGCTCGGGGATCATCGCGTCCCGCACGCGGCCGGAGCTCACGGGTAGATCCCCCGCGAGCCGAGCGCGCCCGCGACCTCGCGGATCCCGGCGACGAGCGCCGCGCTCCTGAGCGTCAGCTTGCGCTGCTCCGAGAGCGTCCAGACCCGGTCGAAGGCGTCCGCGAGCTGGTCGGCGAGCTTGGCTCGGATCTCGCGTCGGTCCCAGAAGAGCCGGCCGAGGTCCTGCACCCACTCGAAGTACGAGACGGTGACGCCGCCCGCGTTCGTGAGCACGTCGGGCAGGACCGGGATCCCGCGCTCGGCGAGGATCGTGTCGGCCTCGAGCGATGTCGGCCCGTTCGCGCCCTCCGCGATCAGCTTCGCCTGCAGCCGCGGCGCGTTGTCGGCCGTCACCTGGTCCTCGCGCGCCGCGAGCACGAGGATGTCGCACGGCAGCTCCAGCAGCTCCTCGTTCGTGATCCGGTCACCTTCGGTCCAGTCCGCGAGCGAGCCGTGCTGCTCGGCGAAGCGGCGCAGCTCCTCGACGTCGAGGCCGCCCGGGTCGTGGACGCCGCCGGAGACGTCGGAGACCGCGATCACCGTCGCGCCCTGCGCCTCGAGCTCGGCCGCGGCGATCCCGCCGACGTTGCCGAACCCCTGGACGACGCACCGCTGGTCGGACAGCCTCCACCCGAGGCGCCGGCACGCCTGCTCGGTCACCATCACGACGCCCGCGCCCGTCGCCTCGTGGCGGAAGAGCGAGCCGCCGAGGGCGATCGGCTTGCCGGTCACGATCTCCGGCACCGCGTGCCCGATCTCCATCGAGTACGTGTCCATCATCCACGCCATCGTCTGCTCGTTCGTCGCCATGTCGGGCGCGGGGATGTCCTTCTGCGGGCCGATGATCGGCAGCAGCTCCGAGGTGAACCGCCGCGTGATCTTCTGCAGCTCGCCCGGAGAGAGCTCGTGCGGGCTGCAGCGGACGCCGCCCTTCGCGCCGCCGTACGGCAGCCGCAGCAGCGCGCACTTCCAGGTCATCCACATCGCGAGCGCGGCGCACTCGCCGAGCGTGACCTCGGCGTCGTAGCGGACGCCGCCCTTCGTCGGCCCGAGCACGGTCGAGTGCTGGACGCGATAGCCGGGGAAGACGGTCCAGCGGCCCGAGTCGAGCCGCACCGGCACGCTGACGACCAGCGACCGCTCGGGATACCGCAGCCGCTCGGCCACGAACTCCTCGACGTCGGCGTGCGGCAGCGCCTGCTCGTACTGGGCGAGCGCCGTCCGGTAGAGCGGCGTCTCCCATTCCAGGTGCCCGCCTTCGGGCGAGACCTCCTGCACCTCGGTCACGCTCGGAGTCTAGGAGGTCTCAGCCGGACGACTTGACGAGGCTCTGGCACTTGTCGGCCTTCTGGAACGCCGACTTGAGCTCGCCCTTGGCGTCGAGGTTGCCGAGCTCCGCAAAGGTGTTCGTGACCTGGGCGCCCATCTGGGTGAGCGTCGCTCCGACGCTCCCGAGCGTCTTCTGCAGGTCGGTGAGGCTGGATGCGCCCTTGATCTCGCTCTTGATCTTGGCCGCGTCGCTCTGGATCTCACTGGCGAGCTTCTCGACGGATGCCTGCGCTTTCTTCCCCGCCGACGTGTCGGGGCGGCCGAGGCCCTTGAGGTCGTCGGCGAGCTGCTTCGTCGAGCTCTCGAACTCGTTCACCGCCCCGTTGATGCTCGACTTGTTGATGCTGCCCGTGCGGAGCGAGTTCCCCGTCTTCCGCACCGAGCTCGTCCAGGTCGTGATCGCCGAGCAGACGTTGTTCGCCCAGTCCTCCGCGGGGACGGTGCCGGAGCTCGAGCTGCTCTTGCCCCCACCGCAGCCGGCCGCGAGCACCGCCGTCACCGCGACGAGCGCCGCGACTGCGGCGAGCCAGCTTCGCGAGACGGCCATACCGCCAGTGTCCTCCGCCGCGACCGGCCGCGTCAAGCGAGGTGGAGCGGCCGCGTCAGGCAGCCTGAGCGGCCGCTCCGGGGGGAGAATGGCCGTCCGCCGTGCGGCGGGGCGGCCTGGGCGATGCAGTACGCGGACCACGACCCCCGCCCGACCCCGTGACGTCGCCGTTGGTGCCCTCCTGTACCAGGCGCAACGCCGAGCGGAGATCGTCACGCAGCCGCTGCAGTCCGGTCACGTCGCCGCGCTGTCGGAGCTCGGCGAGCGCCAGCTCGCAGGAGCCCAGTGCGCGCTCGAGGCGAGAGCGGTTCACCTCGAGCTCGATCGTCCGCTGACGGAGGTCGAAGTCCACGGCACCGATGGTCGCCGACGAGCGCGCAGCCTCGCCTGACCCGAGTGCGTCAACGGCCGAGAGGCGTGGGGATGGCGCAGGGCGAGCCGCCCCCTGGTCGAGGTGCACCATCAGGCCGAGCAGGGTCAGGTCGAGCGGCCCCGAGTGCTGGTGCATGGGTGCCGTCAGCGACGCCCGCGGGTGTAGAGCAGCCCGGTCACTCCGCCGCCGATCAGGAACGCGGCGAGGCCGAAGCCGGCGATCGCCCACGCCGGAAACGTTCCGCCGTTCGGCCCGGTGGCGGCCGCCACGGGTGTGACGCGCCGGCGCTTCTGTTTCTTCTTCTCCGTCGTCCCGGTCGAGCCGGTCGGCGTGGTGGCCACTGGCGCGGTCGACTCCGCCGTCGTCGTGTGAGCGGTCGTCGGCTTCCGCGTTTGCTTCGGCTTCGCTCTCGGCTTCGGCTTCGGCGTTGTCGCCGGCGGAGGCGGCGGTGGCAGAGGTGGAGGTGGCTGTGGCGGCGCGGTCGTGACGCCGGTCGTCACCGAGAGCGTCGTCGTGACCGGGGCGGTGGTCGTCGTCGGCAGAGTCGACGTGTCCGAGGTGGTCGTCTCGAGCGGAGCAGCCGACGGTGAGCGCGCCGCGACCGCGAAGCCGAAGGCGCCGAGGACGAGCGCCGCCGACACGTAGAGGAGCATCCGTCCCACACAGGAGCCATTACCCGCCCCACGCGAGCGAAACGTTCGACTGGCCCTACTCGATCGAGTGATTTCGCTGCACAGCGCAGGAATCCGAGGCTACCGACGTCTTCTCGGCATGAAGTCGAAAGGAGCCCCTCGATGAGGAAACTCGTTTACCTCGTCGCCGTTGCGGCCCTGGCGGTTCCCGCCTTTGCCGTCGCGGCGACGCCCGGTCCGGCCGACAAGGCCGCGGCCGTGAAGCAGTGCACGACGGAGCGCGGCGGGATGGGCGCTCCCGCGTTCAAACTCCTCTACGGGACGAACGCGAACAAGTCGAACGCGTTCGGCAAGTGCGTCTCGAAGCTCGCGGCGCAGAACGCGAAGAACACGACGAACGCCACGGCATCGTGTCGCACCGAGCGCTCGGGCGACCCGGCCGCCTTCGCGGCGAAGTACGGCACCGGCAAGCAGCACGCGAACGCCTTCGGCAACTGCGTCTCGCAGACCGCGAAGGCCGCCGCGCAGGCCCAGCAGCACGCGACGACGAACGCGGCCAAGGCGTGCTGGGCCGAGCGCAAGCCGGATCCCGCGGCGTTCAAGGCGAAGTACGGCACGAACGCGAACAAGTCGAACGCGTTCGGGAAGTGCGTCTCGAGCAAGGTCGCAAAGACGCCCTAGACCGGCTCCGGGCGGGGCGAGCTCGACAGGGGCTCGCCCCGTTCGCCTCCGCCGGAGCTCGAGGTGCCGGGGAAGGGACTCGAACCCTTACGCCCCGCGAGGGGACACCTGATTTTAAGTCAGGCGCGTATCACCAGTTTCGCCACCCCGGCGGGCCGAAGGATAGCCCCGGAACGGGCGCGGTCTAGAGGCCGGCCGGGTACTTGTACGTCGCCGGGATCTTGCGCGGCGGCTTCCCGATCACGAACGCGATCTCCTGGTGCTCCTTCAGCACGAGCGCCGCGGGGTCGCCCGCGTACGGCTGACCGTTCACGTACACCGTCCACGGCGTCAGCTCCTGGCAGTAGCCGCCGACGCAGTCGCTCGTCAGCCGCACGCCCCAGACACCGAAGAACTGCCCGAGGTCGAAGTTCTTCGCCACCGGCGACTCGACGTGCACGATCCCCGTCCCGTCGTGGGTGTGGAGCTCCGTCAGGAACTGGCCGTCGTAGATCCCGATCCCCTGCGGCACCGGCTCGTGCTTGCCGTTCACGTAGATGTCGAGGTGCTGGTGGATGTGCAGCACCTCGCCCTCGTTCGAGAGCGCGTGCACGCCGACCGGCTTCAGGCGGTCCGGCAGCGTGTCGAGCCCCGGGTTCCAGGGCGCGGGGCCGGTCTGCAGGCCGACCAGCTGGTTGTCGTCGGGCACCGTCGCCGCGGTCGAGTTGTTGCCGCCGCCCCCCCGGCCGACGAAGACGACGCCCGCCACGACCGCGGCGATCACGAGCACCGCGAGGCCGATCCACAGGGGCAGCCGGTCCGAGGCCGTCCAGCCCGGACGCTTCTTCGGATCGGAGCGCCGCTGAGGTGCCTGGACCTTCCGCGGCGGCGCCGGAGTACGCGACTTCTTGGCCACCGCGGCGCGATGGTAGCAACGGCTTGACGGGGCCCCACTGGCGCGTTAGGGTCATCGCGTCAGATCCGGAGGGCCGAAAGGTTGTCCGGATCTGGCGTTTTTTTTCGCCGTTGCGCATACTCCTAGCCCCGGCAACCCGCAAGGAGGCGACGATGAGTTTTCTCGACAAGCTCCTCGGCCGAGGCAAGAAGGCGGCAGGCGACGTGACCGGTGACAGCTCGATGGTGCGCGAAGGAATGCACCAGGAGCAGGAGGCGACAGCGTCCGAGCGCGCCGATCAGGCGGAGCAGCTCGCCCAGGAGGAGCGCGAGCGAGCGGCCGAGCACCGCGCCGAGCGCTCCGACACGTAATCGCAGGCCGGCGCCGTCCGACGCCCGCTCTAGGGTTCGTCGGCTCATGGTCGTCGCCCTCACAGCGGTCGTCCTCCTCGCCGGCGGCGCCGCGCTCGCCCTCTGGCTGAGCCGCCGCCTGGCCGCGCAGGGCACCGACACGGCGCGAGCGCTCGACGAGCTGCTCGCCGTGCGCAACCGTGAGGTCGACGGGCGGCTGGAGGCGATCACGGCCACGATGGACCGTCGGCTCGGCGAGCTCGACACCAAGGTCGACCGCCGCCTCGAGCACGCGTCGAAGCAGACGAACGAGATCCACCGGCAGCTGGGCGAGGTCGGGCAGGCGACCTCGCAGATGGCCGAGCAGGCGAAGGAGCTCAGCCAGCTGCAGCAGATCCTCCGCCCGCCGAAGGCCCGCGGCGGGTTCGGCGAGCTGCTGCTCGAGAACCTGCTCCGCGACCGGCTGCCGCCCGGCGCCTACGAGATCCAGTACGGCTTCACGGGCGGCGAGCGCGTCGACGCGGCGATCAAGGTCGACCGCCTCGTCCCGATCGACTCGAAGTTCCCGCTCGACAACTTCGAGCGGATGGTCGCGGCCGACAGCGAGCTCGAGCGGCAGCAGTTCGAGAAGCTGTTCGCACGCGACGTCAAGAGCCACGTCGACGCGATCTCCGCCAAGTACATCCGCCCGGACGAGGGCACGTACGAGTTCGCCTTCATGTACCTGCCGTCGGAGGCGATCTACTACGAGCTCGCCTGCGGCCGCACGGGCGCGCTGCTCGCCTACGCGCACGAGAAGCGCGTGCTGCCAGTCTCGCCGACGACGCTGACCGCCTACTTGCAGGTGATCGTTCTCGGCCTGAAGGGCTTGCAGATCGAACAGCACGCCCAGGAAGTGATGGCCTACTGCGCGCGCCTCCAGGCCGACTTCGGCAAGTTCAAGGAGGACTTCGAGCTCGTCGGAACGCACCTCGAGCGGGCGCACAAGAAGTTCGCGGACTCGGAGAAGCGGCTGGGCAAGTTCGAGACGAAGCTCGAGCAGGCGTCCGACTCGCAGCAGGTCGAGGCGGCCGAGGCGCGCGAGCTGCCGCGCGTCGTCGACGCCGCGTAGCGCCTAGAAGCGGAGGAGCGCGCCGATGCCCTCGACGGGCTCGAGGTCCTGACGCTGTGTGAGCGCGAGCGTGCGCCCGCCGTGGGCGAGCGTCTGGTGGACGGCGAGGTCGAGCCCCTCGTCTCGGCGCTCCATCTCCGTCCCGTCGAGCGGGCACGCACCGCCCTCGCTCGCGACCCGCCCACACGCCGGGCACTCCCAGGCGGGCCGGTCGACACCGTCGGCGTAGAGCAGCAGCTCGACTCTCGCGTCGGAGGCGGCCTCGAGGGTCGGCCCCCACCCTGCGGCGGCGCGACCGTTCCGGCCGGACTCCTCCCGCCAGCGCTCGACGGTCTCCGTCTCCTGCTCGCCGCGCCACTCCTCCAGCAGCGGCTCGACCTGTTGCAGCAGCTCCGCCGGCGTCGCATGCGCCTCGGCGCTCGTCCAGCCGATCACGTGTTTCTTCGCCTCGCTCGAGAGCGCCGACTCGAACTCGGGCCGCGTCTCCTCCGTCGCGACCACGACCACCCGCGGGCCGCGCAGGCGCCGCACCGCCCGGTCGACGTGCTCGGCGACCTCCTTCAGGTGGTCCTGCACGAGCTTGTCGATGTGACGCTGGTAGCGCGCCTGCGACCAGCCACCCTGGTCGTGGCGGCCAGGCGTGTCGTCGGTCTGCTCGACGAGCTCCTCGAGCCGGCCGGCCCGGAGGCGGTAGAGGTTGCCTCGCTCGCGGCCGACGAAGACGACGAGCGCACCCTCGCCGCGGCCGACCAGCGAGACGAGCGGCGCCAGGTAGAGGCTGCGGTTGACCTTGACGGCGTCGGGAACGCGCCCGCTCAGCGGGAGCGGCACCCAGAGGTTGTCCAGCCACGCGCAGAAGACGCCGAAGCCGAGCGCGCCCTCGCGCTCGAACTCCTGGGCGAAGAAGTCGCGCAGCCGCTGCACGTCCGCGCGCAGGCCTTCCTTCTGCTCGTGTGTCAGCTCGGGTCGCCGCGCCGACTCGGAGCGCTCGATCTCGTCCACCAGCGCGTTGACGCGCGTGTCGAAGTCGCCGGGCGTGGGCGTGACGCTGGGGTCGAGATCGACGTAGAGGCTGATCGCGCAGCCGTTCTGCGCGCGGAAGCCCGCGAGGTCGCGCAGGCTGTCCCACGTCACTGTCGAGGCCACGAATCCCCTCATCGCCGGAAGGCGGCGATTGTAATCACGCGAAGCTTCTGCTTTCGCACGATGGGTACCGTCCCGGCGATGGCGAATCCGCTGCAGGACATCCTGGTCGGCTTCAACGTCCTCCGCGAGCAGGTGCTGCAGGGTGCGGAGGCCGAGTGGCTCGAGCGGCTCGACCTGCGTCGGTCGCCGCAGGAGGCGCGCAGCCTCGAGGAGCTGCAGGCCGAGCTGGACGCGCTCGTCGGGCTCGAGTCGGTGAAGGAGCAGGTGCGCGCGCTGGTCGCGTTCCTCGAGGTGCAGGGCAAGCGGCTCGAGCAGGGCCTCCCGGAAGTCGCCACCTCGCAGCACCTCGTCTTCCTCGGCAACCCCGGCACCGGCAAGACGACGATCGCGCGCCTGCTCGCGCAGATGTACCGCGCGATGGGCCTGCTCCGGCGCGGGCACCTGGTCGAGGTCGACCGGGCCGGCCTCGTCGGCGAGTACGTCGGCATGACCGCGATCAAGACCGACCGCGCGATCCGGCGCGCGCTCGACGGCGTCCTGTTCGTCGACGAGGCGTACGCGCTAGCCCGTTCCGGGTGGCGCGGCCCCGACTTCGGCCAGGAGGCGATCGAGACGCTGCTCAAGCGGATGGAGGACTACCGCCACCGGCTCGTCGTGATCGTCGCCGGCTACCCGCGGCTGATGGACGAGTTCCTCGACTCGAACCCCGGGCTGCGCTCGCGCTTCTCGCGGGAGATCACGTTCCCGGACTACTCGACCGACGAGCTCGTGCAGATCACCGACGCCTTCGCCGCGCAGAACGAGTACCGGGTCAGCGCCGCCGGCGCCGACGAGCTGCGGCGCATCTTCGGGCGCGCCGAGCGCGGCGAAGGCTTCGGCAACGCCCGCTACGCGCGCACGATGTTCGAGCAGGCGCTGAACGCGCAGGCGCTGCGGCTGAGCGGCTCGGGCGAGCTCGGCGTCGAGGACCTGATCAGCCTCGAGCCCGGTGACTTCGCGGCCGCCGCGGCTGCGCTCGGCACGCGTGAGGCGCAGCCGTTCGCGCGCCGGCTCTGGCGGCGGTGACGGTCTTCACGATCGGCCACGGCACGCGGCCGGCGGACGAGCTCGTCAAGACCCTCGTGGAGGCCGGCGTGAAGACCCTCGTCGACGTCCGCCGCTTCCCGGGCTCGCGCCGGAACCCGCAGTTCGGCCAGGCGCCTGTCGTGGACGTGCTCGGCCCCGCCGGGATCGAGTACCGGCACGCCGTCGAGCTCGGCGGGCGGCTGCGCGGCGAGCCGGGCGAGGAGCGCTTTCCGTGCATCCGCGTCCCGGCCTTCCGCAGCTACGCCGCGCGCATGGGCACGTCCGAATGGCAGGCCGCGCTGGCGCAGGCGGTCGCGAAGCCCTCGCCGTGCCTGATGTGCGCCGAGACGGACTGGCACCGCTGCCACCGCAGGCTCATCTCCGAGCTGCTGGTCGCGCGCGGCGAGGAGGTCGTGCACCTGATCCGGCCCGGCCAGCGCCAGCCGCATCGGCTGTTCGACGAGAGCGAGATCCGGGAAGGCAAGCTGTACCTCTGCGGCGCGCTCGTCGCTTGACCCGATCGGAACAGTCGGACCACCCGGTGCGTTTACTACGGTGGAGGCGGAAATGAACGGGGACACCAGAGAGCTGATCATCATCGGCGGCGGGCCCGCCGGGTACACGGCTGCCCTCTACGCCGCACGCGCCAACCTGGAGCCGCTCGTGATCGAGGGCTTCGCGTGGGGCGGCCAGCTGATGATCACGAGCGACGTCGAGAACTACCCGGGCTACCCCGACGGGATCATGGGCCCGGCGATGATGCAGGACTTCCGCCGGCAGGCCGAGCGCTTCGGCGCCGAGTTCCTCACCGACGACGTCACGAGGGTCGACTTCACCGAGCATCCGCTGCGGGTGTGGGTCGGCGACAAGGAGTTCGCGGCCGAGACCGTGATCGTCGCCACCGGCGCCAGCGCGCGGCAGCTCGGGCTCGAGTCCGAGCGCACCCTCCAGGGCCGCGGCGTCTCGTATTGCGCGGTCTGCGACGCGGCCTTCTTCCGCGACAAGCGGGTCGTCGTGGTCGGCGGCGGCGACTCGGCGATGGAGGAGGCGATCTTCCTGACGAAGTTCGCCACGAAGGTGACGCTCGTCCACCGGCGCAGCGAGTTCCGCGCCTCGCCGATCATGCTCGACCGGGCGCACGCGAACGAGAAGATCGAGTTCGTCACGCCGGCCGTCGTCGACGAGGTGCTGAGCGAGGACGGACAGACGAGCGGGGTCGTGCTCCGCGACCTCGAGACGGGCGAGACGCGCGAGCTGCCGGCCGACGGCGTGTTCGTCGCGATCGGTCACGACCCGAACACGAAGCTCTTCCTCGACCAGCTCGACCACGACGAGGCGGGCTACCTCGTCACGCAGCCGGGCTCGACCGCGACCAACCGCGAGGGCGTCTTCGCCGTCGGCGACGTCGTCGACCACACGTACCGGCAGGCCGTCACGGCCGCCGGCAGCGGTGCGATGGGGGCGCTCGACGCCGAGCGCTGGCTGGCCGCTCGCGAGGGCCACCCAGCCACGGCGCTCGCCGCGCCCCGCCAGGGCTGAGCCAGCCGACACCCCCGCTAGCCTCGGCGCGGATGGCCGAGTGGATCGACGTGCTCGACCCTGACGAGGCCGAGCTGCGCAAGGCGGTGCCCGAGGCGATCCACGACCGCGCGCTCGACCAGCTGCTGCGCCCGGCGCTGCACGACGACGAGCCGCGCCCGCGGCTCGAGGGCCAGATCCACTACGTCTTCGGCGTCTTCCTCGTCCCGATCGCGATCCGCGAGGAGGATCGCGTCTTCTACCAGGAGGTCGACGTGGTGGCCACGCGCGACCGAGTCGTGACGGTGCGCAAGACGCCGGAGCGCGGCTATCCATTTGACTCCACGCCCGTGAAGGAGGCGGTCGCGCGCGAGGGCGACGACCGCGCGGGCGTGATCGTCTACCGCCTGATCGACCAGATCGCCGAGTACTACCTCGACCTGGTCGACGCCCTCGACGACGAGATCGACGAGCTCGAGGACGGGATCGAGCGGTGGCCGCCGGCGCAGATCCGCCAGCGGATCTCGGACCTGCGGCACGACCTGCTCCACGTCCGGCGCACGGTCGCACCCACCCGCGACGCTATCCGGCGTGTGGTCGACAAGCGGATCGACGTCGGCGAGGGCCCGGAGGTCCTGCCGCGGGACGTCGAGCTCGACTTCGCCGACGTCTACGACAAGCTGTTGCGCGCCTCCGACGGCCTCGACCTCTCGCGCGACCTGCTGAGCAGCGCGCGCGACTACCAACAGGCCAAGATCGCGAACGACCAGAACGAGGTGATGAAGCGGTTGACCGTGATCGCCGCCCTGCTGCTCCTGCCGACGTTCATCGTCGGGCTCTACGGCCAGAACTTCAAGCACATCCCGGAGCTCGACTGGTCGTTCGGCTACTGGTGGAGCTGGGGGCTGATCATCGGGACGGCGATCCTGCAGCTCGCGATCTTCCGCTACCTCGGCTGGATCGGAGGCTCGCCGATGCGCGCGAAGCTGCCGCCGCTGCGCACGCTCGACCCCCGCACGCTCGCGGGGCGGCGGCGCCGGCCCACGTAGCTACGATCGCCGCGTGCCGTACTTCATCTGCCCCAACTGCAAGGACCGCTCGATTGACCACGACCGGCTGGAAGGGCTCAGCCGCCAGGCCGTCGCCTGCCACCGCTGCGGGTTCGGGTTCTTGTTCGAGCTGCTCGAGGACTACTACCCCGCGCCGAACACGGGCTTCGTCGTCTGCGACGCCGACGCGCGCGTGCTCGCGGCCGGCCGCGACGTCTTCGAGCTCTCCGGCTACCGCGAGGAGGACCTGATCGGCCGCGACGTCACCGAGGCGCTCGGGCTGTCCGGGTTCGACGGCGAGAACCCGGCGCAGGTCGCGATCGAGTGGGGCGTGCGGCGTCTCGGCCAGCAGCTCGAGCTGCGCTCCCGCGCCGGCACCGTCAAGCCCGTGACGGCCGATTTCTTCCCCGCCTATGACGAGGACGGCGGACTGCTCGTGGGCCTCACTCCGCGCTAGCGCCGGCGGGCTCCTCGCGAATCCTCGGCGCAGGCTCCCCCGCGGGCCGCGGCGGCGAGCTCGGCCACCATGACGCCCGACCGAAGGCGGCGATGAGCGACGGCACGAGGATCGACCGCACCAGGAACGAGTCGATCAGGATGCCGACCGCCATCACGAACGCCAGCTCGCGCATCGGGCGGATCGGGATCAGCGCGAGCAGCGCGAACGACCCTGCGAGCGTGAGGCCGGCGACCGTGATCGTCCTCGACGCCCGCGGCGCGGCGTAGCGGATCGCCTCCCGCAGCGGCCGCCGCTCCGCCTCCTGCCAGATCCGGCCGGAGATGAAGACGTTGTAGTCGGACCCGAGCGAGAGCAGGAGCACGGCGGCGGCGAACGGCACGTAGTACGTCAGCTCGTGGTGGCCGAGGACACCCTGGAACACCCACGTGGTGACGCCGATCGCCGCAGTCAGGGCCAGGACGCTCGCCGCGAGCAGGTAGAGCGGCGCGAGCAGCGCGCGCATGAAGACGACGAGGAGCAGGAGGTTCGCAAGCAGGAGCGCCGCCGCGACACGGGCGATGTCGCCGTGGATCATGTCGACCGACTCCTTCGCAATTGCGGTGTCCCCCGCGATGCCGGCGTCGACGCCGTGCAGCCCGGAACGGTCGAGTAAGGCGGGCATGCGGTCTTCCAGCCGCCGAAGGGCTTGGATCCCGTCGGAGCCCAGCGGGTCGCGGCTCAGGATGACCGCGAAGCGCGCCGCGTCTCCGGCGCCGTTCACGAACAGCGGCTGGTGCACCTGGGGCGGCTGCTGGCCGATGCCGACGACTCCGGCAACGCCGGGCTCGCCGGCCAGCGCGCGCTGGAAGGTTCCGAGCGCGTGTCGATGCGCGTCCAGACCGCTGCCGCGGAGGAGTATCTCGGTCGGCGCGACGATGCCGGGCGCGAAGCCAGCGTCCGCAGCTGTGGTGGCGCGATGAACCTCGTTGGAAGCGGGCAGGCCGCGAAGCAGTGTCAGCCCGAGCGCCGTGGACCGCGACTCTGCCGCCGCGATCCCAAGGACGACGACGCTCGCCACCACCAGCAGCGCCGCCACGAGCCTGGTCGTGAGGAAGCGCCCCGTCCAGTGGCGCAGACGCCCCGGCTCGCGCGGCTCGACCTCGCGTAGGCCGGGCCAGAAGAGGACGCGCCCGAAGATCGCGATCACCGCGGGGACGAGCGTGATCGTCACCGCGAGCGTGATCAGCACCGTGATCGCCATGCCCGGGCCGAATGCCTTGAAGAAGCCGAGGTTCCCGATCACGAGCGACCCCGACCCAACGGCGACGATCAAGCCGGCGGTGACGGTGATCGGAAGCACGGAGCGCGTCGCCTCTGCGGCCGCATCCAATCGCGGCTTGCCTTCCCGCAACCCGTTGCGGGCGGCCGACAGGTAGAAGACGGCGTAGTCGGTGGTCAACCCGAGCAGGAGCGCGACGAGCACGGGCTGGATCTCGGCCGGCACCTCGGTCCCGAGCGCGTCTCCCGCCCAGGTCAGTAGCCGGACGGAGATCAGGTACGAGAGTCCGGCCGTGGCGAGCACGAGGAGCGGCGGCCCGAGGCCGCGGAAGACGAGCAGCAGGATCAACGCGATCAGCCCGATCGTCGCCGCCTCGACGAGCGGGAGCGCGTGCGTGATCTCGTTGAACTCCGCCTCCCGGGCCGGGATCGTTCCGGTCACGCCCTGGACGGGGTCGCCGGCGCTCCGGATCCGCTGCGCGTACGTGTCGGCGAGCGCGAGCTGGGCGTTCACGCTCGTGCCCGGGCGGAAGTAGAGGTAGGTGATCACGGTCGTGCCGCGTTCCCGCGAGCCGGGGAAGATCCCGCCGGCGTTCGAGACCGGGAGCGCGAACGCGATGGTGTGGAGCACCGGGTCGAGGCCACGGTCGATTCGGACCGCGCGGCGCACCGCTCGCTTCTCGGCCGCGGCCGACAGCCCGCCCGGATCACGCTGGACGATCGCGACGCGCGAGAGCAGTGGCGTCCCGAACGCGGCGGCGCCCTGCGCCTCGACGCGCAATGCCGCCGAGCTCGTCGGAACGAGACCGCCGGTCGCCGACGGCTGGCGCCCGGCGAAGGAGGGCAGGTGCATCGTGATGAGCACGGCCGCCGCGATCCACGCCGGCACGACGAGC
This sequence comes from Gaiellaceae bacterium, assembly GCA_035455605.1. Classification (GTDB taxonomy): domain Bacteria; phylum Actinomycetota; class Thermoleophilia; order Gaiellales; family Gaiellaceae; genus AC-32. Next base: position 16,941 of record DATIER010000263.1, read on the forward strand.
AGGCGCAGGCGGAGGATCAGCCAGGCTGCAGCTCTGCTCATGAAGCCGTGGTTCCCGGGCGGCGGAAGTTCTACCCGTGCGCTGCGAGCTCGCGCTCGAGCCACGACTGGAGCTCCTCGAGCGCGTCGAGCGCCGCTTCGAGCTCACGCAACTCGGCTCGGGCCGCGCCCTCGTCGATCCCGCCCAGGAGGCCACGCGCCTGCAGCCGCTCTACGGCGAGCGCGGTCAGCTCCGCCCGCGCACGCCGCTCGATCGCCGCCTGCCGGAGGCGCGAGCGCGCTCGCTCGGCGCGGGCGCTCAGGCTCGCAGCCTCCGCCGCGAGGGCGTCCGCGTAGATCGCGAGGTCGACGCCGCGCATGCGTCGAGGCTACGCGCGCGCATGTGACGTCTCGGCAACGACTTCGACAAGCGTTCGCGTCGCCTCCGGCGCATCGACCGACGTTTCAGAGGGACAGGCGGGCTAAGCCCGCACGTCCTGAATGTCGGCACCGCGAACGGCGCCGACGCGACTTGCCGGACAGAGGTCGTTGAGCACGCAGACCTCGCAGCGCGGCGCCCGCGCGATGCAGACGCGGCGGCCGTGCCAGATCAGCAGGTGGGGAAAGGCGTTCCAGTACTCGCGCGGCACGAGCCGGATCAGGTCGCGCTCGATCTTGACCGGGTCCTCCTGTCGCGTCAGGCCCAGCCGCTGCGCCAGGCGCCGGACGTGCGTGTCGACAACGATCCCCTCGGCCTGCCCGCGCTCGGCGACGACGACGTTGGCGGTCTTGCGCGCGACGCCCGGCAGCGTCAGCAGCTCCTCCATCCGCGACGGCACCTGTCCGTCGTACTCCTCGATCAGCCGCCGCATCGTCCCGCGCAGCGACTTCGTCTTCTGCCGGAAGAAGCCGGTCGGGCGGATGTCGTGCTCGAGCTCCGCGACCGGAACCGCCAGGTAGTCCTCGGGCCGCCGGTACTTCTCGAACAGCCGCTCGGTGACGCGGTTGACGTTCACGTCCGTCGTCTGCGCCGAGAGCATCACGGACACGAGCAGCTCGAGGTCGTTGCGAAACTTCAGCGCGATCGTCGCGTCCGGATGCTCGGCCAGCAGCCGCTCCACGATCGGCACGATCCGCGCTCGCTTCGGCCCCACGCGGCGGCGGGCCTCCTTCACGTAACTGCGCGCCATCAGGCGGTGCGAAGCTTCGGGCCGGCGCAGACGAGATCGAGCGCCGGGCAGTCGCTGCAGACGAACTCGTCCGGCGTCGGCCGGAACTCGTTCGCCTGGATCCGGGCGATCGCCCTCGAGAGCTCGGCCTCAAGCGCCGGAACCTCGTCGAGCGCGTAGGTGCGCGAGACCACCGCGTCCGCTCGCTCGAGGAAGTGGTAGGCGACCTCGACCTGCTCGGCGCCCGCGCGGAAGCACGCGAGCGCGTACACCAGCCGCTGGAGCCGGTAGTCGTGCTCGACGATCTCCTCCGGCTCGCCCTCGGCCAGCGAGTTCGTCTTGTAGTCGAGCACGATGGCCGTACGGCCTCCAGGGTCACGCTGAAGAACGTCGATGCGGCCGTGCAGGAGCACGCCGTCGTGCTCGAACGCGAACGGCAGCTCGGCCGTCGCGCCGGGCAGCGAGCCGACCCTCTCCGCGAGCTCGGACGAACAGTACGACTCGACGAAGCCTCGGATCCGCTCGATCTCCTCGTCGGTCGCGGCCGGGTAGCGCGCGCGGACGAGCTCCGGCAGGGCGGCCGGCGCGGCCGGCGCCCGCAGGTCGACGTGCTCGAGCAGCGCGTGCACCGCGTCGCCGACTTCGGTGGCGGCCAGTCCCGTGTGGCCCGGCACCGATCCCGCAGCCTGCGCCGGCCGCAGCCCGACGACGCGCTCGGCGAAGTAGCGGTACGAGCAGCGCTCGAACAGCGCCAGCGCGCTGTACGAGAGCCGCCGCACGCGATGGAGCGGCGGCGGCGGCACCTCCGCGAGCGGCGCCAGCTCGGGCGCGGCCGCGACGTGGCCGTTCTCGGCGAGCGCGAACAGCTCGAGCTGCTCCTCCTCCAGCGGCTCGGGCACGACCTCGGGCTCCGGCGACCAGCGGTCGAGCCGCACCAGGACGCGCGCACCGTTGCGCTCCAGCTCGACCGTCGGCTCCGCCTCGCCGAGGTCGGTCTCGAGCCGGTCGAGCACCCAGCCGATCGGCGTGCCAGCGTCCGCGCCTCGCTCGCCCACCGCGCCCGAGACGATCAGCCGGTCGATCGCGCGGGTCATGGCAACGTAGTAGAGGCGCCGCCGCTCCGCCTCCTCGGCAGACTGCTCGGCCGCGCGGACGGCCTCGTACTCCGCCGTCGTCAGCCGCTTCCCCGTCTCCGGGTCGGCCACGCGGAAGCCGAGGCGCCCGTCCGGCAGGCAGAGGATCTCGTCGGCATCCGGTCGCGCGCGGTCGCGGCCGGCGTCGGCGACGACCACGACCTTGAACTCGAGCCCCTTCGCCGAGTGGATCGTGAGCAGGCGGATCACGTCCGTCCCCTCCTCCTCGGCCACGGCCTCGAGCTCGGACGCGCCGACGGCGTCCTGCTCGGCCACGAAGCGGACGAAGCCCTGGACGTCCGGCCCGCGCAGTTCCTCGTACGAGCGCGCCAGCCGCCCGAGCTTGCGCAGGTTCGCGTACCGCCGCCGGCCGTCCCACTGCGCGAGCACGGCCAGGTCGTAGTCGTGCTCGGACACGATCCGCTCGCACAGCCGCTCCAGCGACAACGACGACGCGAGCCCCGCGAGCCGGTCGTAGCGCTGCCTGAACGCCTGGAAGAGCCGCGCGTCGCGGTCGGAGAGGCCCTCGGGCAGCTCCTTCTCGAGGCCGCAGAAGAGCGGCCTCTTCGGCGCGTTCCGCCGCAGCAGCACGAGCGCGTCGTTCGAGACGCCGACGAACGGCGAGGCGAGCACGCCGAGCAGCGCCTCGTCGTCGTAGCGGTTGTGCAGCAGGCGGAGGTAGTTCAGGAGGTCGACGACCTGCTGCTGGTGGTAGTAGTCGCGCCCGGTCGCGCGGAAGGTCGGCAGCCCGAGCGCGCGCAGCGCCTCCTCGTAGATGCGCGCGTCGGTGCCGGCGGCGAAGAGCAGGACGATCTCGCCCGGCGCGGCCTCGCCCGCGTCGACGAGGTCGCGCACGCGCCGCGCGATGTGTCGCGCCTCGGCCGTGCGCCAGTGCGTGCCGGTCTCGGCGTAGCTCTCCTTGTCGGTCACGAGCAGCTCGACGCCCGGGCCGAACGCGGGATCCGGGAACCGCCCCGCGGCCTCGAGCGGCTGGAAGCTCTCGCCGAAGTCGGCCGCGAAGAGGTGGTTGATCACGTCGAGCACCTCGGGGCGCGAGCGGTAGTTCTGCGTGAGGGCAAGCACGCCGCCGACCTGCTCGCGCCGTTCGCGGAAGACCTCGACGTCGGCGTGCCGGAAGCGGTAGATCGACTGGAACTCGTCCCCCACGAAGAACAGTTCGCCGTCTGCGCGCGCGAGCAGATCAACGAGCTCGCACTGCAGGCGGTTGGTGTCCTGGAACTCGTCGACCATGATCGAGCGGAAGCGCCAGCTCTCCCGCTCGCGGATCTCGTCGTGCTCGCGGAGCAGCTCGCGCGCCAGCAGCTGCAGGTCCTCGAAGTCGAGCGCCGACTCGCGGTCCTTGGCCTCCCGGTAGGCGCGGTCGTAGGCGAGCAGGAGCTCCTGGAGCTGCTCGCGGTCGCGTGCGGCCAGCGCCTCGAGCGCCGCCTGCTCGACGGCGCGGCGGTGCTCGTCGAGCTCCGGCGGCAGGTCGGAGAGGTCGAGCAGGCCGTCGGGCACGGACGCTGCGTCGAGGAAGCGGAGCGCCGCGTCGTGCCCGCCCGCGCGCGCCGCCGCCCGCAGCTCCTCGAGCGCCTCCGGCAGGCGCGGCTCCTCGCGCGGGTCGATCCGCAGCTCGAGGCCGGACGAGCGCAGCGTCTCGTGGACGCCGGTCAGCATCCGCCGCAGCCGCCGGCCGCCGTACGAGGCGAGCAGCCGCAGCCGCGCCTCGTCCTCGCCGCAGAACTCCTCGAGCGCGGCCCGGAACGCCTCGCCGCGGAGCACCCGCCCCTGGCTGTCGTCGAGCACGCGGAAGCGCGGGTCGATCCCGGCCGCGAAGGGGTGCGCCTTCAGCAGCCGGTGGCAGAAGCCGTGGATGGTCGAGATCCAGGCGCCGTCGAGGCGCCGCTCGAAGTCGTGCCGGCCGAGCTCGTGGAGGCGCTTACGGATCCGCCCGCGCAGCTCGCCGGCCGCCCGCTCGGTGTACGTGATCACGAGGATCGACTCGACGTCGAAGCCGCGCTCGCACACCGCGCGGCAGAAGCGCTCGACGATGACGGTCGTCTTGCCGGTGCC
>DATIER010000264.1:0-23205 GCA_035455605.1 Gaiellaceae bacterium
CTCGCGGTACCTCGCGACGAGCTCGCCGGGCGAGCCGAGCGCCGGCGCGACGTCCGCCTCGCGCCCCGCGCGCGCCCGCGCGAGGCCGACCTGGAGGACGAGCAGCTCGTCGAACGCGAGGCGCCGCCGCCCCACCTCGCCCTCGTCCAGCGAGCGCGGCCGGTGGAGCGCGTGCAGCGCGTCCGACCGCAGCGGCAGCCGCTCGCTCGCGCGCAGCCCGGCCGGGAGCGGGTCGGGCACGTCGCGCGCCGCCGGCAGCGCCCGCTCGACGAGCCCGCGCAGCCGCTGCGGCGTCACGTCTTCGGTCGCCGGGTAGACCGGCGCGAAGTCGGCGGTCGCTGCGACACCGTTCAGGTCGTACGAGCGCACCTGGAAGCCACCGCGCTTCATCTGCCCGCGCAGGCGGACGTGCGTCCCGGGCCTGAGCTTCTCCTCCAGCCACGCCTGGTTGAACCAGACCGCGACCACGTCCCCGCTCTCGTCCGCGACGCGGGCGTTGACGATCGCCAGGTTCCGCCGCGGCCGTCGCACGCTCACCGAGCGCACCTCGCCCGCGATCGCGGCCTCCTCCTCCGCGAGCAGGTCGGCGATCCGCCGCTGCGGCACCGCGGCCTCGTACCGGTGCGGCCGGTGCTCGAGCAGGTCGCGCAACGTGCGCAGCCCGAGCTTCGCGAGCTTCTTCTCCAGCGCCGGCCCGACGCCGCTGAGGGACGAGACCGGCGCCTCGGCACGCTCCGGCCGCGGCGTCCCCGGCAGGCGCGGCCACGCCGCCGGCGGCTCGGCTCCGGCAAAGCCTCTCGGCACGCGGCCAGTGTAGGAATCGCCGCAGACACCGGGCGGCCGTCCCGAGCCCGAATCCAGACCTGCCGAAGCTTTACCCGCGCTTGGCCCGCGCTTGGGCGAGGCCGCCGTACCGTGAGGGTCGTCCCCCAGGAGGAATCGCAAATGGCCCGCAAGCACGCATTCGTCCTCGCAATCGCCCTCGGCGTGGCCGCGACGGTCGGCGCGATCGCCGCCGTCAACACCGCCCGTCTCGGCCAGCCGCAGGCAAAGGCCTCGACGGTCGCCGCGCAGAACGTCGCGCTGCGGAAGCGCACGACGCTGCTCGACCGCCAGGAGGCGGCGCTGCGGCGCGCGCTCGCGAAGCGCCCGCCGAAGCTGCCGCGGGTGCCGAAGTTCGCGCCGGTGCCCACGGCGGCCCCACACGCGGTGCAGGTCTCGGGCGCTGCCCCCACCGGAGCGCCGAGCGTCCAGTACGTCCGTCCCGCCCCGATCGTGATCGTCAAGCACCGCGCACACGGCGACGACGGCCACGAGCAGGAACACGAAGGTGGGGGCGGCGGCGATGACTAACCACGTCGTCAGGCTCTACGCCTTCGCCGGCGCAGTCCTCGTCCTCTTCCTGACCTGGGCGACGATCGCCGCCAGGCCCTGGGCGAGCCACGCGAGCACGAAGGCCGATCCACGCTGGACGGCGCTCGCCGCCCGCGAGCAGCGCCTCCGGCACGACTCGCTCGTCGTCCAGCGCGTGGTTGCGAGGCGCTGGCGCGTCTACCGCGTCCAGCTCGCCGCGCGGCAGCGCGCGATCTCCGCCGCCGTCAAGCAGCACCAGCAGCAGCTCGCGGCGGCCCGCGCGGCCGCGGCCGCGACCACGAGCGTCTCCTCGTCCGGCTACTCGGCCCCGTCGTCCTCCGGCTACTCGGCCGCGCCCTCCGTGCGCGTCGTGACCCTGCCGCCCGTGACGATCACGAGGACGTCGTGATCCAGCGCCGCAGCTTCCGCGCGATGGGGACGGACGTCGAGCTCTTCCTGGCGGCCGCGCCCGGGCCGGCCGCCGACCAGGCGCTCGCCGCCGCCGAGGCCGAGTTCGAGCGGGTCGAGGCGCTCCTCTCGCGCTTCCGCGACGACTCCGAGCTCTCCGAGCTGAACCGCGAGGGGCGGATCGAGGCCGGCGACGACCTCCTGACCGTGGTCGAGCTCGCGCTCGAAGCGCGAGAGCGCACCGGCGGCCGCTTCGACCCGACCGTCCACGACGCGCTCGTGGCCGCGGGCTACGACCGCACGTTCGAGGAGGTCGCGCCCGACGGGGCGGCCACCGCCGTCGCCGCCCCTTGCGGCGGCCGCGTGCGCGTGACGGGCCGGACGATCGAGCTCGAGCCGGGGACGCACCTCGACCTCGGCGGGATCGGCAAGGGCTACACCGTCGACCGTGCCGGCGCGATCCTGTCGGCCGCGGGCCCCGCGCTGGTGGACGCCGGCGGCGACATCGCCGCGCTCGGCCGTCCGGACGCGCTCGGCTGGCGCGTCGGCGTCGAGCACCTGACGCTCGCGCTCGAGAACGCCGCCGTCGCCACCTCCGGACGCGACCGCCGCCGCTGGCGCCGCGACGGCGAGGAGCGCCACCACCTGATCGACCCCGCCACCGGCCGGCCGGCCGCCAGCGACCTGCTCCGCGTGAGCGTCGTCGCGGACACCGCCGCCGAGGCCGAGGTGCTCGCGAAGTCGCTCTTCCTCGCCGGCGAGCGGGAGGCGCTCGCGGCCGACGTCCCGGCGGTGCTCGTCGCCGAGGACGGACGCGTCGCGGTCGCGGGAGGCCTCGCGTGAAGGACCCGACCTTCTGGATCCTGGCCCGCGCGTCCGGCCTGACCGCGTACGTGCTGCTCACGCTCTCGGTGCTGGCCGGGCTGACGGTCAAGTCCAAGCCGTTCGGCAAGGCGGTCCGGATCCCGACCGTCACCGACCTGCACCGGTTCCTGGCCCTGCTCGGCCTCGGCGCCGTCGGCATCCACGGCGTGACGCTCGTGCTCGACTCCACGATCAAGATCACGCCCGCGGCCCTGCTCGTGCCCGGGCTCGTGCCGTACCGCCCCGTGTGGACGTCGCTGGGCGTCCTCGCCGCCGAGCTGATGCTCGTCGTCTACGTCTCGTTCGCGCTGCGCAAACGGATCGGCGTGCGCAACTGGCGCCGCCTCCACTACGCCACCTACGCGATCTTCGCCGCCGCGACCCTGCACGGCCTGCTGGCCGGCACCGACACCTCGCAGCGCTGGGCGATCTGGCTCTATGCCGGCGCCGTCGGCGCGGTCGTGGCCGCCACCGCCTGGCGCGGTCTCACGGCCGGCGCGGCCCGCCCGGTGCCCGCGCGCAGCCCCCGTCCTTCCCCCGTCCCCGCAACCGAGACATCGACTGGAGGCACACGCTGATGACCGTCTACCGCATCACCATCGACCGCTCCCTCTGCAGCGGCTTCGGCTCGTGCGCCGAGCTCGCGCCGCAGGCGTTCGAGGTCGGCGCCGACGGGATCGCCAACGTGCTCGTGCACGAGACCGACGACCCGGAGGTTGTCGAGGCCGCCGGCACGTGCCCGATGGGCGCGATCACCGTCGAGGCCGTCGAGGCCGCGGCATGACCCCGCCGCGCCGCGTGCTCGTCGTCGGAGCCGGGCTCGCCGGCGCACGCTGCGCCGAGACGCTGCGGGCCAACGGCTTCGACGGCGAGCTGCGGCTCGTCGGCAGCGAGCCCGTGCCGCCGTACGAGCGGCCGGCGCTGTCGAAGGAGCACCTCGCAGGCGAGCGCGACGCCGCCGCGCTCGAGCTGCGGACGCGCGCCTTCTGGGACGAGCACGGGATCGAGCTGCTGCTCTCGCGGCGGGTCGTCTCGTGGGACGCGCGCGCCCGCACGGCGACGACCGGCCGCGGCGAGGAGCTCGCCTGGGACGCGCTCGTGCTCGCGACCGGCGCAGCGCCGCGCATGCTCCCCGGCTGGGAGCACGCGCACGTCCTGCGGACGCTTGCGGATGCCGAACGGCTGCGCCAGCGGCTCCGTCCGGGCGCCCGCGTGGCCGTCGTCGGCGCCGGCTTCGTGGGCACCGAGGTCGCCTCGACTGCGCTCGCGCTCGGCTGCTCCGTCCAGCTGCTCGACGTCGCGCCGGTTCCGCTCGAGCGCGTGCTCGGGCCGGAGGTGGGCACGCTGCTCGCGCGTCGCTACGCGGACGCGGGCGTCGAGCTGCGGCTCGGCGCGCCGGTCGACCCCGTGACGCTCGAGGCCGAGGTCGTCCTGCTCGCGGTCGGCGTCACGGTCGAGCCGATCCGCACCGACGCCTGCGGCCGCACCGAGCTCCCCGGCGTGTACGCGGCCGGCGACGTGGCGGAGGCCTGGAACCCGCTGCTCGGCCGGCGCCTACGCGTCGAGCACTGGACGAGCGCGGCCGGCCAGGGTGCCGCCGTCGGCCACGCGATCCTCGGCGAGGAGCGGCCGCACGCGGCCCTGCCGTACTTCTGGTCGGACCAGTTCGGGCTACGGCTGCAGTACGTCGGGCACGCCGAGCGCTGGGACGAGGTCGAGCTCGACGGCGAGCCGGGCTCGTTCGTCGCGCGCTACCTCGAGCACGGCCGCACGGTCGCCGCTCTCGCCGTCAACCGCCCAGCAGAGGTCGCGAAGCTCCGCACCGAGCTCGCGCAGGTTCCGCTGGCGGCCTAGCAGGCTTCTGCCAAGCCGAGGATCGGCTGCGACGCCGCGCCGACGGTGCTGCACGTGTTCGTCACCGACTCGCGAAGTCGCAGTACCGGTACCCATGTAACAACACGCTGGCCCAGTCGGCTGTTTTCTGCCCTCTCGATCACGGAGGCTCTGGTCAGCCGCAGGCGAGCGGCGTAGCCTCCACCCCGGCGTTGAGTCATGCTCCGGCGCGCTGCACGTACAAGGAGGTACCGATGGGTTGTGAAAACCTCACCGACGCGATTTCAGCATCGCATTCGGCGACTGACCGCATCATGCGTGGTGACGCCGGCGGCTTCAAGGATCTGTACTCCCGGAGCGGCGACATCACACTCGGGAATCCGTTCGGCGGTTTCGGTCGGGGCCGGGAGGGAGTCTTTGAGCAACTTGATCGAGCCGCCTCGTACTTCAGCGACGGGCGAGCCATGGACTTCGAGCAGATCGCCAAGGCGGCCGCCGACGAATTTGCGTACACGGTGGAGATCGAACGAGTAGAGGTGAAGGTCGGAGGGCGTGCCGAGCAGTCGGAATTTGCTGCCCGGGTTACCTCCATCTATCGCCGTGAAGAGGACGGTTGGAAACTCATTCATCGCCATGCAGACCCGAGAGTCTCTCGACAGACAGCGGACTCCGTATTGCAGACCTGAGGTAGGGCCGCTGCGGGAATCGGCCCAAGGGACATTCCCGCACGCTGGCCCAGAGAACGGTGCTGGATCCTGGCTCCCGTGTGACCGCGCTCGCAGGGCGAGTGGACGGCCTTTCGCGTGGCGCCCGCACCTGAGATAGTTGCCGTGCGGGGTCGTCGAGTGGCGGGCGAAAGGAGGGCGAGCATGGCCTACGGTGTCGTGCACCAGTTCCCGGGAGGGACGAAGGAGCAGTACGAGGCGTCAATCGCTGCGGTGCATCCGAGCGACGGGAGCCTGCCGGCGGGCCAGATCTTCCACGCGGCCGGGCCCTCGGCCGATGGCTGGACGATTGTCGCGATTCACGACTCCCAAGAGAGCTGGGAACGCTTCCGCGACGAAATACTGATGCCGCAGATGTCTCAGGGCATTGAAGGTGGGTTTACCGTGCCGCCCGAGGAGACGTCCTTCTCGGTTGAGAACCAGCAGACCGGCTGAAAGAGACGGCCGGGCGGCAAGCCCAACGCTTGCCGCCCCTGTCCGCCAAGGGGCATTCCCGAACACTGGCCCAGGCGAGTAGGCGCCACCTCGCCTTGGCGCACCGTCCACGTCGCGCCATAGACGGTGCGCGTCAGTCGATTCTCGGCCGGCTAAGCGCGAGCGCCCTCCGGCTGTTTGGCGATCTTGTCGGCCGTTTCGTGCCACTCAGCGCTGGGGCTGAAGAACACGAGTTCGGTGCCGGCCTCGGCGATCATGGTGTGCGCGGGTGGCACGTAGAACGCGTCGCCGCCCTCGAGCACCTCGTCGTGGTCGCCCAGTCTGTAGGTGAGTCTGCCCTTGAGCACGTAGCCCCAGTGCGCCGAAGGGCAGGTCTCGCCTGGCAGCCCTTTTAGGCGTGGCGTCATGTCGACGTCTTCTGTGAACGTCTCGAACCCGACCGTGTAGCCGCCTTCGAAATCCTCGTAGTGGCCTTCGAAGCCGTGCCCGTCGATCGAGTCGGACGCTGTTTGCCTCGATGCCTTCGGCATGGGCCCTCCTTTCGCTCCGGGCCATCCGAAGCGAGCGCGACCGCCCCGGACGCCACGGGTCCGAGTGCGGTTGATGATCCGCCTGCTCGATCTGGGGGTAATCAGGGGATTCACCGATCGTCGCGCCTCGATCTCGCGACCGTCATCGACTCGCCAAAGACCTCGGGTGACATTCCCGCACGCTGGCCCAGGCCAGGGAGGCTCAGCGGGACGACCGGAACTCCTCCTCGGAAGGGCGCGCTCCGTTGTCCCCGAACGGAATCTCGTCGCCCACCGAGCTCGTATAGGCAGCCTCGCGAACGGCCTCGCGCGACTCCAGCCCCGCGCCGAGCCCTCCGGCGACGGTTGCGAACGAGGCGGCGAACCACGCCAGCGCCACGTAATCGCTCGTGTGCGGAGCGTGGCCGAGCGCCGACGCGAAGACCGCCGGCCTGATCAGGAGCTCAGCCGCGCCGAAGCCCAGCGCGAACAGCACCAGGTACAGGCAGAGGATCCCGATCGCGACCGTGAGCGCCGTCGTCACGTTGAAGAGGACGACCTGGCCCCGCACACGCGGGTCGGGGACGCGCTCCCAAAGGCCGTGCGCACCGATCACCCCGCCCACCGTGCCCGCGATCGCGAGGAGGCACATGACCAAGAGCCGCCACCAGCCGGCGGAACCGGAAATCCGCCAGATGTCGGAGGTGACAAGCACGAAGGCACCGACGGCGAGCGCCGCGACGAGCGCGCCGTAGAGCCGCGCAGCAAGCCGCCACGGCCGGTTGGCGCGGACCATTCCCAGCAGCAGGCGCAGATGGCCGGCGACGTGGACGGGCACGTAGACGAAGCCGAGGCCGCCCGGCCGGTGCTTCGTGTCGGTCGTGAGCTCCCGAAGCACGTTCTCCTCCCAGTCGCCGTCCGCTCTGCGGCCGGCGAGCTCGCCGATCAGCTCCACGAGCGCGCGGCGAAGCCGCTGCCGCAGATGCAGTGCGCCGAGGGCGGGGAGCGAGAGGACGGCGAGGCCGTGGGTCGGGCTGAGGTGTCGCGAGACGGGCCGGCCGCCGACCTTCAGAGGGAGGTCGGTGACGACGACGCCGAGATCCCAGTCACCGGCGAGCAGCTTGTTGCGGCCGGCGGCGAAGATCTCCGGCAACGAGGCCGGTGGAACGACCAGACGGTCGACCTGGAGCTCGGTCCGCCAGTCGACCGAGTCGTAGCGGTCGCGGAGGTCCTCCTCCAGTTCGGAGGCGATCCTGGAAGTCACGTCGTGCGCGAGCCCGGGCGCGACGATCACGCCGATGACCGCGCACCGGCGCTCCTGCTCGAGCGTCGCCGTCGCCGTGGTCTGGGTCACGCCGGCGAGCCGGTCGGCTCGGGCGCTCCCTCCTCCTCCCGCTCGCGCAGCAGCTCGGAGGCGGCGCCCTCCTCGACCTCGAAGCGCAGCCGGTCGCCTGCCGCGTACACCGCGACCTTGTCGCCCCGCTCCACGCTTCCGTCCAGCAGCATCCGCGAGAGCTCGTTCTCGACGAGCCGCTGAATCGTCCGCCGGAGCGGCCGTGCCCCGAACTCGGGGTCGTAGCCCTCGCGAGCGAGCAGCCGCACCGCGTCCTCGGCGAATTCGACTTCGATCCCCTGCGCCCGCAGCCGGCGGCTAAGCCGGTCGAGCAGCAGCGCCGTGATGTCGAGGAGCTGCTCCTCGGACAGCGCGCGGAAGACAATGATCTCGTCGATCCGATTGATGAACTCCGGGCGGAAGCTGCCGCGCAGGAGCTCCATCAGCTCGTCCTTCAGCCGGTCGAAGTCGCCGCCCTCGCGCGCGAACCGCTGGATCCGGTCCGCGCCGATGTTCGACGTCATGATCACCACGGCGTTCTTGAAGTCCACCGTCCGTCCCTGCGCGTCGGTCAGCCGCCCGTCGTCGAGGATCTGCAGCAGGATGTTGAAGACGTCCGGGTGCGCCTTCTCGATTTCGTCGAAGAGGAGCACCGAGTACGGCCGGCGTCGCATCTGCTCGGTCAGCTGACCGGCCTCCTCGTAGCCGACGTAGCCTGGCGGCGCGCCCACGAGCCGGGAGACCGTGTGCCGCTCCTGGAACTCGCTCATGTCGAAGCGGACCATCAGGTCGTCATCGCCGAAGAGCGCCTCGGCGAGCGCCCGCGCGAGCTCGGTCTTGCCGACGCCGGTCGGGCCGAGGAACAGGAAGCTGCCGACCGGCCGGTTCGGGTCGCCGAGCCCGGCGCGGGAGCGGCGCACCGCCTCCGCAACCGCCTGGACCGCTTCCTCCTGGCCGACGATCCTGCCGTGCAGCTCCTGCTCGAGACTCATCAACCGCTCGCGCTCCTCGCTCGTGAGCTGCGAGACCGGGATGCCTGTTGACCGAGAGACGACCTCGGCGATGTCCTCGGGAGTGACCTCAGGCGCCCTTTGCCGGGCCTTGCGCTTGCCGTCGAGCGCGCTCTGACGCGTCTCGATCTCGTCGCGGAGGTTGCCCGCCCGGTCGTAGTCCTCAGCGGCCGTCGCCTGGTCGCGCTCGCGCGCGAGCCGCCGGAGGTCGTCCTCGAGCGAGCGGGTATCGTCGTCCTTCGTCCTCGTGCGCAGGCGCACCCGTGCGCTTGCCTGGTCGATCAGGTCGATCGCCTTGTCGGGGAGGAAGCGGTCGCGGATGTAGCGGTCGGAGAGCTCCGCGGCGGCGATGATCGCCTCGTCCGAGATGCGGACGCGGTGGAACGCCTCGTACCGGTCCTTGAGCCCGCGCAGGACCTCGATCGTCTCCTCGACGGTCGGCTCCCGCACGAGCACAGGCTGGAACCGCCGCTCCAGCGCGGGGTCGCTCTCGACGTTCTTGCGGTACTCGTCCAGCGTGGTCGCGCCGATCACGTGCAGTTCACCTCGCGCCAGAGCCGGCTTGAGCATGTTCGAAGCGTCCATCGACCCTTCCGCCGCCCCCGCGCCGACGACGGTGTGCATCTCGTCGATGAACAGGAGCAGCTCGTCGGAGGCGCCTCGAATCTCGTCGATCACCGTCTTCAGGCGCTCCTCGAACTCGCCGCGGTACTTCGTTCCAGCGATCATCCCCGCGAGGTCGAGCGCGATCACGCGTCGCCCGGCCAGCGTCTCCGGGACTTCGTCGCCGACGATCCGCTGCGCGATTCCCTCGACGATGGCGGTCTTCCCGACGCCGGGCTCGCCGAGCAACGCCGGGTTGTTCTTCGTGCGCCGGGAGAGGATCTCGATCGTCTGCTCGATCTCCTCCGCGCGGCCGATCACCGGGTCGAGCTTGCCCTCGCGCGCCTCCTGGGTGAGGTCGCGCCCGAACTCCTCGAGCCGGGGCGTCTTCGACTGCTCCCGCGGAGCTCCGGCCTCCACGCCGCGGATGACGGCGCCGCGAAGCTTCGTGTGGGACAGGCCGAAGCGCTGGAGCAACTGTCCCGCCGGCGACTCCTCATCGCGCGCGAGTGCGAGCAGCACGTGCTCGGGCCCGACGTAGGAGGCACCGAGCTCGCGTGACTCCTCGTAGGCGGCGAGCAGCGCGGCCTTCGCGTCCGGGGCCAGCGAGGGGGCGACGTCGGTCCGCTCGCCCTTCTCGGCCTCCTCCTCGAGCTGGGCCGCGACCGCGCCCGGGTCGGCGCCGACCTGCTCGAGAACGTGACGGACGACGTCGTCCTGAAGCGCTCCGAAGAGCAGGTGGTCGCTCTCGAGGTCGAGGCTTCCCCACTCCAACGCGGTCTGAGCGGCGCGCTGAAGCAGCTGCCGGGTCGCGTCGCTGAAGAACTGGGTGACGTCCACGCTCTCGGCGCGGCGGGCGGGCGCCTGAGCGCGGCCGGTGCCGCCGCCGGCGGGGGAGCGCTCGAAGAAGTCGGAGAAGAATTCGTCGAAGAGGCTGCGGCCGCCCCCGAGGCGACCCATCCGCTCTTCCGCGAGGTCGATCTCGCAGAGATACTCGACCTCCTGCGTCCCGTCGGGCCGCAGCCGGACCCTGGACGCGATCGCGGGCCGTCCGTGACGCTGGCAGAGGTGTTGCTCGGCCATGTCGAAGCCTCCCTATGCTGGGGTACCTCGCGCCTACCCAACCTGGCCCGCACGAACCCTCGAGATGGCGTTCTCCGATGTAGCGCCTCACCGGACGGCGGCCCGCTGAGCCTTAGACGTGCCTTGCGCTGGAAATCACACCGAGGCGATGTTCTCGGCGTCTGGCAGATCGCCACTTTGCTTTGGGCCAACAGGCCGGACGTCAGACCTAAAAGGCCGCACACACCTGGATGCTTTGGGCGACATTCCCGCACACTGGCCCAGCCGGGTGTCCGCTAGCCCGGATGGTCAGACAGGCGCAAGTTCGTCGGCCGATCGTGGTGCGCCCGCCGGACGAGCTTTGTATAGACGTCCTCAGCGACTTTCCGTCCGCTCGAGCTCCCGATCGATCTCGGTCTCGGTGATCGGCGTATTCAGACTCGACGGCCATCTCCCATAGGCACGCCAGCCGTCGAGGGCGAGGAAGAACCCCCAGACACGCGAAACCCAGGCGGGCCACGGGATGCTGCCGTTGGTTGAGCGGTCGGTGATCAGCCAGATCAGCCACAGCAGACCGTTCACAGCGACGAAGGCGAGCGAGTCTTGGGCGAACTCCGCTTTCGCTTGAGACTCGCTATCGCATGTTCGCGCGCCTCATCAACGCCCGCGGCGCTCGTTCCGAGTTCTGGCGGCTGCTCATGTGCAGGTGGGGCTGAAACAGCCATTAGGCACCTCCGAATCGACTTCAGCACCCGCCAGCATCGTTCAGCCGGAGGAGCCTCTCTGACAGCAGGCCTGCCCCGATCCCCACTACCACGAACTACTGACGCCCGCACTCACCGCCGTCGTACCGGGACAGCATCAGCGGTCATTCCCGAACACTGGCCCAGCCCACCGGTCTCGGGCCGGAGGGCTGTGCCTGTATGTCTCCGCGACGGCGGTCTAGTCGATTTCTCGCGATGGTTGTGCGTTGCCGATGGTCAGTGTCCGGGCGGCGGGCCCGGAGGACCGAGAATGACTAGCCCGTTGCGCGCTCCGATCTCGGTGAGCCGAGGGACGTCCGGGGGACCGGCGGGCGGGGGCGGCAGGATGCGCTCGGGTGCGGGCTCGCCGACTTCCCGTTGGAATCCCTCGAACTGCACTGGCGCGAATCCGACAAGCGCCTTCGCACCGCCTGCTTCAGCGTAGAAGGTATGGGGCACGCCCTTTGGGCCGAACGCGAAGGAGCCGGCCTTCAGCAGCATCCGCGTGTCTCCGATCCAGAAGGTGAGCTCGCCGTCGAGAACGTAGAACCACTCGTCCTCCTCGGGATGGACGTGCCAGGGGGAGCCGACACCCTCGGGGACGAGTATCTCGACCAGCCCATACCTCCCCTCGGTGTCGCGCTTGCCGATCTTGATCGTCTGCAGCATCCCGAGTAGCCAGAACGCCTCGCCCTGGTCGGCGTCGAGCGCATACCCCGACTCGGCGCGCTCCTGTGCGATCGTGGTCATGCGCACTCCTTCCGGATTTGATACGCTCACCGACTGTCGATGAGCGAACAGTTGCAGAGCGAACTATCCCAGCTCGAACCGAGCCTGTCAAGCCCGTCCACCGCGCGGCTGCGCGCCTGGCGGCTCTTCTTCGAGAGCGCCCTTGCTCTGCTCGACGTCCTCGACGCGGAGCTCGAGCGGGACGCCGGCATCTCGCAGCGCTGGTACGACGTCCTCGTCCATCTCGAGGAATCGCCCGAGGGCGTCTCGATGAACCTGCTGGCCGACCGGATCCTTTACAGCAAGAGCGGCTTCACGCGCGTCGTCGATCGGATGGAAGAAGCGGGCCTCATCAGCCGTCTCCGGCCCGAACACGACCGCCGCACGATCCTCGTAGTACTCACCGCCAGGGGCACGGCAACCTTGGAACGCGCCCGCGCTTACCACCGAGACGGAATCGAACGACACTTCGCCCAGCACCTCTCCGATGCAGACGTAAAGGCCCTCACGCGAGCGCTCGAGAAGGTAAGCACCCACGCACGACCCCTACGCCCCGGCCGAATCCGCAGCTAACGCAGCTCGCACGACTCAGGCCTTCCCGAACACTGCCCAGGCGGTCCACCTGACGCCTCGTGCACTACCCGGTGGCCGCATCCAGCCCCAGGCGGCCTCCCGGCCTCCGCTAGCGTCGCGCCGTGGCTCACGACACGGCGTCCTCGGAGGAGCTCCGGCTCGAAACGGACAGGCTTCGCCTCCGCACGGTGACTCTGCAGGATGCGGACGCTCTCTACGACCTGTTCAGGGACCCCGACGTCATGCATGGCTTGGGCAAAGAGCCCGTTTCTGCGCCCGAGCACGGACGAGCCATCGTCGGAGAGTGGATCGCCGCCTGGAGAACCGACGCGCTCGGTCCGTTCATCATCGAGACCTCGGCGACCCAGCGGCAGGTGGTCGGTCAGGCGGGACTGATGATCTTCGACACACGCGGCTGGACACCGTCGAGCTGGGCCGACGCAGGAAGTCATGCTCAGCCCGAGCTCGGGTGGGCCTTGATGCGGGCGCACTGGGGCCACGGATACGCCACCGAGGCGGCCGCAGCAATCAGGCGCTGGGCCTACGAGGTCAGAGGCATCGATCGGCTGGTTTCTCTGATCTCGCCCGACAACACGCGTTCTCAGCGCGTCGCGGAGAGACTTGGCGCAATACCCGGAAAAGCCGTCACGCCTGTCGATTCAGGGCGCCAGGCGGTCGTCTGGAGGCATCCGCCGTCCGCCGGTTCAGGGAAGAGCGAAGGCGGTCGTCGAAAGCTGATCAATGAGCGACGCCCGCCTGGGCGGTCTACCGCTTCGAGCGCTCGAAGGCCTTCTACAGGAATGTCTTCGGCTTGACCCGGTGACGGTAAGACTCTGCGGGTCGGTGTGTCTGGGCCCGACGCCAGCCTGGTTGTCGCCGTAGCATCGCCGCATGAGCGCCTCGCGTGAGCCCGTGCCGTTCGAGGTGTACGAGGCGGGCCGGTACCTGCACGGCACGAAGGCAGACCTCGCGGTGGGCGATCTGCTGGTTCCGGGGCGCGAATCGAACTTCGAAGCGGGCCGGGTGATGAACTACGTCTACTTCACGGCAACGCTCGACGCCGCGGTCTGGGGCGCCGAGCTCGCCGGCGGTGACGGCCGCGGGCGCATCTACATCGTCGAGCCGACCGGGGAGTTCGAGGACGACCCGAACGTGACCGACAAGAAGTTCCCGGGGAATCCGACGCAGTCCTTCCGTAGCCGCGAGCCGGTGCGCGTCGTCGGCGAGCTCGTCGACTGGGTCGGGCATCCGCCCGAGAAGCTCGAGGCCATGCGAACCACACTCGCCGCCTTGCAGCGGGACGGAAAGGCACAGATCGACGACTAAGTCGGCCCGATGACCATCGCCACGGCGAACAGGGCGACGGGCCAGCGGGGTCTCGTAGACACGGCGCGAGCTCCGACCTAGGCGTCGTCGAACCAGAAGAAGCCGACCGTCCCCGGGCCGGCGTGGGCGCCGACCACGGGGCCGAGCGTCGTCACGAGCTCCACGTCCGCCGAGGGTCGCGTCGCGCGCACCAGCTTGCGCAGCGCCTCCGCCTTCTCCGGCGCCTCCGCGTGCGCGATCCCGACGCGCAGGCTCGGCCGGTCGACCGTCGCGGCCTCGAACGCCGACGCGAACTCCAGGAACGCCTTGCGGTTGCCGCGCACGCGCTTGACCGGCAGGACCTCGCCCTCCCGGATGCTGAGGATCGGCCTGATGTGCAGCAGCTCGCCGGCCCAGCCGCGCGCGCGGCCGACGCGCCCGCCGCGGACGAGGTACTCGAACGTGTCGACCGTGAACAGCAGGCCCGCGTCGCGGCGGTAGCGCTCGACGAGCGCGTCGACCTGCTCGTCGGTCGTCCCCTGCTCGAGCCGGCGCTGGATCGCGAGGCCGAGCATCGCGATCGCGGCCGAGGCGCTCTCGGAGTCGATCGCCCGCACCTGCTCGCCGACCTCGCGCCCGGCGGTGCGCGCGCTCTCGAGCGTGCCCGACAGCTTGCCGGCGATGTGCAGCGACAGGATCCGCTCGTAGCCGCCGAGCTCCTCGTAGACGGCGAGGAAGTCGCCGGGCGTCGGCTGGGAGGTCGACGGCGTCTCCGGCGCGGCGCGCAGCCGCTCGTAGAACCCGGCGGGGTCGAGGTCGACGTAGTCGCGGAAGCTCTCGTCGCCGAAGCGGACGTAGAGCGGCACGACGCGCCAGTTCGCGAACCGCTCCGGCGCCTCCGGGAAGTCCGCCGTCGAGTCGACGACGATCGCGGTGTTCGCAGCCGTCAGCTCCACTACGCGGCCTCGCGCCGCGCGGCGTCGCGGACGGCCTGCACGATCGCGTCGAGGCCGTCGTCCTTGCGCAGGCATGCGACGGCGCCGGCCTCGTGGAGCGCGTCGCGCTCGCGCAGGTTCGCGGAGGCGGTCAGGCAGACGACGGCGGTCGAGGGACAGGCGGCCATGACCGCGCGCGTCGCCTGCACGCCGTCGAGCCCCGGCAGGCGGTAGTCCATCAGCACGACGTCGGGCCGCAGCTCCGCGACCACCGCGGCTGCGTCGCTCCCGTCGGGCACCGAGCCGACGACCTCGATCTCGCGCAGCCCGAGCAGCAGCTCGAGCGCCTCGCGGAAGACCTGGTTGTCCTCGACGAGCACGACCCGGATCGGCTCTGTCATCGGCCGAGCCTAGGAGCGTTGGCGGTCACCGTCAATCGCGCCGGCCGGTCGGTTCGGACGGATGCGCGAGCAGAGCTCACTCGTCCCGGGGACGGCGTCGCGAGCGCCGCCTCACTCGGCGGAGAGCAGCAACGGGTAGTGGGGCTGCCCGCCGTCGTGCACGTCCAGCTCGAGCTCCGGATGCTCCGCCGAGAGCTCGTCCAGCAGCCCGTTCAGCGGCGGCGCGCCTTCGCCCGTCAGCAGCGTGAGCACGTCTCGGGGCTGGGCGAGGAGGTGCTCGACGAGCGTGCGGGAGACGTCGTCGAAGCTCCCGGCGGCGACCGCGTCGCCGTCGAGCAGCGCGAGGTACTCGCCCTCTCGCACGGCGACGCCGTTCGTGGACGCAGCACGAGTCGCGACCGCGATCTCGCCCGTGGAGAGGCCGGCCAGCGCCGCGCGCATGGCGGCCGCGTTCTCCTCGGCGGAGTGCTCTGCGTTGAAGGCGACGAGGGCAGCGAGCCCGGCCGGGATCGACGTCGTCGCGACCACGTGCACCGGCTTCCCGGCGACACGCGCCGCCTGCTCGGCCGCCATCACGACGTTCGAGTTGTTCGGCAGCAGGACGACCTCGTCGGAGCCGACGGACTCGATCGCCTCGTGGAGGTCGGCGGTGGAGGGGTTCATCGTCTGGCCGCCCTCGACGACGCGCTCGGCGCCGAGCTGCTCGAACAGGCGTCGGTTCCCGTCACCGGCGACCACCGCGACCACCGCCGTCCGCGCTCCCGGCAGCGCGGCGAGCAACCGCTCCTCGCGCTCCTCCGTCTGCCGGTGCATGTCGGCGATCTCGACGCCCTCGATCGCCCCGGCACGAGTGGCGAGCGAGAGCGCGGCGCCGGGGTCGTCCGTGTGGACGTGCGCCTTCAGGGCGCTGGAGTCGCCGACCACGAGCAGCGAGTCGCCGAGCCGCTCGAGCTCCGCCTCGAGCGCGCGGGCGTCGAGGTCCTCGCCCTCGACCACGAAGGTGGTGCAGTAGCGATAGCGCGAGAGCTCCTGGTGCACGGCGTCGACCGTCACGGCGGCCGCCTCGACGGGCGCGGCGACCGTCTCGCCGGCGGCGACCGCCGCGAGCCCTCGGACGAGCTCGAGGAGGCCCGCGCCGCCCGCGTCGACCACGCCCGCCTCGCGGAGCACGTCGAGCTGCTCGGGCGTGCGCGCGACCGACTCCTCCCCGCGCTCGACGAGGTGCGCCAGCAGCTCGGGCACCGTCCCGGCCCGCCTCGCCTCGGCCGCTTCGGCGAGCTCCCGGATCACCGTCAGCATCGTCCCCTCGACCGGGGTGCGCACCGCGGCGTACGCCGCGTCGCTCGCGCCTCGGACGGCGCGCTCCAGGGTGCGTGTGTCGACCGTCGCGGCCGAGCCGAGCACCTCGGCGGCGCCGCGCACGATCTGCGACAGGATCACCCCCGAGTTGCCGCGGGCGGACATCAGCGCCGCGCGCGTGGCCTCGCGCGCGAGCGTCGGGCGGTCGGAGGCGGTCGAGCCGTCGAGCGCCTCGACCACGCCCCGCGCGGTCAGCGTCAGGTTCGAGCCGGTGTCGCCGTCCGGCACCGGGTACACGTTCAGGTCGTCGATGCGCTGACGGCTCAGCTCGAGCGAGTCCAGCGCGCCGCGCGCGAACGCCTGCAGGGTCTCCCGGTCGCTCATGCCGTCCGCTTCACATCCTGGATGTGCACGTCGACGGACGCCACCCGCAGCCCCGTCAGCCGCTCGACCTCGTAGGTGACCTGCGAGCGAACGGTCGCCGCGACCTCGGCCAGGTTGAGGCCGTAGGCGACCACCACGTGCAGCTCGAGCGCGACCGCGCCGTCGACGTTCCGCACGATGATCCCGCGCGCCGGCCGACCCTTCGGCAGGAGCTGCGTCAGCCGCTCCCGCGACGCGCCGCGGACGGCCATGCCGACGACGCCGTAGCACTCCGCGGCGACGCGGCCGACGATCTGCGCCACCGCCTCCGGCGCGATCGTGATCCGGCCGCGCTCGGATGGGACGGTGAGAGGCTGCTCCGCCACGATCGTTAGACGATCCACTCCGAGCCCAGGGTTGCGAGACTAGGCACGGCAGGATCGACGAACGAAGGAGGGCACGTGTCCGTGATCATGACCGCCTGGGTCAAGGGCGACCCGCAGAAGCTCGAGCAGTGGGCGGCGGACAACCGCGAGACCATGCAGCAGGTGCTCGCGAGCGCGAAGGAGCACGGCCTGATCGCACACCGCTTCTACGGGAGCGACGGGCAGATCATCGTCATCGACGAGTGGCCGGATCCCGAGAGCTTCGAGCGCTTCTTCGAGGCGAACGGAGCGCAGATCGGGCCGATGTTCGAGGCCGCGGGCGCGCAGGACGAGCCCGGCATCACCTTCTGGCGCTCGCTCGAGACGCACGACGCCCACGGCTGGGACGCCTAGCGCCGCCGCGACCTAGACGGCCTTCTCGACCTTGTTGCCCTTGAGGCAGCGCGTGCAGACGTACGCGCGCGTCGGCTTGCCGTCGAGCAGGACGCGCACGCGCTGGAGGTTCGGGTTGAAGCGGCGCTTGGTGGCCACCATCGAATGGCTCCGGTTGTGGCCGAAGCCGGGCTTCTTCCCGCAGATCGCGCAGACCTTGGACATCGGCGGCGGAGTCTAGCCGAACCGCCCGAGGCGGCCGTGCCCGCTCAGGGCCCTGCGGTGCCGGCCGCAGCGCGCAGCTGCGAGAAGACGTCGGCCATCTCGAGCGCGGTGCGAACGGCCTCGGCGCCCTTGTCCAGGCGCTCGCGCGCCTGCTCCTCGTCGTCCGTGGTGAGCACGCCGAACGCGACGGGAACACCGGTCTCGAGCCCGGCGAGCTGGAGGCCGCTCGCCGCCTCGCTGGCCACGTACTCGAAGTGCGGCGTCTCGCCGCGGATGACGGCCCCGAGCGCGACGATGCACGAGTAGCGGCGGGTCTTCGCGAGCGCCAGCGCGGCGAGCGGCAGCTCGAACGCACCCGGCACAGGGATCACCGTGACCGCCTCGCGCCCGACGCCGAGCCGCTCGAGCTCGTCCAGCGCCCGCCGGAGCAGCTCGTTCGTCAGCTCGCCGTTGAAGCGGGCGACGACGACGCCGACCGCGCGGCGGCCGCCGCTCGGCGCGCCCTCGATCACGCCGTAGCCGTCGGGGACGTCGAGCTCGCCGGCGGCGTGCTGCGGGCCACGCAGGCGTGGCAGCTCGTCCTCCTCGGCCGGTACCTCCTGCGGCTCGGCCTCCGACTCCGGCTCCGCCCCGGTCTCCGGCGCCGCGGTGTGCTCCGGCGCCGCTGCCGCCTGCGGCTCCTCGGCCGGCTCCGCCTCCCCGTCCGGGTCGTGCCACACGTCCTCGCGGCGTTCCTCCTCCGGCTCGCCGATCCCGAGCCGCGGCTGGTCGAGCCCGTCGCTCATGAGGCCTCCTCCTGACGGATGGCGTGTCGACCGGTCGTTGCAGACCGACAACCGAGCAGAGCCCGGTTGTCCTGAAGACGTCGCAAGCGCCGGCTCATCTCTCCTCCGTCTCGAACTTCAGGTCCTGGTGGTGCAGCCTGTGCCCCAGTTTCGCGCGCTTGGCGGCTAGATAGCGCCGGTTCTCGGGGTTCGGCGGCACCTCGATCGGCACCTGCTCGACGACCGTCAGGCCGTAGCCCTCGAGGCCGCTGATCTTCTTCGGGTTGTTGGTCAGGATCCGGATCGTCGTCAGGCCGAGGTCGGCGAGGATCTGGTTGCCGATTCCCCACTCGCGCGCGTCGGCGGCGAAGCCGAGCTCGAGGTTCGCCTCCACCGTGTCGAGGCCCTGCTCCTGCAGCTCGTACGCCTTCAGCTTGTTCAGCAGGCCGATGCCGCGCCCCTCCTGCGCCATGTAGAGCAGGACGCCGCGGTCCTCGCGTTCGAGCTGCCGGAGCGCGTGGTCGAGCTGCTCGCCGCAGTCGCAGCGCAGCGAGTGGAAGACGTCGCCGGTGAGGCACTCGGAGTGGACGCGCACGAGCACGTCGCGCGCGCCGTCGACGTCGCCCTTCACGAGCGCGAGGTGGTGCTTGCCGGTCAGCCGCTCGCGGAAGGCGACCGCCTGGAACTCGCCGTACGCGGTCGGCAGGCGGACGGCCGTCGTCCGCTCGACGAGCTTCTCGTGCCGGCGCCGGTACTCGATCAGATCGGCGACGGTGATCAGCTTCACGCCGTGGCCCGCGCAGTACGGGATCAGGTCGGGGACGCGGGCCATCGTGCCGTCGTCGTTCATCACCTCGCAGACGACCCCGGCGGGGTTGAGCCCGGCGAGCCGCGCCAGGTCGACGGCGGCCTCCGTCTGTCCGGCGCGCCGGAGCACGCCGCCCGCGCGCGCACGCAGCGGGAAGACGTGTCCCGGCTGGACGAGGTCGGCGGCGCCCTTGCTCGGGTCGATCGCGACCTGGATCGTGCGCGAGCGGTCCTGCGCCGAGATCCCCGTCGAGATGCCCTCGCGCGCCTCGATCGAGACCGTGAACGCGGTGCCGAAGGGCGTCTCGTTGCGGTCGCTCATCGGCCGCAGCCGCAGCTCGTCGCAGCGCTCCTCGGTCAGGCACAGGCAGACCAGGCCGCGCCCGTGGGTGGCCATGAAGTTGATCGCCTCCGGCGTCGCGAACTGCGCCGCGATCGTCAGATCGCCTTCGTTCTCGCGGTCGGCGGCGTCGACGACGACCACGAACTTGCCGTGGCGGATGTCGTCGATCGCCTCCTCGACGGTGGCGAAGCCGGCTGCACGCTCGGTGGCGTCCATCGCCCGGATCGTAGTCTCAGCCGCCGCCGAGGCGCTCCGCGTACTTCGCGAGCAGGTCGACCTCGACGTTGAGCTCGTCCCCCGGGGCCGCCGCTCCGAGCGTCGTGTGCTCGAGCGTGAACGGGACGAGCGCGATCTCGACGCCTTCCTCGCGCAGCGCCGCGATCGTGAGCGAGACGCCGTCGACGGCCAGCGAGCCCTTCTCGACGCAGTAGCGCAGGAGCCCGGGCGGCAGCCGGAGCGCGAGGCGGGCACCCTCGCCCTCGCGCTCGAGCTGCTCCACGCGGGCGGTGCCGTCGACGTGGCCCTGGACGAAGTGGCCGCCCAGCGGCTCCCCCGCCCGGAGCGCGGGCTCGAGGTTGACGTGCGAGCCCGGCGCGAGGCTGCCGAGGTTCGTGCGCGCGACCGTCTCGGGGACGGCGTCGAACTCGAGCGTGTCGTCGGCGGCCGCCGTGACGGTCAGGCAACAGCCGTCGACGGCGACGGAATCGCCGGGAGTGGCGTCGGCCGCCGTCCCCGGCGCCGCGATCCGGAACCGGAGCCCGTCGCCGTTGCGCTCGGCCGCCACGACGCGGCCCTGCTCGCGAACGATCCCCGTGAACACGGCTCGAAGCCTAGTTCCGCGCGGCCTGTGGACGACCCGTCACGCTCTCGGCACGAAGCGTCACGGACACGCGCGCCGCTCCTGCTTATGCTCGCCTCGGGGAGGAGGCCGGGCGAACCGTAGTAAGGGACGGCCGCTCGCTCAGGGCTCCCGTAGGTACGCGGTGACGAGGACGTCGTCGCCGACGCGCTCGATCGCGACGTGTCGGAGCTCGCGCCGCTCGGCGAGCTGCCCGAACGCCCGCGGCCCACTGCCGGCGAGCCTTGGCGCCACGAACACGAGCAGCTTGTCGACGAGCCCCGCGGCCAGGAACGCGGACGCGAGCGTCGGCCCGCCTTCGAGGAGCAGCGACCGGACTCCCTCGGCCGCCAACGCCGGGAGCTCCTCCTCCAGCGGGCGACTGCGCAGCTCGAGCTCGGACGCCGCCGGGAGCGGGCCGCGCCCGAGCGCGAGCCGCCGCGGCTGCTGCTCGGCGCCGACGTCGCGCGCCGTCAGCGCCGGGTCGTCCGCACGCACCGTGCCCATCCCGACCGCGACCGCATCCGAGGCGGCGCGGAGCTCGTGCACCCGGCGGCGGCTCTCCTCGCCGGTGACCCACCGCGACCCCGGCACGGTCACGCGGCCGTCGACGGTCGCCGCGACCTTGTACGTCACGAACGGGCGGCCCTGCGAGATCCAGACGCGCCAGGCCTCGTTCTGGACGCGCGCCTCCCACAGGTCGGCCACCTCCACCTCGACCCCGGCCGCGCGCAGCCGCTCGAAGCCGCTTCCGTCGACCTTCGGGTTCGGGTCGCCGACCGCGGCCACGACGCGCGCGACCCCGGCCGAGACGACGGCGTCGGCGCACGGCGGCGTCTTGCCGTGGTGCGAGCACGGCTCGAGCGACACGTACAGCGTCGCCCCGCGCGCGCGGTCGCCGGCGGCCGCCAGCGCCGCCACCTCCGCATGCGGCGTGCCGCGCCCGGCGTACCAGCCCTCGCCGACGACCACGCCGTCCTGCTCGAGCACGGCGCCGACGAGCGGGTGGGTTGGCTCGACGGCGCCGCGCCCGCGCTCGGCGAGCTCGAGCGCCCGAGCGAGGCTCACGCGACCGCGTCTGCCAGGCGCCGGTACGCGGCGCCCACGTCGTCGTGGCCGAAGATCGCGGTCGCCGCCACGAACAGCGTCGCGCCGGCGTCGCGCAGCCCGCGGATGTTCTCCGGGCCGACCCCGCCGTCCACCTGGATTGCCACCTCGTCGGGGAGCAGCTCCCGCAGCCGCCGCACGCGGTCGATCGACTCCGGGATGAACGCCTGCCCCGAGTAGCCGGGGTGAACGCTCATGCAGAGCACGAGGTCGACGCCGGACGCTTCCGCCGCCGCCGCGGCCGCCTCGACGGCCGTCTCCGGGTTGAGCGCCATCCCGGCCTCCAGCCCCAGCCCGCGCGCGAGCTCGACCGTGCGCGGAAGGTCGGGCGAGACCTCGACGTGGACGGTGACGCCGTCCGCGCCCGCCTCGGCGAACTGCTCCAGGTGCCGCTCCGGCTGGTCGACCATCAGGTGGACGTCGAGGATCCCGCCGGCCTCGTGGACGAGCGGTGCGATCGCCTCGAGCACGATCGGCCCCATCGTGATCGGCGGGATGAAGTGGCCGTCGCCGACGTCCCACTGGAAGACGCTGGCGCCCGCGTCGAGCAGCGCCCGGGCCTGCTCGCCGAGCCGCGCGAAGTCGGCCGCGTACAGCGACGGCTCCACCTCGACGCGCGCGGTCCAGTCGCGGCTCACGCGGCGGATCTTCGCAGGCGCGCCACGAAGAACCCGGACGTGTGGTGCACGTGCGGAAGCGTGAGCAGGAACTCGGGCCGCCGCGGATGCGCGAAGCGCGGCCACTGCTCGCCGAGCGGCTCGGGCGCGAGGCCGCTCGCGTCGACGACCGCCTCGTTCTCGTCGACGTTCACGGTGCAGACCGAGTAGGTCACGGTGCCGCCCGGCCGCACGCGCCCGGCCGCGACGCCGAGCAGGTCACGCTGCAGCTCCGGGAGCGGCTGGGCGCGCCAGCGCAGGTCGGGCCGGCCCGCGAGCACGCCGAGGCCCGAGCACGGCGCGTCGACCAGCACCCGGTCGAACTCGCCGAGCTCGTCCGGGAGCGCGAGCGCGTCCGCGTGCACGACGCGCACGTTCTCCGCGCCGAGGCGCCTGCAGTTCTCCTCGAGCTCGCGCGCACGGCCCTCGTGCTTCTCCACGGCGACCACTTCGCCGCCGGCCTCCGAGAGCTGCGTCGCCTTGCCGCCGGGGGCCGCGCACAGGTCGAGGATCCGCTCTCCCGCCCGCGCGCCGACGGCGAGGCCCGCGAGCTGGGAGCCGCGGCTCTGCGGCCAGACCGAGCCGGCCGCCAGCTCGCCCTCGTCGACGCGGTCGACGTGCACGGCGCCCGGGATCTCCCCGTCCGGCTCGCCGGTCACGGGCGCGTGCCGGCGGCGGTTCACGCGCACGACCGTCTCGGGCGGCTCGTTCTGCGCCCGCATCAACGCGCGCGCGTCGTCCCGGCCGAGGTCGCGCCACCAGGCCTCGGCGACCCAGTCGGGGTACGAGTTCCGCAGCGCCGCCTGCTGCGCCGTCTCCTCCGGAAGGCCGTCGACGAGCTCGTGCAGCCCGAGCGCGAGCCGCCGTAGCACCGCGTTCGCGAACTTGACGGCGCGTTCGAGCCCGGCGGCGCGGACGAGCTCGACCGACTCGTTCACCGCCGCGTGCGCAGCGACGTCCGAGAACGCCAGCTGGTAGGCGCCGAGGCGCAGCGCGGTACGCACGGGCGGATCGAGCTTCGCCGCGGGGCGCCTGCCGAGCTGCTCGATCCCGTGGTCGAGCGTCCGTACCCGTTGCACCGTCCCGTAGGCGAGCCGCTGGGCCAGTGCGCGCTCGCGCGCGTCCAGGCTCTCCGCGGCCGGGCGGAAGGCGCGGTCGGCGTAGGCGCCGTCCTCGAAGACGCGCAGCACGGTCTCGAAGGCGGCGCGGCGCGCAGGCGAGATC